>NZ_JBSSEP010000003.1:0-352554 GCF_054061835.1 Pseudomonas sp. TE12234
CATTTTTCGTGATTCGCCTCCAGCCATTCCTGTTCGTGATTGATGTCACGCAGCACACCAAGGTCGTCGTCGAGGCAGGCGAAGACGGCGAACAGCCCCTCGGTTTGTGCCATCGCGCTGTCCAGCCAGTCCTGAGTGCCCTGCCCTTCCCACGGTTCGGCGCTCCACTGGCCCGGCGGCTGGTCGCTGACGTCGGGGTGCAGGGCCAGGACGCGCTCGCGCTCGCGAGCACGGTGCATGGCGTCGGTGTAGGCCTTGATGTTGCCTCGCGTCGGGTCCTTCATCACGGCCTCGCCCAGCGCGTCGGTGTCCTCGGCACCCCGTTTCAGGTCAGCCTTCAGGGCGCGGGCGAAGGTCTCGGGGAGCAGTTCAGCCATCACCTCGGCGGCTTGCTCCAGCGGCGGGCAGTGTTCGGCTTGCAGTTCGTTGGCCACGGTGCGCAAGGCGATGTGGCGCATGTGTTCACGGCGCTTGGCGCTGCTGTCACTCAGCGCCTTGCAGCGCTCGGCGTTCAACGGAAATTCGCTGTAGAGCATCCAGGCATCGTGGATTTTTTCCAACGCCAACCCCGACAGGGGAGCGTTGAGCAGCAGGGTTTCATCCTCGTCCAGTGCCTGCTCCACGAACTGGCCGGAGCGCGAGACGCCATAACGCTTGAGCGGCCCCTGGTCCTGCCACAGATAAACAAACCCGGCACGCAGACGTCGCACCGCCATGGGCCGGCCCTGGGTGGACACGCCGGGGACGCAGCAGGGGTCAGTGGCCTTTTCCTCGGCCAGGGCATAACGCACGGGCACGACGAAAAGCTCCGCCTGGCTGGCGGGGCACGGCATCAGCGTACAGTTGATATCGATGTGAGGCTGCGCCTTGGCGGCGCGCTCGGCCTGGGCGGCCAGATCAAGCCAGGCCAGTTGCTCTGCGATGGACTTCTTCTCGGGTGCACTGGTTTTGTCGCCTGGACCGATAGCCATGTCTTGATATCCCTCTCTGATCACCTCCCAGCCGTGGGACGCCCGCCACTGTCAAGGATGAGTTACCCCGACTCGGGCATGAGGCGGGCTAACGCAAAGTACGTGCACACAGAGAGAATTCAAGACGACCAAGCAAAACCGGAAATATCCCACGAGAGGTAAAGAAAAAGGCGACAAAAAAGAAGTGCGAGACAATGCCCGAACAAAAAAAAACGGCTCGCACCTTTAGGCTGCGAGCCGTTCTTTTATCAGAGATGGGAAGCGCGCTCCCCATCGCTTATCACTTGTTCAGACGGAAATCGGCCTCGGCAGCAGCGAAGCGCGAAAGCATGCCGCTGGTCGGATTACCCAGCTTGCTGACAATGTAGATCGCCAGGCTGGCGAAGATGAAACCAGGGATGATTTCGTACAGGCCCAGCAGTTCGAAGTGTTTCCACACGATCACGGTGATCGCGCCGACCAGGATACCGGCCAGTGCACCGTTGCGGGTCATGTCTTTCCAGATCACCGAGATCAGCACGACCGGACCGAATGCGGCACCGAAACCGGCCCAGGCATAGCTCACCAGGCCCAGTACGCGGTTGCTCGGGTTGGCCGCCAGACCGATCGCGATCAGGGCAACCAGCAGCACCATGGCACGGCCGACCCAGACCAGTTCAACCTGGGAAGCGCTTTTACGCAGGAAGGTCTTGTAGAAGTCTTCGGTCAGGGCGCTGGAGCACACCAGCAGCTGGCAGCTCAGGGTGCTCATCACCGCGGCCAGAATCGCCGACAGCAGGACACCGGCCACCCATGGGTTGAACAGGATTTTCGCCAGTTCGATGAACACGCGCTCGTGGTTTTCGGTCACGGCACCGGCCACGTCAGGGTGAGCCGAGAAATAGGCGATACCGAAGAAGCCTACGGCGACGGTGCCGCCCAGGCACAGGATCATCCAGGTCATGGAGATGCGACGGGCGTTGGCAATCGATTTGACCGAATCCGCCGCCATGAAACGCGCCAGGATGTGCGGCTGACCGAAGTAGCCCAGGCCCCAGCCCATCAGCGAGATGATGCCGATGAAGGTCGTGCCCTTGAGCATGTCGAAGTTGCTTGGATCTTGCGCTTCGATGGCCAGGAACGTGGTATCGACGCCACCGGTGGCCAGCAGCACGATGATCGGCGTCAGCAACAAGGCAAAAATCATCAGGGTGGCTTGTACGGTGTCCGTCCAGCTCACCGCCAGGAAACCGCCCACGAAGGTGTAGGCAATCGTCGCCGCAGCACCGGCCCATAGCGCAGTCTCGTAGGACATGCCGAAGGTGCTTTCGAACAGACGGGCACCGGCCACGATGCCGGAGGCGCAGTAGATGGTGAAGAACACCAGGATCACGACCGCAGAGATGATCCGCAGCAGCCCGCTTTTATCTTCGAAACGGCTGGCGAAGTAGTCCGGCAGGGTCAGGGCATCGCCGTTGTGCTCGGTCTGCACGCGCAGACGGCCGGCGACGAACAGCCAGTTCAGGTAGGCACCGATGATCAGGCCGACGGCGATCCAGCTTTCGGACAGGCCGGACATGTAGATGGCGCCCGGCAGGCCCATCAGCAACCAGCCGCTCATGTCGGAGGCGCCGGCAGACAGCGCGGTAACGACGCTGCCCAGGCTGCGACCGCCGAGGATGTAATCAGAAAGGTTGTTGGTGGAGCGATAGGCCATGAAGCCGATCAGCACCATGGCTGCGATGTAGATCACGAACGTGATCAAGGTTGGATTGCTTACGCTCATTAAGTGACGCCCTGGCTTTGTTTTTATGTAGCGGCGGCTGGTGAACCGTTCGCAAACGACGACGTTTGACAGACGATCCGGGATCCCGCGCATTTATGACTGATGTTTCCCCAGGAAAGCCATCAGCCGGTGCACCTGCCTTTTATGACGGGTTGCACCTTGGGGCGCGAATGCTATTCAACAAAGCAAATCAGGTGCAACCCATTTCTCGAGAATTAGTTGCACCTAATCGGATTTTCAGGAAAAGCAGGCTTTTTTGCTCCCTTTTAGCGCAGTAGATACGACGCGATAGAAGCAAAAGCACCAAGCAGGCGCAGCACGTTCGTACCAGAATTTATTTCCTGACGAGCTGCTTAATATTCCGACAAAAAAAGGGTTGCACCCGGTTGCACCTCTTTCGGCGCACGGCTAATCTTGCCGCCAGCTGATGCCACGCAGTCGTGGCAAACATGAGGATAAAAACATGGCTACCACCACCCTTGGGGTCAAACTCGATGACCCGACCCGCGAACGCCTCAAGGCCGCCGCGACCTCGATTGATCGCACGCCGCACTGGCTGATCAAGCAGGCAATTTTCAATTACCTGGAGAAACTCGAGGATGGTGCAACCCTGACCGAGCTGAACGGTTTGACCAGCAAGGACGCTGACGACACGGGCGAAGTCCATGTCGACCACGCGCACCAGTGCTTCCTCGAATTCGCCGAAAGCATCCTGCCGCAATCGGTGCTGCGCGCCTCGATCACCGCTGCGTACCGTCGCCCGGAACCGGAAGTGGTGCCAATGCTGATCGAGCAGGCTCGCCTGCCGGCACCGATGGCCGAAGCCACCAACAAACTCGCTGCCTCGATTGCCGAAAAACTGCGCAACCAGAAGAGCGCTGGCGGTCGTGCCGGCATTGTTCAAGGCCTGCTGCAGGAATTTTCCCTGTCGTCCCAGGAAGGCGTGGCGCTGATGTGCCTGGCCGAAGCGCTGCTGCGTATCCCGGACAAAGGCACCCGTGACGCGCTGATCCGCGACAAGATCAGCACCGGCAACTGGCAGCCACACTTGGGCAACAGCCCTTCGCTGTTCGTCAACGCCGCGACCTGGGGTCTGTTGCTGACCGGCAAACTGGTCTCTACCCATAACGAAACAGGCCTGACCTCGTCCCTGAGCCGCATCATCGGCAAGAGCGGCGAGCCGATGATCCGCAAGGGCGTCGACATGGCGATGCGCCTGATGGGCGAGCAGTTCGTCACCGGTGAAACCATCGCCGAAGCCCTGGCCAACGCCAGCAAGTTCGAAGCCAAGGGTTTCCGTTACTCCTACGACATGCTCGGCGAAGCCGCGCTGACCGAACACGACGCCCAGAAGTACCTGGCCTCGTACGAACAAGCCATTCACTCGATCGGCAAAGCGTCCCACGGTCGCGGGATTTATGAAGGCCCGGGCATCTCGATCAAGCTGTCGGCCTTGCACCCGCGCTACAGCCGCGCGCAATACGAGCGCGTGATGGACGAGCTGTACCCGCGCCTGCTCTCGCTGACCCTGCTGGCCAAGCAATACGACATCGGCCTGAACATCGACGCCGAAGAAGCCGACCGCCTCGAGCTGTCGCTGGATCTGCTCGAGCGCCTGTGCTTCGAGCCGCAACTGACCGGCTGGAACGGCATCGGCTTCGTGATCCAGGCTTATCAGAAGCGCTGCCCGTATGTGATCGACTACGTGATCGACCTGGCTCGCCGCAGCCGTCATCGCCTGATGATCCGCCTGGTCAAAGGCGCGTACTGGGACAGCGAAATCAAGCGCGCCCAGGTCGAAGGCCTGGAAGGCTATCCGGTCTATACCCGCAAGGTGTACACCGACGTGTCCTACATCGCTTGCGCACGCAAACTGCTGTCGGTGCCGGAAGTCATCTACCCGCAGTTCGCCACGCACAACGCCCACACCCTGTCGGCCATTTATCACATCGCCGGTCAGAACTATTACCCGGGCCAGTACGAGTTCCAGTGCCTGCACGGCATGGGTGAACCGCTGTACGAACAGGTCGTAGGCAAGGTTTCCGAAGGCAAGCTGAACCGTCCGTGCCGCGTGTACGCTCCGGTCGGTACGCACGAAACCCTGCTGGCGTACCTGGTACGTCGCCTGCTGGAAAACGGCGCGAACACTTCGTTCGTCAACCGCATCGCCGACCAGTCGATTTCGATTCAGGAGCTGGTGGCCGATCCAGTGGCCAGCATTGAGCAAATGGCGACGCTGGAAGGCGGCTTCGGCCTGCCGCACCCGCGCATTCCGCTGCCGCGTGACCTGTACGGCACCGAGCGCGCCAACTCCAGCGGCATCGACATGGCTAACGAACATCGCCTGGCCTCCCTGTCCTGCGCCCTGCTGGCGACCGCGCATAACAACTGGAAAGCCGCGCCGATGCTCGGTTGTGCCTCCAGCACTGAAACACCTGCGCCGGTCCTGAACCCGTCCGATCTGCGTGACGTGGTCGGCCACGTGCAGGAAGCCACCGTCGAAGACGTCGACAACGCCATCCAGTGCGCGCTGAACGCCGCACCGATCTGGCAGGCCACCCCGCCCGCCGAGCGCGCCGCGATCCTGGAACGTGCCGCCGACTTGATGGAAGGCGAGATCCAGCCGCTGATGGGCCTGCTGGCTCGCGAAGCCGGCAAGACCTTCGCCAACGCCATCGCCGAAGTGCGTGAAGCCGTGGACTTCCTGCGTTACTACGCAGTGCAGGCGCGCAACGATTTCACCAACGACGCGCACCGTCCTCTGGGCCCGGTTGTGTGCATCAGCCCGTGGAACTTCCCGCTGGCGATCTTCAGCGGCCAGGTCGCCGCTGCGCTGGCAGCCGGCAACCCGGTATTGGCCAAGCCTGCGGAACAAACCCCGCTGGTCGCCGCTCAAGCCGTGCGTTTGCTGCTCGAAGCCGGGATTCCGGAAGGCGTGCTGCAACTGCTGCCGGGCCGCGGCGAAACCGTCGGTGCCGGCCTGGTGGGCGATGATCGGGTCAAGGGCGTGATGTTCACCGGCTCCACCGAAGTCGCTCGCCTGCTGCAACGCAACATCGCCGGACGCCTCGACAACCAGGGCCGTCCGATTCCGCTGATCGCCGAAACCGGTGGCCAGAACGCGATGATCGTCGACTCTTCGGCACTGACCGAACAAGTGGTAATCGACGTCGTATTGTCGGCCTTCGACAGCGCCGGCCAGCGTTGCTCGGCCCTGCGGGTTCTGTGCCTGCAGGAAGACTCCGCCGACCGCGTCATCGAAATGCTCAAGGGCGCCATGGCTGAAAGTCGCCTCGGCAACCCCGAGCGCCTGTCCGTGGACATCGGCCCGGTGATCGACGCCGAAGCCAAGGCCGGCATCGAGAAGCACATCCAGGCCATGCGCGACAAAGGTCGCAGCGTGTACCAGGTGGCCATCGCCGATGCCGAAGAAATCAAACGCGGCACCTTCGTGATGCCAACGCTGATCGAGCTGGAAAGCTTCGACGAACTGCAACGGGAGATCTTCGGCCCGGTGCTGCACGTGGTTCGCTACAAGCGCAAAGACATCGATCAACTGATCGCTCAGATCAACGCTTCCGGCTACGGCCTGACGCTGGGCGTGCATACCCGCATCGACGAGACCATCGCCAAGGTGATCGACAACGTCAACGCCGGTAACGTCTACGTCAACCGCAACATCGTCGGTGCCGTGGTCGGCGTCCAGCCGTTCGGCGGCGAAGGCTTGTCGGGTACCGGTCCGAAAGCCGGCGGCCCGCTGTACCTGTACCGCTTGTTGTCGACGCGTCCGACCGACGCCATCGAACAATCCTTCGCCCGTGGCGACGCCATCGCAGCACCGGATGCTCGCCTGCGTGAAGCCATGAGCAAGCCGCTGACCGCCCTGAAAGCCTGGGCCGACAGCAACAAGTTCGCCAACCTGAGTGCCCTGTGCACGCAGTTCGCCGCCCAATCGCAAAGCGGCATCACCCGCTTATTGGCTGGCCCGACCGGCGAGCGCAACAGCTATGCGATCCTGCCGCGCGAGCACGTGCTGTGCCTGGCGGAAGTCGAAGGCGATCTGCTGACACAACTGGCGGCGGTATTGGCGGTAGGCGGTTCGGCGGTATGGCCGGAAGCTGAACTGACCAAGGCCTTGTTCGCACGATTGCCGAAGGAGATTCAGGCGCGCATCAAACTGGTTTCCGACTGGAACAAGGATGAAGTGGTGTTTGATGCCGTTCTGCATCATGGCCATTCCGATCAGTTGCGTGCGGTCTGCCAACAAGTGGCCAAGCGTGCCGGTGCCATCGTTGGCGTGCAGGGTCTGTCGCAAGGTGAAACCAACATTGCGCTGGAGCGCCTGGTGATTGAGCGCGCATTGAGCGTCAACACCGCTGCGGCGGGTGGTAACGCCAGCTTGATGACGATCGGTTAATACCGATGAACCGGGCAGCCGCAATGGCTACCCGGTACGCAATACCCCTGTGGGAGCGAGCCTGCTCGCGAAAATGGAGTGTCAGTCGACATCAATGTTGCCTGACCCACCGCTTTCGTGAGCAAGCTCACTCCCACAGTTGTTTTGGGGTGTTTGCTAAGCCGGCGCTCGGCTCCACCATCACGCTCATCAATCATCCTGTTCAGCCTTTATTCCCCCGCCTAGACTCGGCCCATCCCAATAAAAGGTAGGTCGCCATGTCCGAGACGTTGCTCAGTTCCCGCAATCTGGCTTTCGAGCTGTATGAAGTCCTCGATGCCGAGGGCCTGACCCAGCGTGAGCGTTTCGCCGAGCACAACCGCGAAACCTTCGATGCCGCGCTTGGCACCGCCCGCAACATCGCCGAGAAGTTCTTTGCCCCGCATAACCGCAAGGGTGACGAGAACGAGCCACGCTACGAGGACGGTCGGGCGATTCTGATACCGGAAGTGAAACCGGCGGTGGATGCCTTTCTTGAAGCCGGCTTCCTCAATGCGGCGCGCAGTTTCGAAGCGGGCGGCATGCAGCTTCCGACACTGCTGTCCCAGGCCTGCTTCGCGCATTTCCAGTCGGCCAACGCGGCGTCGACTTCGTACCCCTTCCTGACCATGGGCGCGGCGAACCTGATCGAAAGCTTCGGTACCGAGGAGCAGAAGCGCCGCTTCCTGCAACCGATGATCGACGGCCGCTTCTTCGGCACCATGGCCCTGACCGAACCCCATGCCGGCTCATCGCTGTCGGATATTCGTACCCGCGCCGAACCGGCGTCTGACGGCACTTATCGACTCAAGGGCAACAAGATTTTCATCTCCGGCGGCGATCACCCGCTGTCGGAAAACATCGTGCACATGGTGCTGGCCAAGCTGCCGGACGCACCGGCCGGGGTGAAAGGCATTTCGCTGTTTATCGTGCCCAAATTCCTGGTCAACGATGACGGCAGCCTCGGCCAACGTAACGACGTATTGCTCGCCGGGCTTTTCCACAAGATGGGCTGGCGCGGTACCACCTCTACCGCGCTGAATTTCGGCGATAACGGCGAGTGTGTCGGCTATCTGGTGGGCAAGCCGCACCATGGCTTGAGCTACATGTTCCAGATGATGAACGAGGCTCGGATCGGCGTCGGCATGGGCGCGGTGATGCTCGGTTACGCCGGCTACCTGTACTCGCTGGAGTACGCCCGCGAGCGTCCGCAGGGTCGCGTGCCAGACAGCAAGGACCCGAACACCGCACCGGTGGCGATCATCCAGCACGCCGACGTCAAACGCATGCTGCTGACCCAGAAGGCTTACGTCGAAGGCTCGTTCGACCTCGGCCTGTACGCCGCTCGACTGTTCGACGACACCACCACCCTGGAGACCGAAGCCGAGCGCAAGCAGGCCCATGAGCTGCTGGATTTACTGACGCCCATCGTCAAATCCTGGCCGTCGGAGTTTTGCCTGAAGGCCAATGAACTGGCGATCCAGATCCTCGGCGGCCACGGCTATACCCGCGAATACCCGGTGGAGCAGTACTACCGCGACAACCGCCTGAACCCGATTCACGAAGGCACCCACGGCATTCAGTCGCTGGATTTGCTGGGGCGAAAACTGGCGCAGAACGGCGGCGCAGGGCTCAAGCAACTGATTCGCCTGATCGCCGATACCGGCAAGCGAGCACACGCGTTCGAATCGCTGACCGCACTGCGCGAGCCGCTGGAGAAACTGGTGGCGCGCCTGCAAACCGTAACCATCGGTTTGCTGACCGATCTGGCCCAGGGAAAGGTCAACAGCAGCCTGGCGAACTCGGCGCTGTATCTGAAAGTGTTCGGACATACGGTGATTGGCTGGCGCTGGCTGGAGCAGGCGATCCGCGCCGAGGAAGGACTGGCCAAGGGCAATGCGGCGGATGTGAGCTTCTATAAAGGCAAGCTGCAAGCGGCCCGCTACTTCCTGACCTGGGAAGTGCCGGCTTGCCATCATGAACTGGCGATTCTTGAGGCCCGGGATGATGTTTGCCTGGGCATGCAGGATGAGTGGTTCTGATCCACGCCTTGTGCTGTAGCTGACATCCATTCGCTGGCAAGCCAGCTCCCACAGGAATTCCTGTTGTTCACAAAACCTGTGTTCAACACACAAACCCTGTGGGAGCGGGCTTGCCCGCGAAGGCGTCACCACAGTCAACACATCAACTGAGTTTGAACCCACCCATCTGCCGCGCCAAATCATCCGCCAACCGCTGCAGCGTCTGACAGTCCTCTCGACACGCCCTGACCTCCCCCGCCGTCGCCCGCGCCAGATCGGAGATGCCCTGCACGTTGCGGTTGATCTCTTCGGTCACCGCCGACTGCTCTTCCGTGGCCGTCGCCACTTGGTGGTTCATGTCGCTGATGCGCTCGACCTGCCCGGTAATCGCAGTCAACGACGCCCCGGTGCGCTGGCTCGACTCAACCCCGGTGCCGGTCGCGGCCTGCCCGGAGTGCATCGACGACACCGCGTTCTCCGCGCCTTGCTTGAGGCTGCCGATCATCTGCTGAATCTCGTCGGTCGACGTCTGCGTACGCCGCGCCAGGGTGCGTACTTCATCGGCCACCACGGCGAATCCACGCCCCATGTCGCCGGCCCGCGCCGCTTCGATGGCGGCGTTCAGCGCCAGCAAATTGGTCTGCTCGGAAATCCCGCGAATCACCGCCAGCACCTGATCGATCGACGCCACCTGATCGGCCAGCTCGCCCACTGCGCTGGCTGCAACGCCGATCTCATCGGACATGCTTTCGATGTGCCGAATGGACCCGCCCACCACTTCCCGCGCCTGCATCGCCTCATCCCGCGCATTTTGCGAGGCGAGCGCCGCGTTGCCGGCGTTCTGTGCGATTTCCTGCACAGTCAGGCCCATTTCATGGACCGCCGTGGCGACCATGTCAGTCATTTCCTGCTGACGCCCGGAGCGCTCGGCCGTGTTATCCACCACCCGTGCCACCTGACCGACCGCTGTGCGCAATTGGTCGCTGGTGGTCAGCACTTCGCCAATCATGTCGCGCTGACTGTCGAGAAACCGATTGAAACCGCGAGCCAGATCACCCAGCTCATCAGCGCGACTGGCATCCAGCCGATGGGTCAAATCTCCACCGCCGCTACCAATGGCCACCAATGCCGCTGTTACCTGACGAATCGGTCTGACCAGCCCACGGGCCAGCAACACCACCAGCAACAGGCACACCAGCGCCACCGCCAGGCCGATGCCGCTGCTCATCCACAGGGCGCGACGGGCTTCAGCGTAGATCTGCGACTGTGGCACTTCGGCCACCAGGGTCCAGCCCAGATCCCGCAGCGGCAGGCTCAACGCGAGAAAATCTTCGCCGTCACGCTGGAAACGGCTGTGGGTGGCACCAGCTTTGGAGGTAGACAGTTGACCCATCACTGCTTGGGCGGCTGACGCGCCAATCTGCTCGACCAGGGTGCGTTTGCCGCTGAACTGCGCCTCGGGATGGACCTGGATCAAACCGTCGGAACGCACGAGATAGACCTTGCCGCGCTCACCGAAGCTGAAATTGTGGATCAGCTCCGACAGCTCTTTCATGCTCAGGCCAAGCCCGGCAACGCCCACGACCTTGCCGGCCTGCTCGACCTTGAGATCAATGAAAAGCGCCAACTCTCCGGTGGCCGTGTCGTTGTCGATATTGAGGGTGCGCGGCTGGTTGCTATCGAGAAAAGAATAGAACCAGGCGTCCTTGGGGTTGGAACGGCTGAGGGTGCGATCCAGGCCTTTCTCGGTGTAGTAGTGGCTGGAAGCGCCCCCGACAATCAGCGCGGTAAAGGCTTTGTGCTCGGCGCGAATGCCTTCCAGATAGTTCACGAATGCTGGGGTCTGGGCACTGTTTTCACCCCCGGCCAGCCAGTCGCGCACCATGCTGTTGCTGGCGATGTCCTTGGCGGCGGTGAGGGGTTGAACGAGGATCCGCTCGATATCGTTGCGCATCGCCTCGATGCTCGACGGCAGCGCCTGCTCGACCAGATAGCGCTCGGCGAGGCGGTTGACCACCAGGGTATAAATGCCAACCACAATCAGAATGCTGACCAGCAGGGCGGTGCCCATGCTCAGGATCAACTGCCATTGAATACTGCGTCGCCAGAACTGCATGGTGCACCCCCAAAGAATAAGAGGCTGAAACACTGCAACAGCCGTGCCGATTGTATACAAACAAATCGACAATCTATTCTTTGGTTGTGCGCAAAGCCGATCAGGCCTGATTGATCGTCTTGGAGATCACTTCAACCGTGGCGCTGACTTGCTCTTGGTAACGGTCGAGTTCGAGCTTGTGTTGCTTCTGCATTTCGATCTGCTGCGAACACAGATTCATCGCGGCCAGCACCAGCAGGCGGTCGCCGATCAGCGTCGGGTACTTTCTTTTGGTGTCGGCCAGGGCAGCCTTCAGCATCATTGCAGCGTCCAGCAGGGTTTGCTCTTCCCCGGCTGGCGCCTTGATCGAATAGTCCTCCCCCAGAATCGAGATGACTCTTACCCCTGCGGCGTTGTAACTCATGCGCTGACTGGGCCTGCGCTGACGCGCTCAACCAGGGCCTGGATGCGTGCCGCGGTGGCGCCCTGCTTCTCTTCCTGCTCCATCAGGCTCAGTTGCAGGCTTTCGTTTTCATCTTTGGCCTGGGCCAGTTCTGCGCTCAGGGCCTGGTTGGTGCTGAGCAAGCTCTGGTTCTGTTGCACCAGGTCGCTGACCAGTTGTTCCAATTGGCTTAGGGATGCTTCCAACATTTTGATTTTCCGGGGTTTTTCAAAGGGCGCGTACGATAAAGAAAAGTCACGGTGGATGCCAGGGTTATACGGGCGCAAAGCCTTGATTTTCCTGACGGCGACTGTCCTCGCGAGTTTTAAAGACTGTGATTGGCTCATCTGGTTCCTGCACTTCGTCGCCCGCCTTTATGCAGGAGCGAGCTCGCTCGCGATGCTGGTCAACGATTACGCGTTCTTCCAGACAGCCCGCGTAATCGTTGCCGTCCATCGCGAGCAGGCTCGCTCCTACAGAGAACGACCGGTTAGCGGCAAAAACCGCGTAGCGGCTCAAGACTTGAGGCGCATGACCGATATGTCATCCATACAGCAGCCTCAGCCCCGCACGGACGCGCTCATTTTGGTACCCGCCATGTCCCTTCGAAATATGAATATTGCTCCACGGGCGTTCCTCAGCTTCGCCCTGATCGGCGGCTTGATGATGATTCTGGGGGTGTTTGCCTTGAATCAGATGAGCAAGATCCGTGGCGCCGCCGAAGAAATCACCTTGAACAGCGTGCCGAGCATCCAGAGCCTCGATGAGTTCACCCAACTCACCTTGCGCCTGCGCGTGCTGTCGTATCGCTTGCTGGTCAATCGCGAACCGGACGTCCAGCAGAAAACCATGGAATTGCTGGAGACGCGCAACCAGCAGATCCGCGCCGCACAAGCGACCTATGAAAAACTGATCGCCAGCCCGCAGGAACGCGCAGCCTACGACCAATACGTGCAGTTGCTGGGGCAATACCGCCAGATCGAAGACCGGATGAAGACCCTGTCGCGCAACAATCAGGTCGATGAGCTGCGCACACTGCTCAACACCGATTTGCTCAACAACGCCGAGGCCGTGAACGCTGTGTTGAACCGACTGCTGGAAATCAATACCCAGCAGACCCACGACACCAACCAGCAGGCCGCCGATCAATATGATTCGGCGTTCGATCTGGTCATCGCCTTGCTGGTGGCCGCCACCGCACTGACCCTGGCCCTCGCCTGGTTGCTGACCAACAGCATCACCAAACCCATCGCCAATGCCCTGGGTGCCGCCGAAAGCATCGCCGAAGGCGACCTGACTCGCCCGATCACGGTCGACGGCGAGGACGAGGCTGGTCGCTTGCTGGCGGCGATGGCAAAGATGCAGGACAAACTGCGCGACACCCTGCAGCGGATTTCCGGCTCGGCCACGCAACTGGCCTCGGCCGCTGAAGAACTCAACAGCGTCACCGACGAAAGCGCTCGCGGCCTGACCCGGCAGAATAACGAGATCGAGCAGGCCGCCACCGCGGTCAACGAAATGACCAGTGCCGTGGAAGAAGTCGCGCGCAACGCCGTCAGCACCTCCGAAGCCTCGCAGAGTGCCACCGCTTCTGCCGGGGATGGCCGCGACCTGGTGCAGGAAACCGTCAGCGCCATCGAACGCATGAGCGCCGACGTGCAAAGCACCGCGACCCTGATCGGCGACCTGGCCAATGAGTCCCGCGACATCGGCAAGGTGCTGGATGTGATTCGCGGGCTGGCCGATCAGACCAACCTGCTGGCGTTGAACGCCGCGATCGAAGCGGCCCGTGCGGGTGAAGCCGGTCGCGGGTTTGCCGTGGTGGCGGACGAAGTACGGGCCCTGGCCCATCGCACCCAACAGTCGACCAGCGAAATCGAACGCATGATCGGCAGCATCCAGAGCGGCACCGAGCACGCGGTGGATTCGATGCGCAACAGCACCGAGCGCGCCGAGTCGACCCTGAACATCGCCCGTGGTGCCGGAATGTCGCTGGACACCATCAACAGCGCCATCGTCGAAATCAACCAGCGCAACCTGGTGATCGCCAGC
The DNA here is from genome assembly GCF_054061835.1 of Pseudomonas sp. TE12234. Taxonomy (NCBI): domain Bacteria; kingdom Pseudomonadati; phylum Pseudomonadota; class Gammaproteobacteria; order Pseudomonadales; family Pseudomonadaceae; genus Pseudomonas; species Pseudomonas sp. TE12234. The sequence goes on from NZ_JBSSEP010000003.1 coordinate 13,782, forward strand.
GCCGCAGAAGAACAGGCGCAGGTGGCCCGTGAAGTGGACCGCAACCTGGTGAACATCCGAGACCTGTCGGTGCAATCGGCCACCGGCGCCAACCAGACCAGCGCGGCGAGCAGCGAGCTGTCGCGGCTGGCGGTGGATCTGAATACCATGGTCGGACGCTTTAGCCTGTAACCGCTCCCTGTAGGAGCGAGCTCGCTCGCGATGATGGTCAACGATTACGCGTTCTTCCAGACAGCCCGCGTAATCGTTGACATCCATCGCGAGCAAGCTTGCTCCTGCAGGGTTCTGCGTTTAAAAAGCTTTTTGACAGCATCACATTTCAACAGGTTAGAATCGCTGGCACGCAGACTGCATGGTCAGTTTGTGCCCGCCTCTCAGCTTTCCGGAGTACTGCCTTTGAATGCGACGACCATCAACAGCCTGTTCTTGATCGGCGCGTTGCTGGTAGGTGCGAGCATTCTGGTGAGCTCACTTTCGTCGCGCCTCGGCATCCCGATTCTGGTGATCATCCTGGCCGTCGGCATGACCGCCGGCGTCGATGGCGGCGGCATTATTTTCGACAATTACCCGACGGCCTATCTGGTCGGCAACCTCGCGTTGGCCGTGATCCTGCTCGACGGCGGGTTACGCACCCGAGTCTCGAGTTTCCGTGTGGCGTTGTGGCCCGCGTTATCGCTGGCGACCATCGGCGTGTTGATCACCACCGGGCTGACCGGGATGGCCGCCGCCTGGTTGTTCAACCTGAACCTGATCCAAGGCCTGTTGATCGGCGCCATCGTCGGCTCTACCGACGCCGCGGCGGTGTTTTCGCTGTTGGGCGGCAAAGGCCTGAACGAACGGGTGACGGCAAGCCTGGAAATAGAATCCGGCAGCAACGACCCGATGGCGGTGTTCCTCACCGTGACCCTGATCGACATGCTCGCCAGCGGCCAGACCGGCCTGCACTGGAGCCTGCTGACCCACCTGGTGCGCGAGTTCGGCATCGGCGGCTTCATTGGCCTGGCGGGCGGCTGGCTCATGCTGCAATTGGTCAACCGCATCAATCTGGCCACCGGTCTGTATCCGATCCTGGTCATCGCCGGCGGTCTGGTGGTGTTTGCCCTGACCAACGCCCTGCATGGCAGCGGGTTCCTGGCGGTGTACCTGTGCGGCCTGGTGATCGGCAACCGCCCGGTGCGCAGTCGCCACGGCATCCTGCACATGCTCGACGGCATGGCCTGGCTGGCACAGATCGGCATGTTCCTGGTACTGGGACTGCTGGTCACGCCCCATGACCTGCTGCCGATTGCACTGCCGGCACTGGGCCTGGCGCTGTGGATGATTCTGTTTGCCCGGCCGCTGTCGGTGGTGCTCGGCCTGCTGCCGTTCAAGGCGTTCCACGGCCGCGAAAAGGCGTTCATTTCCTGGGTCGGCTTGCGCGGCGCGGTGCCGATCATTCTGGCAGTGTTCCCGCTGATGGCCGGTCTGCCCAACGCCCAGCTCTACTTCAATCTGGCGTTCTTCATCGTGCTCGTTTCGCTGCTGGTGCAGGGCACCAGCCTGCCGTGGGTGGCGAAGCTGTTGAAAGTGACCGTACCGCCGGAGCCCGCGCCGATCTCCCGCTCGGCCCTGGAAGTGCACGTCACCAGCGAGTGGGAGCTGTTCATTTATCGCCTCGGTGCCGAGAAATGGTGCATCGGCTCGCCCCTTCGCGAACTGAAAATGCCCGAGGGCACCCGTATCGCGGCCCTGTTTCGTGGCCAGCAACTGCTCCATCCGTCGGGTAGTACGGTGCTCGAAGTCGATGATTTGCTCTGTGTCATCGGCCATGAACACAACCTTCCGGCCCTCGGAAAACTGTTCAGCCAGGCACCGCAACGCGGTCTCGATTTGCGCTTCTTCGGCGACTTCGTACTCGAAGGAGATGCCCAGTTGGCCGCGGTTGCCGCCCTGTACGGGTTGAAAGTCGACGGCATCGATCCGGACATGTCCCTGGGGCACTTCATCGCCCAGAAAGTCGGTGGCGCCCCCATCGTCGGCGACCAGGTGGAATGGAACAACACCATTTGGACCGTCGCCGTCATGGACGGGAACAAGATCGCCAAAGTGGGCGTCAGATTCCCCGAAGGAAGTCGCCCGGGTCCGGGCCTCTTCCTCTAAACTCCACTCTTCGTTTCGCTTTTTGATCGGTCTCTATGTCAAGCCTGCGCACCTTTTTTGTCATGGTCCTTCTGGGCCTGAGCCTCTCCGTCGGTACGTTACAAGCCGCCGAACCGCCGTCCCGCGAAGCCGTGCAAGCGAGCCTGGACAAAATCGCCGACCGCAAACTGCCGGAAGCCGATCAAAAGGCCCTGCAATCGGTCCTGCAAAACACGCTGACACAGCTCAACAACCGGCGTGATTACGAGCAGAAGCTCAGCGATCTCAAGCAGCAGCTGGCCACCGCGCCCAAACAGACCATCGAAAACCAGCGCGAGCTGGCGCGCCTCAAGGCCAGCAGCGTGGTACCGGTGGCGCAACGCTTTACCAAAGAGTCGATTCAGCAACTTGAGCAAATGCTGACCGATCGCTCGACCCAGCAAAGCGATCTGCAAAAAGCCCTGGGCGACGCCAATACCCTGATCATTACCGCCCAGACCCGCCCCGAGCGCGCCCAGGCGGAGATTTCAGCCAGCCAGACGCGCATTCAGCAGATCAACAACATCCTCAAGACCGGCAAGGACAGCGGCAAGACGTTGAGCGCCGAACAACGCGACCAGTTGAATGCCGAGCAGGCGGCACTGAACGCCCTGATCCCGCTGCGACGCCAGGAACTGGCCGGCAACACCCAACTGCAAGACCTGGGCAACAGCCAGCATGACCTGCTCTCGGAACGCTCCGACCGTCTCGACCAGGAAATTCAGGACCTGCAAAGCCTGATCAACCAGAAGCGCCTGGCCCAATCCCAGGAAACGGTGACGCAGCAATCCATCGAAGCGCAGAAGGCGGGGGGCAGCAGCCTGCTGGCCACCGAAAGCGCGGCCAACCTGAAGCTTTCCGACTACTTGCTCAAAAGCACTGACCGCCTCAATGAGGTCACCCAGCAGAACCTGCAGACCAAGCAACAACTGGACAGCCTGACCCAGAGCGATTCGGCCCTGGACGAGCAAATCAACGTGCTCAAGGGCAGCCTGCTGCTGTCGAAGATCCTCTACAAACAGAAACAGGCCCTGCCGCGCCTGAGGGTCGACCGCAATCTGGCCGACCAGATCGCCGACATCCGCCTGTATCAATTCGAAGTCAGCCAGCAACGGGAACTGCTCAGCAACCCGGCCACCTATGTCGACAACTTGCTGTCGACCCAAACGCCCGAGCAAGTCACCCCGCAACTGCGCAAAAGCCTGCTGGAACTGGCCACGACCCGCGCCGACCTGCTGGAACGCCTGAACCGCGAGCTGAGCGCGGTGCTCAATGAATCGATCACGCTGCAACTGAATCAGAAGCAACTGCTCAGCACCGCGCAAAGCCTGCGGGCGACGCTGGATGAGCAGATGTTCTGGATTCCCAGCAACAAACCGCTGGACCTCGAATGGATACGCAGCGTACCGGAGCGTCTGCAACGCCAGGTCGACAGCCTGCCGCTGGCCTCAAGCCTGAGCGAACTGACCGATGGACTGACCCAGCGGCCGCTGCTGTTCCTGCCACTGGCGCTGCTGATCGGTGCCCTGCTGTGGCGACGCAAAAATCTGTACGCCCGCCTGAACAAGGTTCACCAGGACATCGGCCACTTCAAGCGCGACAGCCAGTGGCACACGCCTCAGGCGATCCTGATCAATATCCTGCTGGCCATGCCGGTTTCGCTGGGCCTGGGCTTGTGCGGCCTGGCGCTGCAAATCGACGCCCGCGGGCAGAACGCCAATATGGGCGCGGCGCTGCTGCAAATGGCCGGGGCCTGGCTGGTGTTCTATACCGCCTATCGCATCCTCGCGCCGCGCGGTGTGGCGGAACTGCACTTCCGCTGGGAAAAGCCCCAGGTCGAGTTCCTGCGCGGCTGGATCCGTCGACTGGGCATGGTCGTCATGGCTCTGGTGACAGTCGTGGCCGTGGCCGAACTGCAACCGGCGGCGCTGGCCGATGACGTGCTCGGCATGCCGGTGGTGCTGATCTGCTACGCCCTGATGACCTTGCTGCTCAGCCGCCTGCTGATCGGCAGCCCGACCCATGAAAACGCCTCGCTGTTCCGCAAAGCGGTGGGGATTCTGTTCACGGCCCTGCCGGTCGCTCTGTTCGTCGCCGTGTGCTTCGGCTACTACTACACCGCGCTGAAACTCAGCGACCGCTTGATCAACACCTTGTACCTGCTGATGTTCTGGCTGGTGATCGAGGCCACCTTCGTACGCGGCCTCAGCGTGGCCGCCCGGCGTCTGGCCTACCAGCGCGCCCTGGCCAAACGTCAGGCCGCCAAAGAGGCCGGCGACGGCGAAGCGGTCATCGAAGAACCGACCATGGACATCGAGAAGGTCAACGAACAGTCCCTGCGCCTGATCCGCCTGGCACTGCTCGGCGGCTTCATCGCAGCGCTGTATTGGGTCTGGGCCGACCTGATCACCGTGTTCTCGTACCTGGACAACATCACCCTCTACGAATACACCAGCGGCACCGGCGCCAACATGAGCATGGTACCGATCAGCATCGGCGACATGCTCGGCGCGCTGATCATCATCGGCATCACCTTTGCCCTGGCGCGTAACTTGCCGGGCCTGCTGGAAGTGTTGGTGCTGTCGAAACTCAACCTGGCCCAGGGCAGCGCCTACGCCACCACCACGCTGCTGTCCTATGTGATCGCTGGCGTCGGTTTCGTCTCGACCCTGTCGACCCTTGGCGTGAGTTGGGACAAGTTGCAATGGCTGGTGGCGGCACTCTCGGTCGGCCTCGGTTTCGGTATGCAGGAGATCTTCGCCAACTTCATCTCCGGCATCATGATCCTGTTCGAGCGCCCGGTGCGGATCGGCGACACCATCACCATCGGCAACCTGTCGGGGACGGTGAGCAAAATCCGCATCCGCGCCACGACCATCACCGACTTCGACCGCAAGGACATCATTGTCCCGAACAAAACGTTCATTACCGGGCAATTGATCAACTGGTCGCTGACCGACACCATCACCCGGGTCACCCTCAAGCTTGGCGTCGATTACGGATCGGACCTGGACCTGGTCAAAGAACTGCTGTTGAAAGCGGCCCGCGATAACCCCCGCGTGCTGAAGGATCCGGAACCGCATGTGTACTTCCTGAACTTTGGTGAAAGTACCCTTGACCACGAATTGCGCATGCACGTGCGCGATCTCGGCGACCGCAACCCGGTGATCGATGAAGTCAACCGCTTCATCAACCGCGAGTTCAAGAAACAGCACATCAACATCTCGTTCCGGCAGATGGAGGTCTACCTCAAGAACCTCCACGGTCAGGAATACAAGTTGGTGCCGATCGAGCCGGAAACCAAAACCACCGCGTCGCCCGTTGATGGCAAACCGCAGCAAGAGCCGCCCGCCGCCAAACTCGACTAACCGGCCATTCCCCAGCAGAATGCTCGGACATTCTGCTGGAGACGGCCTTTGAAAGCCCTCGACGAACTGACTTTCGATAATCGCTTCGACCGCCTGGGCGACGCGTTTTCCGCCCATGTGTTGCCCGAGCCCATCGACAACCCGCGCCTGGTCGTGGCCAGCCCTGCCGCTATGGCGCTACTGGACCTCGACCCGGCCGTCGCCGAAACCCAAGAGTTCGCCGAGTTGTTCAGCGGCCACAAACTCTGGGCCGATGCCATTCCGAGGGCGATGGTCTACTCCGGTCATCAGTTCGGCTCCTACAACCCGCAACTGGGCGACGGTCGTGGATTATTGCTGGGCGAGGTGTACAACGAGGCCGGCGAACATTGGGACCTGCATCTCAAAGGCGCCGGCCAGACGCCCTTCTCGCGCATGGGCGACGGACGGGCCGTGCTGCGTTCGTCGATCCGTGAATTCCTCGCCTCCGAAGCCCTGTACGCCCTGAACATCCCGACCACCCGGGCGCTGTGCGTGATCGGCTCCGATACACCGGTCTGGCGCGAGAAACAGGAACGCGCAGCCATGGTCTTGCGCCTGGCACCGAGCCATGTACGCTTCGGGCACTTCGAATATTTCTACTACACCAAGCGTCCCGAGCAGCAGAAAGAACTGGGCGATCACATCCTCGCCATGCACTTTCCCGAGTGCCTGGAACAACCGGAACCCTATCTGGCCATGTTCCGCGAGATCGTCGAGCGCAACGCCGAACTGATCGCCAAGTGGCAGGCGTACGGCTTTTGCCACGGGGTGATGAACACCGACAACATGTCGATCCTGGGCATCACCTTCGACTTCGGCCCGTTCGCCTTCCTCGACGACTTCGACGCCAACTTCATCTGTAACCACTCCGATGACCAGGGCCGTTACTCCTTCAGCAACCAGGTGCCCATCGGTCAATGGAACCTCAGCGCCCTGGCGCAGGCCCTGACGCCGTTCATCAGCGTCGAGGCCCTGCGCGAAACACTGGGGCTGTACCTGCCGCTGTTCCAGACCCATTACCTCGACCTGATGCGTCGCCGCCTCGGCCTGACCACGGCCGAAGACGATGACCAGAAACTGCTGGAGCATCTGCTGCAACTGATGCAAAACAGCGGCGTGGATTACAGCCTGTTCTTCCGCCGCCTGGGTGAAGAATCACCGGAAGCGGCCGTCGCCCGTTTGCGCGATGACTTCGTCGACCTCAAGGGTTTCGATGCCTGGGGCGAGCGGTACATCGCCCGGGTAGCCCGGGAAGGCGAGCTGAATCAGGAACAACGCCGTGCCCGGATGCATGCGGTCAACCCGCTGTACGTCCTGCGTAACTACCTGGCGCAAAAGGCTATCGATGCCGCCGAACGTGGCGATTACTCGGAAGTCCGGCGCCTGCACGCGGTGCTGAGCAAGCCGTTCGAGGAGCAACCGGGGATGGAAAGCTACGCCGAACGGCCACCGGAATGGGGCAAGCATCTGGAGATCAGTTGCTCGTCGTGAGACGTGTCAGATAAAGACCTCCGCCGACACACCAAAGCGCTCGGCCAGCCAGCGGATCTGACGCACGTTGAGCTGGCGCTTGCCGCTCAGGATCTCGGAAACGACAGACTGAGCGCCGACGCCCGGCAGGTCGCTCTGGCTCAGGCCGTGCTCACGCATCAAGTAGCCAAGAACCTCGACCCCGCCAGGCTTCGGCATCGGGTGATGCTTATGATCCCACTCCTCAATCCAGTCACCGATGATATCCACCAGGCTCATCAGCGGGTGGGACTCATCATCGCCGGTCATCTCGAGCAACTCGTCCAGCGCCTGTGCCAGCATGTCATAGTCATCTTCGCTTTTCGGTTTCCGAAGAAGCGGTGAGACAAACTCCCAGTGCTCGGCAGCTCTTTTGATCAGGATACTCATGTTCCTATCTCCTTCCATTTGCCGCGATCATATTCACGGTGGTCCAGCACACACTTGATATAAAGCTTCTGCGATCGATATCTGACAAAAGCTATCAGCCGCAATTTGTTGCCACCGATATCGAAAACATGAAATTCACCCACCTTGTCGACCGCAGGAAATGTGGCTCTCATCGCCGCAAAGTCAGACGGATTGCTTCCTTTGGCCAATTGATACCAATGATCCAGCGCGCTGGCTGCCATTGGCCATTTGGCCTTGGCTTCGCGTACTCTTTTTTCGGTGAGAACATGCATGCAACATCCTTATCGCATTTTGCTATGGGAAGTTAATCTCAGATCGAAAATATCGCAAGTTGCGATATTCCTGAGCAGACCAGCGGTCCTCGCTCAGTGCGACTCAGCCTAGTTTCGTCGCCGGAGAGTATGAGATTGAAAAGGTGAGCAAACGTCTCCAACTAGGAATTATCGGCTTCTATACAGGACCACGCTCATGACCGACCCACTCCTCATCCCCTGCCCCCACTGCAACGGCCTCAACCGTATCCCGGCCGAACGCCTGAATGACCACCCCAAATGCGGTCGCTGCAAGTCCGAGGTTCTGCTGAATAAACCGTTTGAGCTGAAACAAGGCGACTACGCCAGCCAGATCAAGGGCGATTTACCGTTGCTTGTGGACGTGTGGGCGGACTGGTGCGGGCCGTGCAAGTCCTTTGCACCGGTGTTCGAGCAGGCGGCCGGGCAATTGGCGGGCAAGTGTCGACTGGCCAAGCTGGACAGTGAGGCGAACCAGCAACTGTCGGCGCAGTTGGGCATTCGCTCGATTCCGAGCCTGATCCTGTTCAAGAACGGCCGGGAAGTCGCCCGCCAGAGCGGGGCGTTCCCGTTGCCGCAGCTGATGAGTTGGTTGCGCAGTCAAGGAATCTGAAAGACCCCGAATACCCAATGTGGGAGCGAGCCTGCTCGCGATGGCGCTGGATCAGTCAACAAAGACGTTGAATGTGAAGCCCTCATCGCGAGCAGGCTCGCTCCCACAGGTTTTTTTGCAATCAGAAAGAATCAGGCGTTTTCCAGCAGGCTATGCAACTCAACGAACTGTTGCGTCAGCTTGTGCCGTGGATCGAGATGAATCAGCGGCGTATTGGCCTGATGGGATTCGCGCATGCGCACTGAGCTGGCCAGGTACACCGGCAATACCGGCAAGCCTTCGGCAATCAGTTCGTCGAGAATTTGCTGGGGCAGGCTGGCCCGGGCCTGGAACTGGTTGACCACGATGCCTTCGACTTCGAGACCCTCGTTGTGGTCTTCCTTCAACTCTTCTATTTCCGCCAGCAGGCCATAGAGCGCCTGACGCGAGAAACTGTCGCAATCGAAGGGGATCAACACACGATCAGCGGCAATCAGCGCAGAAACCGCATAAAAATTCAGCGCCGGCGGCGTGTCGAGGTAAATTCGGTCGTAATCCTCATCGAGCTCTTCGAGCAACTTACGCAGCTTGTTGATCTTGTGCTTGGCCTCAAGCTTTGGCTGCAGGTCTGCCAGTTCGGCCGTGGCGGTGATGACATGGAGGTTATCGAACGGGGTTTCGTAGATATCGACCTGATTCTTTTTCGCGAACGGCCCGGAAGACAGGGTTTGCTTGAAGAAGTCGGCAATACCCATCGGGATGTCGTTGCCGGTGAGTCCCGTCAGGTACTGAGTGGAGTTGGCCTGGGCATCGAGATCCACCAACAGGGTACGGTAACCCTCGCTGGCACTGACCGCCGCCAGATTGCAGGCAATGCTGGATTTGCCCACACCACCTTTCTGATTGAACACCACGCGCCGCATGTCTAAACCTCCGTGTATCAAAGAATGACCGAGTGTAGTGGTCCTCGGCAGTGCTTCGCTACCTCGCAGAGACAGGGACCGCCCGGTCAGCCGATATCTCTCGCTGAAAAAGCCGCAAAAGGCCCATGGCGCGAAGACAGAACCGACAGACGGCCCCTCGACAATGTGAATCATTGTCAAACATGAGATTTTTCATGCACTGCCGATCCCTTATCATTGAGCAAAATGTAACCAGTATTTGCTACGCGTTGGTCGCACCGGGATAATGCTCGCCACTCGGCGCCAGGCGCCACGCAAGTGAGTCGTGGCTTTCAGCCAGTCACTGCGTCAAGCAAGCCCGCAAGGGCGGGATGAATGTCTGTGATCAATTTCAACATCGCCCAGTGGCGCGCGTGGGCCCCGGGGCTCGAAAGCGTGGACGATTGGCAGGTCTGGAGCCAACAGCCGGTTGTGTTGCCGGTCAGCGATGCGGCCCCCGACGTGTCATTTCTGCCAGCCATGCAGCGCCGTCGACTCAGCCGACTGGCACGCATGGCGTTCAGCGTCGGCTGGCCATTGGCCGAAGGTCGCCAGGACCTGCCATTGGTCTTTATTTCCCGTCATGGCGAAACCCCTCGCACCCTCGACATTCTCAGCGACCTGGCCACCGACCAGCCGCTGTCGCCGACCCATTTCAGCCTTTCCGTGCACAACGCGATCATCGGCCTGTGGTCGATCATGCGCGGCGAAACCAGCGAAATGACGGCCCTGGCTGCGGCAGGCGATGGCCTGGAGCATGGCATGCTGGAGGCTGCGGCACTGCTGAAGGAAGGCGCGTCCGCGGTATTGGTGATCATCACCGAAGAGCAACCGCCCCAGGCCTACTCGACCTGGATCGACGATGTGCCCTTCCCCTATGCCGTCGGCCTGCTGGTCACCCCCGGAAATGACTGGCAGCTGTCCCTGAACAGCCCCGCGGTTGCGTTGTCCAACGCTCGCTGGCCCCATGCGCTGAATCTATTGCCTACGCTGCTGGGCCAGCAAACCACCTGCCAACATGCCTGGAAAAATCGTGTATGGACCTGGCAACGCAACCTGTGACCGAGAAAAACCGCGACGCCTACTACTGGCGCCTGCTGGCCACCGCCGCAAGCTTTACCCTGTTCGGGGTGGGCGGCATGTGCCTGCGCCTGGTGATTTTCCCGCTGCTGGGCTGCCTGCCGGGCGATGCCCAGACCCACCGCTTGCGCGCGCGGCAAACCGTCAGTCGTTGCTTCTGGTTCTTCGTCCGGTTCATGACCCGTGTCGGGGTGCTGACCTACGACATTCAAGGCGCGGAAAAACTCGGCCGTCCGGGGCAAATGATCATTGCCAATCACCCGTCGCTGATCGACGTGGTGTTCCTGATCGGCCTGGTGCGCCACAGCAACTGCGTGGTCAAGCAAAGCCTGTGGGAAAACCCGTTCACCCGTGGCCCGTTGCGCCGCACCGACTACATCAGCAACGACGGCAGCATGGAGATGCTCGATGCCGCCGCCGACGCACTGAAAAACGGCCAGACCCTGATCATCTTTCCCGAAGGCACCCGCACCCAACCGGGCCAGGCGCCGGCCTTTCATCGGGGGGCTGCGGCAATAGCGCTGCGGGGTGCGAAAATCCTCACCCCGGTCGTTATCAAGGTCAGCCCGACCACATTGACCAAGGCCGAGCCCTGGTATCGGATCCCCAAACGGCGCGTGCACTTCAGTTTCCGTGTCGGGGCCGATATAGACCCACAGGCCTTCGCCGCGCAGGGCCCGCCTCCACAGGCCTCGCGCAAGCTCAACGACTATTTGCATTCTTACTTCATTAAGGAGCTCGCCGAAGATGAGCGATCTGCACACTAAGAACCTGGTGCTGGAAATAAAGGACCTGATCATCGAAGCCCTCGGCCTCGAGGACATGAGCGCCCAGGACATCGGCGACGACCTGACGCTGTTTGGCGAAGGCCTGGGCCTGGACTCGGTAGACGCCCTGGAACTCGGCCTGGCGATCCAGAAAAAATACGGCATCAAAATCGACGCCGATGACAAGGACACTCGTAATCACTTCAGCAACGTGGCGAGCCTTGCGGCGTTCGTCACTGCAAAACAGGCAGCTTGAGACCGGACCATGCAAACTCGTGACGACATTTTCAACACCCTGCGCGATGCCTTGGTTGAGCTGTTCGAACTGGACCCCCAGCGTGTGAGCCTCGAATCCAACCTGTACCAGGACCTGGAAATCGACAGCATCGACGCGGTCGACCTGATCGATCACATCAAACGTGAGACCGGCAAGAAAATCGCCGCCGAAGAATTCAAATCGGTGCGCACCGTCAGCGACGTGGTCGAGGCGGTCTACCGTCTGGTTCAACCGGCCGCATGAGCCGATTGATTGGCCTCGGCCTGCTGCTGGCGGGCCTGCTGTACCCCTTTGCGGTGTATTTCGGCATGGAGCACTTCGCCCCGTGGCAGTTCGGATTGCTGCTGGGCGGCCTTTGGCTGGCCCGCGCACTGACCGGACGGCAACGACCCGGCAGCCAGTGGATGGCCACGGTGGCGATCGTGTTCTGCCTGTTGCTGGCGTTGTTCGACAGCCCGGAGCTGTTGCGCTGGTATCCGGTGCTGATCAGCGGTTTCATGCTGGCGCTGTTCGGGCTCAGCCTGATATACGGCCCGCCCATGGTCGAACGCATTGCCCGTCTGCGTGAACCGCACCTGCCGGCCAAAGGCGTTCGTTACACCCGCCAGGTGACCATCGCCTGGAGCGTTTTCTTTCTCTGCAACGGTTTGTGTGCTGCCGCCCTGACACTGTGGGCGCCGCTGAGCTGGTGGATGTTATACACCGGCCTGATTTCCTACGGATTGATAGGCCTGATGTTTGCCATTGAATGGCTAATACGACAACGGGTACGAGGCCGCCCATGAATTGGATAAAACTTGAGCACCTGTTGCTCAAGGCTGAAGCGGATCGTGCCGTAACGGCCGAACCACCGCTGAATCACGCACAACTGTGCACACAGGCCCTGACCCTGGCCGCCGGCCTGCAAGCCAAGGGTGTGCGGCGCATTGCCGTGCACCTTGAAGACGCCGCCGACCTGGCAGTCGCCCTGCTCGGTGCCTGGCGTGCCGGCGTCAGTGTCTTGTTGCCGACCGATCTGCAAGCCCAGACCCGCCAGCGCTGGTCGAGCGAAGTCGACCTGTGGCTGACCGATCAGCCCGATGACGCGCACCTGACCGACTTCAACGTGCTCCCCCTCAGCGCCGCGGCACTGGACCTGGATTGTTGCTCGCTGAGCCTGTGCACTTCCGGCTCCAGCGGCGAACCCAAGCGCATCGACAAAACCCTGCGCCAACTGGTCAACGAAGTTGAAGCACTGGAGCAACTGTGGGGCGCCGACCTGGGCCCGGCCTGCATCATCGGCAGCGTGGCGACTCAACACATTTACGGCCTGCTGTTTCGGGTGCTGTGGCCACTGTGCGCCGGGCGCTCGTTCGTGCGCAAGCAACTGGCCTTTCCGGAAGACCTGCAACGCGCCAGCCGCGAGCACCCGGCCTTTGCCTGGGTCGCCAGCCCGGCGCTGCTCAAACGCATGGGCGACAACCTCGACTGGCCGGCCTTGAGCGCGGTGCGCCGGGTATTTTCCTCTGGCGGCGCACTGCCGGCAGACGCCGCACAAAGCCTGCACCAACGCTTGCATCAATGGCCGACGGAAATCTTCGGCAGTTCGGAAACCGGCGGTATTGCCTGGCGTCAGGGCCACGATCTCTGGCAGCCCTTCGCCGACGTAAAACTGAGCCAGGACAACGACGGCGCGCTGCTGATCACCTCGCCTTACTTGCCGGCCGGCCATGTCGAACACACCGCCGACGCTGCGCGCATCGCGGCGGATGGCCGTTTCGAACTGCTCGGACGACTGGACCGGATCGTCAAACTGGAAGAAAAGCGCATCTCGCTGCCGATGCTGGAAAAGGCCTTGATGGAGCATGAGTGGGTCGTCGAAGCGCGACTCGGCGTGGTTCAGGAAAACCGCGCCTCCCTGGGCGCGCTGCTGGTCCTGAGCGAATCAGGGTTGCACGCCCTGCGCAATCAAGGCCGACGTACCCTCACCCAGGCATTGCGCCAGCACCTGAGCCAGCATTGCGAAGCCCTGGCCCTGCCACGGCGCTGGCGCCTGCTGCGACAACTGCCGCTGAACAGCCAGGGCAAACTGCCCCAGGCCGATGTCGAAGCCCTGCTATTGGCACCGCGCCCCAAAGCACCGCAGGTGCTGGAGCAAGTCGAAGCCCAGGGCGAGTGGAGCCTGCAACTGGCCGTGCCGCCCGACCTCGCTTACTTCAGCGGGCATTTCCCCCGGGCGCCGGTATTGCCCGGGGTGGTGCAAGTGGAGTGGGCGCTCAAGCTCGGCCAGCAATTGATGAACCTGCCGGAAAAATTCGCCGGCATGGAAGTGCTCAAGTTTCAGCAACTGGTACGCCCCGGCGATGAAGTCCAGTTGCACCTGCGTTTCGATCCGGTGCGCAGCAAGTTGTACTTCGCCTACCGCAATGAAACCGCCACCTGCTCCAGCGGGCGGATTTTGCTGGAGGCTGCGCATGCATAACCCTTGGCAAGAGAGCTTCATGGAGTGCTTTTTGTGGCGAGGGAGCTTGCTCCCGCTCGAGGGCGAAGCGCTCGCCATTGATCTTTTTGGGTCTGCTTCGCAGCCCAGCGGGAGCAAGCTCCCTCGCCACAAGGGTCTTGCAGAGGTTTCGGAGCATGCATAAACCCTGCGCCATCATCCCGGTCTACAACCACGAAACCGCGATCACCACCGTGGTCGATGCACTGCTGGCCAGTCATCTGCCGTGCATTCTGGTGGACGACGCCAGCAGCCCCGCCTGTGCCAGGGTGCTCGATCAACTGGCCCTGCGCGACGATGTTCACCTGATCCGCCTCACCACCAATCAGGGCAAGGGCGGCGCAGTGATGACCGGCATGCGCGAAGCTTCACGCCTGGGTTTCAGCCATGCCTTGCAGGTGGATGCCGATGGCCAGCACGACCTGCAGGACGTCGCACGCTTTATCGAACTGTCCCGCGCCCATCCCGAGGCCGTGATCTGCGGTTATCCGCAATACGACGAGAGCGTACCGAAGGGTCGTTTGTATGCCCGCTACCTGACTCACGTCATGGTCTGGATCAACACCCTGTCGTTGCAGATTCGCGACTCCATGTGCGGCTTTCGCCTCTATCCGTTGCCGCCGACGCTGGCGCTGATCGATTCGACGAAAATCGGCAAGCGCATGGATTTCGACTCAGACATCCTCGTGCGCCTGGCCTGGCGCAATCTGCCGATGGAGTGGCTGCAAACCAAAGTCCATTACCCGCTGGACGGCGTTTCGCACTTCCGGATGTTCCACGACAACGTACTGATTTCGAGCATGCACACCCGGCTGTTCTTCGGCATGCTGCTGCGCTCGCCCCTGATCCTCTGGCGACGGTGGCGCAGATGAACGCGGACAAGCAACACTGGGCCGACCGCGAGGAGCGAGGCAGTTTCTGGCTGATGAAGTTCACCGCGTTCGCCGCCAAAGTGCTCGGCCGACGCCTGTTGAGCCCGTTGCTGTACGGCATCGTGCTGTACTTCTTCCTGTTCGGTCGCAGCGCCCGCCACAGCGCCTGGCAGTACCAGCAACGACTGGCGGACTGGAGCGCTCGCCCCGAATTGCGACCGAACCAATGGCGGGTGTTTGGCCAGTTCATGGCGTTCGCCGATTCCATGCTCGACAAGCTCGACGTGTGGAACGGCAAGCTGAGCATCGAGCAGATCGAAATCATCGACCCGGCATTGCTGCGCAACCAGTTGCGCGGCACTCGCGGGCAGATGCTGGTGGGCGCGCATCTGGGCAACCTCGAAGTGTGCCGCGCCCTGGCGGAAATCGGCGAGAAGGTCACGATGAACGTGCTGGTGCACACCAAGCACGCCGAGCAATTCAACCGCCTGCTGGGCGAAGCGGGCGCGACCAATCTGCGCCTGATTCAGGTCAGCGAACTGGACCCGGTGATCATGCTGCAACTGCACGAGCGACTGGAGCGCGGCGAATGGCTGGCCATCGCTGGCGACCGCGTGCCGCTGCACGGTGGACGTAGCGTAACCGTGGACTTCCTCGGCCACCCGGCGAAATTCCCCCAGGGGCCGTGGCTGCTGGCGGGCCTGCTGAAATGCCCGGTCAACCTGCTGCTGTGCCTGAAAAAACCCGATGGCGACTATCGGCTGACGATTGAGCCGTTCGCCGAGTCGATCACCTGGAAACGCAGCGACCGCGAGCAGGTCATTCATCAGTGGGCCTCCCGCTATGCCGAGCGCCTGAGTCACTATTGCCTCGAAGCACCTCAACAATGGTTCAACTTTTACCCTTTCTGGAAGACCGATGACGACGCCAACGCTTGAGCCGGTAACCTTCGGCGAACTCCCTTTGCGCATCGAAGACGTGTTGGCTTTGGCCAACCGTCAGGTGCCGACGCAGTTGCAAGGCGATCCCGAGTTCCGTCGGCGCATCGCCAAGGGCCCGCAATTCCTTGACTCCCTTTTGGACAAGGAAGGCGTGATCTATGGCGTGACCACCGGTTACGGCGACTCCTGCGTGGTGGCGGTGCCGCTGCATCACGTCGAAGCGCTGCCGCGTCATCTGTACACCTTCCATGGCTGCGGGCTGGGCAAGCTGCTCGATGCCCAGGCCACTCGCGCCGTGCTGGCGGCGCGTTTGCAGTCGCTGTGCCACGGCGTGTCCGGTGTTCGGGTGGAATTGCTCGAACGCCTGCAAGCGTTCCTCGAACACGACATCCTGCCGCTGATTCCGGAAGAAGGCTCGGTGGGCGCCAGCGGCGATCTGACGCCGTTGTCCTACGTCGCCGCGACCCTGTCCGGCGAGCGCGAAGTGATGTTCCGCGGCGAACGTCGTCAAGCTGCCGATGTGCATCGCGAACTCGGTTGGCAGCCGCTGGTGCTGCGGCCCAAGGAAGCCCTGGCCCTGATGAACGGCACCGCCGTCATGACCGGCCTCGCTTGCCTGGCCTACGCCCGTGCCGATTACCTGCTGCAACTGGCCACGCGCATCACCGCGCTGAACGTGGTCGCTCTGCAAGGCAATCCGGAGCATTTCGACGAACGCCTGTTCGCCGCCAAGCCTCACCCGGGGCAGATGCAAGTCGCCGCGTGGTTGCGCAAGGACCTGGCGATCGACGCGCCAACCGCGCCGCTGCATCGCCTGCAGGACCGCTATTCCCTGCGCTGCGCACCCCACGTCCTCGGCGTGCTGGCCGACAGCCTGAACTGGCTGCGTTCGTTCATCGAGATCGAACTCAACAGCGCCAACGACAACCCGATCATCGATGCCGAGGCCGAGCGCGTGCTGCACGGCGGTCACTTCTACGGCGGCCACATCGCGTTCGCCATGGACAGCCTGAAAAACCTCGTGGCCAACGTCGCCGACCTGCTGGATCGCCAACTCGCGCTGCTGGTGGACGAGCGTTACAACCACGGCCTGCCGAGCAACCTGTCCGGCGCCAGCGCCGACCGCGCGATGCTCAACCACGGCTTCAAGGCGGTGCAGATCGGCACCAGCGCCTGGACCGCCGAAGCCTTGAAAAACACCATGCCGGCCAGCGTGTTCTCGCGCTCCACCGAGTGCCACAACCAGGACAAGGTGAGCATGGGCACCATCGCCGCCCGCGATGCGATCCGCGTACTGGAACTGACCGAACAGGTCGCCGCCGCCACGCTGCTGGCCGCCAACCAGGGCGTCTGGCTGCGCGCCCAGGCCGAAGACGCCCGGCCATTGCCACCGGCCCTGGCGGCCATGCACGAAGCACTGGCCAAGGACTTCCCGCCGGTCATCGAAGACCGCGCGCTGGAAGGCGAATTGCGCCTGTGCCTGCAACGTATCGCTGAACAACACTGGAGGCTGCATGCGTAGCAAGGGAGTGCTTCATACCGATACGGAAATCCTCGTGCCGTTCTTTGACGTCGACAGCATGAACGTCGTCTGGCATGGCCACTACGTCAAATACCTGGAAGTCGCCCGCTGCGCCTTGCTGGACAAGATCGGCCACAACTACAGCGCCATGTCCGACTCGGGCTACGCCTGGCCGGTGATCGACCTGCAGCTGCGCTACGTGCGCGGCGCGGTGTTCGGCCAGAAGCTGAACGTGCGGGCCAATCTGGTGGAGTGGGAAAACCGTCTGAAGATCAACTACCTGATCAGTGACCTGGAAACCGGCGAACGCTTGACCCGCGCCGTTTCCGTGCAGGTGGCCGTCAACATGCACAACCGCGAAATGCAGCTGGCCTCGCCAAAGGTGTTCACCGAAGCCGTCGAGAGGATGCTGGCATGATTGTCTGCCTACCCCGCTGCCCTGTAGGAGCGAGCCTGTCGAATCGTCGCACCGTCGCGATGGTCGTTAACGATAACGCTGGTCACCTGGCACTCCGCCGCGCCCTCAGGTTTTTCGCGAGCAAGCTCGCGCCTGCAGTGTTCTGCGTGTTGCTGGGCATGCCGGGGCTGGCCAACGCCTTCGACCTGCAACAGCTCAGCGATCAACTGGCCAAACCGGAGGTGATCCATGGCCAGTTCATCCAGGAAAAACACCTGCGCGCACTGCCTCAACCACTGACCAGCAAGGGCACCTTTGTCCTGGCGAAAAACCACGGTCTGTTGTGGCTGCTCAAAACGCCGCTGCAGCAGGATTACCGCATCACCGACCAAGGCATCGCCCGGCGCGACCCCAGCGGCTGGCAGATGTTGCCGGGCAAGAGCGCAGGGGCCGAGCAGAACCGTCTGTTCCTTGCCGTCCTGCAAGGCGATAGCAGCGGGCTGCAACGGGATTTCGAACTGTCGCTGAGCGGCGAAGCGCAGGACTGGCGGCTGACGCTGGTGCCGCGTTCGATGCTGCTCAAGCAGGTGTTCACCCAGATCAACATCACGGGCGGTGAACTGGTGCACAGCATCGAGCTGCTGGAAACCCAGGGTGACAGCACCCTGTTGCGCATGCAGGACAGCGTCAGTACCGAACCGTTGAGCGACGCGGAGCAACACGACTTTGCCGAGTGAACGCGCACTTCCTCGGCTGTTCCTGATCCTGCTGCTGGCGGTACTGGCGCTCGCCGGCTGGCAATGGCGTGACGGTGCGCCGCTGTCGGCCAACCTGATGGAACTGGTGCCCGGCACGACGCCGGACGCGCTGGAACTGCGCGCCGAACAACGCATGCAGGAACCGCTGAACCGCGAGATGCTGGTGCTGGTCGGTCACACCGATCGCCAGCAAGCCATCGCCATGGCGCACAAACTGGGCGATCAATGGCAGGCCAGCGGGCTGTTCGAGAAGGTCCAGTGGAACCTGCAAGCCGACTTGCCAGCCTTGCGCACGCAACTGCTGCAAGGCCGACTGGCGATGCTGTCGGCAACAGATCGCCAGCAATTGATCGAACACCCCGACGCCTTTATCCAGCAACGGGTGCAAGCACTGTTCGACCCCTTCACCGGTTTCAGCCTGGTGTCGAGCCAGGACGACTGGCTGGGCCTGACCGGGCGCATCCAGAACAGCCAGCCGCAGCACGGCTTGGTGCAACTGGACATTGGCAGCGGCGCATTGATCGCCGACGCCGACGGCAAGAGCTGGGTGCTGCTGCGCGCGCGGACCACCGGCAACGCTTTCGACATGAAACTGCCGCTGCAAGTGGCCGACCTGCTCCAGCGCAGTCGTGAACAAGCAGCCGAGTCTGATGTGCAACTGTTGGCGGCCAGCGGCTTGCTCTATGCAGCCAATGGTCAACGACAGGCCACCCGCGAGATGACCTGGGTGGGAGGCGGCGCCACCCTGGGTATTCTGTTGCTGCTGTTGCTGGCCTTCCGGCGCTGGCGCGTGTTGCTGGCGTTCGTCCCGGTGCTGGTGGGCATGCTGTTTGGCGCGGTGGCGTGCGTGGCACTGTTCGGCCACATGCATGTGATGACGCTGGTGCTGGGGTCGAGCCTGATCGGCGTCGCGGTCGACTACCCGCTGCATTACCTGTCCAAGAGCTGGAGCCTGAAACCCTGGCACAGTTGGCCGGCCCTGCGCCTGACCTTGCCCGGCTTGACCCTGAGCCTGATCACCAGCGCCATCGGCTACCTGGCCCTGGCCTGGACGCCATTCCCCGCGCTGACGCAGATTGCCGTGTTCTCCGCCGCCGGGCTGCTGGGTGCCTATTTGTCCGCCGTGTGCCTGCTGCCGGCGCTGCTCAAGGGTGTAGAGCTGCGCCCGGCGCAATGGCCACTGCGGGTTTGCGAGTTTTTGCTGGGGGTGCGTGAAGCGTTGCTCCAGCGCCTGCGCACGCCCGTGCTGTTTGCGCTGCTGATTGCCTTCTGCGTCGGCGGCCTGTTGCACCTCGGGACCCGCAATGACATTCGCCAGTGGGTCGGCGCCCCCCAACAATTGACCGACGAAGCCCAGACCATTGCCCGCATTACCGGTTATCAACCCACCAGCCAGTTCTTCCTGGTGCGCGCGGCCAATCAACAGGAACTGCTGGAACGCCAGACCGCCCTGAGCGAACGCCTGGATCAACTGGTCAACCTGAAAAAACTTCAGGGCTATCTGTCGCTCAATCAACTGGTGAGTCCGCCGAAAGAGCAGCTTCACCTGCGCGAGGCGTTGAACGCCTTGCCGAACGTCTGGCAGCCGCTGCTCGACGTCGGCGTGCCGGCCGAGGCGCTGCAAGCCGAGCTGAAAACCTTGCAGGCGCTGCCCGTCGAAGACATCGACGCCGCATTGGCCGGGCCCTTGGCCGAACCCTATCGGACGCTGTGGCTGGGGCCGACCGATGATGGCGTGGCGGCCATGGTCAGCCTGCAAGGCCTGAACAACCCGTCACTGCTGCGCATCCAGGCGCTGGACCTGCCAGGCGTGCAATTGGTCGATCGGCTTGGCGAACTGAACGACGTTTTCGCCGCCACCCAGATCAGTGCCGTCGAACTGAAGCTCGCCTCCTGCGCGCTGATCGTACTGGTGCTGATCCTGCCGTTCGGCCTCGGGGGCGCGCTGCGCATTGTTTCCCTGCCGCTGCTAGCCGCGCTGTGCAGCCTCGCCAGCCTCGGCTGGCTGGGGCAGCCGTTGACCCTGTTCAGCCTGTTCGGCCTGCTGCTGGTGACGGCCATCAGCGTCGATTACGCGATCCTGATGCGTGAGCAGGTCGGCGGTGCCGCCGTGAGTCTGCTGGGCACCCTGCTGGCGGCGCTGACCACCTGGCTGTCGTTCGGCCTGCTGGCGGTGTCGAGCACACCGGCGGTGAGCAACTTCGGTCTGTCGGTCAGCCTGGGCCTGATATTCAGCTTCATGCTCGCCCCCTGGGCCGGAAAGCACAGGCACGCGGCACCCGTCGAGGAGCCGGCACAATGATGGTTGCACTGTTCTGGGCGATGGCCCTGGCGTTGTTCGCCGTGGCCACCCGACTGGGCCGGCATCTGGGC
This sequence comes from Pseudomonas sp. TE12234, assembly GCF_054061835.1. Classification (NCBI taxonomy): domain Bacteria; kingdom Pseudomonadati; phylum Pseudomonadota; class Gammaproteobacteria; order Pseudomonadales; family Pseudomonadaceae; genus Pseudomonas; species Pseudomonas sp. TE12234. Next base: position 34,537 of record NZ_JBSSEP010000003.1, read on the forward strand.
TTGATCCCGATTGTCAGCCAGCTGCTGCTGGCGACCGTCGGCCTGCCGCTGCTGATGTATTTCTGGATCGAACCCCATTGGCAACTCAGTGGCGCGGCGCTGGTGTCGCCGATCTGGCTGAAAAACCTCTACAGCCTGAGTTTCGCGCTGCTGCTGGGCTACATCCTCAGCGATGTGATCGACCTGCAGCTGGATCGACAGAGCCTGAAAATCGCCCTGCCGAGTTTCTGCCTGCCGTTTGCCTGCGGCCTGGCCACGGCGTTCTGGCTGTTGCCACCACAGCCTTGGATCAGTTCGCTGGCGGTCGGTCTGTTATTCGCCATTACCGCGATTCCGGTGTTGTACCTGTACCTGCGGCACATCGACTACCCGCCCGCCGCCACCCGGCGCCTGGTGCAGACGGCGATCCTCATCGATCTCAGCTGCTGGACCCTGTTCGCCATCGCCCAAGGCACCCTGCATTTGAGCAGCCTGTTGCTGCCCTTGGCCGGCGCCTGTCTGCCGGTGCTGCTGCGCCTGCTCGGCCTGCGCCAGGCATGGCTGTACAGCGGATGCTTTTTCGCGCTGCTGGTGGTGGCCGAACACTACAAGCTCAACGCGCTGATTTTCGGTATCGGTTACCTGCTGCTGATGGCCGTATTGAAGGCGCCGCTGATACTGCCGTTTCCGGTTCGCTGGCTGATTTTTCTGCAAACCTACATCGCCATCCCGCTGATCCTCACGTTCGGCATCGTGCAGATCAATGTGCACAGCGCCATGGACAGTCTTGGCTGGGTGCAACTGGCGGCCCTGCTGCTATTGCCGATCGCCAGCAAGATGCTCGGCAACTGGCTCGGCCTCGGCTGGGCCGGCGCTTCGTTCCAGGGCGCCAGCCGCTGGCGGGAAAGTGTGTTACTGAACATTCGCGGCTTGAGTGAGATCGTGTTTCTCAACCTGCTGTTGCAACAACAGCTCATCAACCCGGCGCTGTACTTTGCGCTGATGCTGATGGGCCTGATCGCCACCTTGCTGCCGGCACTGGCCGGCATGCATCGAATTCCCTTGAAACCCGCCGCCCCGGCAAGGAGCCCCCATGCCAACCGTTGAAATGGAACGTCGCCAGATCGTGGTCATCGGTGCAGGCCCTTCGGGGGCCATCGCCGCCGCGCTGCTCAAACGCCAGGGTCACGACGTGCTGGTGATCGAGCGCCAGCATTTCCCACGGTTTTCCATTGGCGAAAGCCTGTTGGCCCACTGCCTGGATTTCGTCGAAGAGGCGGGCATGCTGGACGCCGTCAATGCCGCGGGATTTCAGGTGAAAACCGGTGCCGCGTTTGCCTGGGGCGAGCGTTACAGCGCTTTTGATTTCGGCGACACCTTTACCCAGGGCAAGCCGACAACCTTCCAGGTCCAGCGCGCCGATTTCGACAAACTGCTGGCCGATCAGGCCGCGCTGCAAGGGGTGGAAATCCGCTACGGCGAAGCCATCGTCAGCGTCGAGGTCGATTTGCCGCACCCGCAGCTTGGCGTGCGTCGCGAGGACGGCAGCGAATACCGCATCGAGGCGGACTTCATGCTCGACGCCAGCGGTTACGGTCGTGTGCTGCCGCGCCTGCTCGACCTCGAAGCGCCGTCGAACTTTCCGGTGCGTCAGGCCGTGTTTACCCATGTCGAAGACCGCATCACCAACCCGACCTTCGACCGCACCAAGATCCTCGTCACCACCCATCCCGACAAACGCGACGTCTGGTTCTGGACCATCCCGTTCAGTAACGGCCGTTGCTCGGTCGGCGTGGTCGCCGCCGCAGAGCATTTCGAGGGCCGCACCGATGATCTGGACGATTGCCTGCGCGGTTTCATTGCCGAGACGCCCAGCCTGTCCGGCGTGCTGAACAATGCGGTGTGGGATACGCCCGCGCGGACCATCGGCGGCTACTCGGCCAACGTCAAGGCCCTGCACGGGCCAGGCTTCGCGCTGCTGGGCAATGCCGCGGAGTTCCTCGACCCGGTGTTTTCGTCCGGCGTGACCATTGCCATGCGTTCGGCGAGCATGGCCGCCGGCGTCCTGCACCGGCAGTTGCAAGGCGAAACCGTCGACTGGGAAAAGGCATTCGCCGAGCCGCTCAAGCGCGGGGTCGATACCTTTCGTTGCTACGTCGAAGGCTGGTACGCCGGGACCTTCCAGGACGTGATTTACCACGAGGGCAGCTCCGGGGAGATCCGCCGCATGATCAGCTCGATCCTGGCCGGCTACGCCTGGGACGAGCGCAACCCGTTCGTCAGCGAAGCCAAGCGCCGCCTGAAAGTGATTTCCCAACTCTGCGCACGGGATGCGACATGAGCTACCTGAGCGACAACTACGTCGAAGAAACCCGTTTCGGCCTCTGGTTCCTGCGCAGCTACACCTGGCAGTACCGCGTGCTGCGCGTGGCGATCGACGATTTGCGCAGCCTGTTCAGCGAGCCGCTGCCGAGCAATCCGGTGCTGCTGGACGCCGGCTGCGGTCAAGGCAAGTCGTTCAAGCACCTGCAACAAACCTTTATGCCCGGACGTCTGATTGGTGTGGATGCCGATCCCCACAGCCTGAACCAGAGCCGTGAAGAAGCGGTCTATCAGGGTATTGCCGTGGAGTTGATCGGCAGCGACTGCGCCACCCTTGCCGTACCGGACGCCAGTGTCGACCTGCTGTTCTGTCACCAGACGTTCCATCATCTGGTGGAGCAGGAAAAGGCACTGGCCGAGTTCTACCGTGTGCTCAAGCCAGGCGGCTATCTGCTGTTCGCCGAATCCACCGAGGCATACATTGATACCTGGGTCATTCGCTGGTTGTTCCGGCATCCGATGCACGTGCAAAAAAGTGCCGCGCAGTATCTGGAGATGATCCGCCGTCAGGGTTTTGAATTCGGTCCGCAAAATGTGTCTTATCCGTACTTGTGGTGGAGCCGTGCCAAGGATTTCGGTCTGCTGGAACGCTTGGGCTTGCGCCAGCCAAAACCCTTTGGCCAACGGGAAGAAACCCTGGTCAATGTGGTTGCGCGCAAACCGTTGAAAGGTGGAGTTTGATGCTCACCATCCGTCACTCAGAATGCATGGCCTGTGGGAGCGAGCCTGCTCGCGATAGCGGTGGATCAGTCACCCTGAATGCCGACTGTACTGCCGTCATCGCGAGCAGGCTCGCGCCCACAGGGATAGCAGGCTTTCTGCGATTTCTGCTGTTTGCCGCAGCCCTGCTGCTCAGTGCCTGCGCCAGCCAGCCGCCGCTGCCCGAGCAGACCCCGAACCTGTCGCTGCCGCTGCAATTGCACATCCAGCGTCTACAGGCCGAACAACGTCAGGACTGGGTGCTGGTGATCCAGCGTGAAGGCCCGGGCATTCGCTGGTCGATGATGGACCTGCTGGGCATCCCGCAGGCACGCCAGAAGCTGGTCGACGGAACCTGGCATGCCGACGGCCTGCTGCCGCCCAACCCCGAAGCCCGGGAGCTGTTCGCGGCGCTGCTGTTTGCCCTGACCCCCAGGGACGAGTTGCACGGCAACTATCCCGCGGCCTGGCAACATGGCACCCAACGCACCCTGCCCGAACGCTGGGACGTTCGTTATTCACAACCGATGAGCTTTGAATTGAACCTGCCCAAAGGCCCGAAATATCAAGTCACGCCCCTGAGCGGGGAGGCACCATGACCGCCTACCTGAACGCCCTCGGCGTGATCTGCGCCCTGGGCCGCGACAAGCAGGAAATCGCGCGCAACCTGTTTGCCGGCGATTGCTCCGGCATGCGCAGCGAGGCCGGTTGGGTGCCGGAGCGGTCGTTGCCGGTGGGCGCGGTCGCAGGCGAACTGCCGGCGATTCCACCCGAGTTGATCCGGCAGCGCAGCCGCAACAACCAATTGCTGATGGAAGCCGCCCTGCAAATTCGCCCGGACATCGATCGCGCGATCCAGACCTACGGTCGCGAGCGCATCGGGATCGTGCTGGGCACCAGCACTTCGGGCATCGACGAAGCCAGTGAGAGCCTGGGCTGTTACATCCGCGAGCAGCAATTCCCGGCCGACTATGACTACCAGCAACAGGAACTCGGTGCCCCGGCGAATTTTCTCGCCGACTGGCTGCAAGTGAGCGGGCCGACCTACGTCATTTCAACGGCCTGCACCTCCAGCGCCCGTGCCCTGATGAGTGCCCAGCGCCTGCTGGACCTGGGCGTGTGCGACGTGGTCCTGTGCGGTGGCGTCGACACCCTCTGCAAGCTGACCCTCAACGGTTTCTCGGCACTGGAAGCGGTATCAGGGCAGCGCTGCAACCCGTTTTCGCGCAACCGCAACGGCATCAACATCGGCGAAGCCGCCGCGCTGTTCCTGATGAGCAAGCAGCCCGGCGACAGCCAACCGATTGCCCTGTTGGGCAGCGGCGCCAGCTCGGATGCGCATCACATTTCGGCACCGGAACCGAGCGGACGCGGCGCACAGGAAGCGATGCGCAAAGCCTTGAATCGCGCCGGACTGCAACCGCAACAGATCAGCTACCTGAACCTGCACGGCACCGCCACCCAACACAACGACGCCATGGAGAGCCACGCCGTCGCGGCCGTGTTCCCTGAAGGGGTGCCCTGCTCCTCGACCAAACCCATGACCGGCCACACCCTCGGCGCGGCCGGAGCGCTGGAAGCGGCGTTCTGCTGGTTGAGCCTGAGCACCGGCAATCACGAGCACGCCCTGCCACCCCATGTCTGGGATGGCCAGGCGGACCCTGAACTGCCCGCCCTGAATTGGGTGACCCCGGCCACGCGCTTGTCGTCCATTGGTCCCCGCTACCTGATGAGCAATTCCTTCGCTTTCGGTGGTAACAACGTCAGCCTGATTATCGGAGACGCCCCATGATTGACTGGCCGCTCGCCGAACTGCTGCCCCACGCTGGCGACATGATCTTCATCGAGCAGATCCTGGCGTTCGATGAAGAGCAGATCCACACCCGTCTCACCGTCAGGCCCGATGGTCTGTTCAGCCAACCGGACGGCAGCCTGCCGGCCTGGGTCGGGATTGAACTGATGGCCCAGAGCGTCGCCGCCTTCTCCGGTTGCCATGCGCGCCAGCGCGGCGATGCCGTGGCGCTCGGCTTTCTGCTGGGCAGCCGTAAATTCGAATGCAATGTCGAAAGCTTCCCGGCCGGCACCGAGCTGACCATCCACGGCATTCGCTCGCTCGAAGACGATAACGGCATGGGCGTGTTCGAATGCCACATCAATGCACCGGGCATTCACGCCACCGCCCGTCTGAACGTGTATCGCCCGCCCCAGCCGACTCACTATCTTTCCGAGCCCGAAAGCTCGTCACAAGGAACACAGCCATGACTGAATCCGTACTGGTCACCGGTTCCAGCCGTGGCATCGGCCGCGCCATCGCCCTGCGCCTGGCCCAGGCCGGGCACGACATCGTGTTGCATTGCCGCAGCGGCCTGGCAGACGCCGAAGCCGTGAAGACCGATATCGAAGCCTTGGGGCGCCAGGCCCGTATCCTGCAATTCGACGTGGCCGACCGCGCCCGCTGCAAAGCCATCCTTGAAGCCGACGTCGAGGCCCACGGCGCCTATTACGGTGTGGTGCTCAACGCCGGCCTGACGCGTGACGGTGCTTTTCCGGCGCTGAGCGAGGATGATTGGGATGTGGTGATGCGCACCAACCTCGACGGTTTCTACAACGTGCTGCACCCGGTGATGATGCCGATGATCCGTCGTCGCGCCGCCGGGCGAATTGTCTGCATCACCTCGGTGTCCGGGCTGATCGGCAACCGTGGCCAGGTCAACTACAGCGCCTCGAAAGCCGGATTGATCGGCGCGGCGAAGGCGTTGGCGATCGAGTTGGGCAAGCGCAAAATCACCGTCAACTGTGTCGCACCCGGCCTGATCGACACGGCCATGCTCGATGAAAACGTGCCGGTGGAAGAACTGATGAAAATGATTCCTGCTCAACGCATGGGCACCCCTGAAGAGGTGGCCGGCGCGGTGAATTTCCTGATGTCGGCGGAAGCCTCGTACATCACCCGGCAGGTTCTGGCCGTCAACGGAGGCCTGTGTTGATGAAGCGCGTCGTCGTCACCGGCATGGCCGGCATCACATCCCTGGGCAGCGATTGGGAGACCATCGTGGGCCACTTCGCGGCCAACCGCAGCGGCATCCGTCGCATGGACGAATGGGATCGCTTTACCGAACTCAACACCCGTCTGGCCGGCCCCATCGACGACTTCATGGTGCCCAGCCACTGGACGCGCAAACAACTGCGCAGCATGGGCCGGGTGTCGCGGCTTGCTGTGGGTGCGGCGGAGATGGCGCTGGCCGACGCCGGGTTGCTGGGCGATGAATCGATCAAGGACGGGCGCATGGGCGTCGCCTGCGGCTCATCGACCGGCAGCACCGACGAGATCAAGGCGTTCGGCAACATGCTGCTCAACTCGGTCGCCGAGGGCCTGAACGCCAACTCCTACGTGCGGATGATGCCGCACACCACGGCCGCCAATATCAGCATTTTCTTCGGCCTCACCGGCCGCCTGATCCCGACGTCCAGCGCCTGCACCAGCGGCAGCCAGGGCATCGGCTATGCCTATGAAGCGATCAAGTTCGGACGCCTGCCATTGATGCTGGCCGGTGGCGCCGAAGAACTGTGTCCGACCGAAGCCATGGTCTTCGACGCGCTCTACGCCACCAGCCTGAAAAACGACGCCCCGCAGACCTCACCACGGCCGTATGACAGCGCCCGCGATGGCCTGGTGATCGGTGAAGGCGGCGGCATGCTGGTGCTCGAAGAACTGGAGCACGCCCTGGCCCGTGGCGCGCGCATCCATGCCGAGATCGTCGGCTTCGGCAGCAACGCCGACGGCCAGCACACCACCCGTCCGGAGCAAGTCACCATGCGCAGGGCCATGGAACTGGCGCTGGAAGACGCCGGACTCAAGCCGTCGGACATCGGCTACGTCAACGGCCACGGCACCGCCACCGAACAGGGCGACATCGCCGAAACCGTTGCCACCAGCAGCCTGTTCGGCGAGCACATGCCGATCAGCTCGCAAAAAAGCTTCCTCGGCCACACCCTCGGCGCCTGCGGCGCACTGGAATCCTGGTTCAGCATCGAAATGATGAACCGCGACTTGTATGTGCACACGCTGAACCTGGACGAAGTCGACCCGCACTGCGGCAAGCTGGATTACCTGCGCGGCGAGTTTCGACAGATGAGCAACCGGTACGTGATGAACAACAATTTTGCGTTTGGCGGGGTGAATACTTCGTTGATTTTCAAGCGCTGGCCTTAAACAGCCCCCCTGTAGGAGCGAGCCTGCTCGCGAAAAACGTCCGGACAACTCGGTCATTCAGGCACCGCGCGTTATCGTTGACGTCCATCGTCGGAACGCCGACCGGAGCAAGCTCGCTCCTGCAATGTTCAGGGTGGATCGAGTTTATCCAGCACCCGGTTCACCGCCAGCTCGCCCAGCATGATCAATTGCTGGATCCCCACCAGGGTGTCGCTCTGCGACCCCTTCAGGTACCTGGCGAAATCCATGGCCATCACGTTGGCGGATGCCAGGGACACACAGGCGTGTTCCAGCAGGGTGTGGTTGTCGATATCGGGGTCGATGAGGAAGATGCTGCTCGGCCGGCGTGGCGCGTGCGGATCGGTGTCCGGTGAGTGTTCTGAATCGGTCATGATTGAGCGTCCTGTAGCAGATCGGGCCGACACCTCATCGCGACTCATCAAAAGGGTGGCAGCTGTACGCAGGTTAGTAGACCGGCCGATGTACCCCGGCGCGCCCGAAGGCGCCCTGCGCACGGCTGCCATCAAGGGCAGGTACGAGAAATACCTGCCTATCAGGAGCGCTAATGCGCTTACTTCGGAACGGGCTACTAAACCCGATCACTGACCATCAGTGACGCGGATCAAGTTAGCGATGGCCCCCGAAGCGCACAAGCCGGCGGATTCTGGAGTAGTTGTAGGCAGTGCCGCAAGGTTCTGTAGCCTGATCGAAGTTGTTCGGAAATATCCCACAGCCTGCGGTGAAAGCTCTTGTAGGAACGAGCTCGTTCCTAGAGTAAATCAAGGTTTTCAGAAACCATGGAAACGACAAAGGGCGCCTTTCGGCGCCCCTTTACAAACAGGTCGGCTTGTCATCGCCCTTGTACCTGCCTGGCTCTGTGATGGCTGGTTGCCCAGAATCCTCAGAGTCTCACAAGCCCCTTTCGGGAACGTTGGCAGTCTTTCAGGTACTGGCGTGTAATTTCAAGCCTAATGCCTTAACAACTTTCAGGATGGTACCGAATTCCGGATTCCCCTCACCTGATAAAGCACGGTAAAGACTTTCTCGGGAAAGCCCCGCATCCCGCGCCACCTGAGTCATACCGCGAGCACGTGCAATGGTCCCCAAGGCTTTGGCAATGAAGGCTGGATCATCCCCCGCCTCTTCCATGCAAGCGTCCAGATAATTAGCCATGTCCTCTTCGGTCTTGAGGTACTCGGCAGAGTCCCAGCGAGTGAATTGTTCGGTCATGGGTTTTGCTCCTGCCAGGATTTCGCAATGAGCCTGGCTTGTTTAATGTCACGGGTCTGGCTGCTTTTATCTCCGCCGCAAAGGAGGATGACCAACTGGCTGCCTTGCTGCATGAAATAGAGTTTTCTCTTGGAAGTCGACACCTGGCACACCGATCAACTCATTGCGAGATGGTCACGATTTCAACGGCTCAACCTTCCTCGTCAACAACTCCACAAACGCCCTCGCCATCGGCGATTTCTGATCCTTGCGCTGCACCAGCCACACCGCCGACACCGCCGCCGGGTCGAGCAAGGGTCGGTAGACCACGCCATCAATGCGCATCCGCTGGTAGGACGCCGGCAACACCGAGACACCGAGCCCCGCCGCCACCAAGCCGATGATGGTCATCGCCTCGCCGGCCTCCTGGGCGAAGTGCGGGCTGAAACCGGCGTCGCGGGCCAGGCTGAGGAGTTGTGCGTACAGACCACTGCCGTAGCTGCGCGGGAAAAACACGAAAGGCTCCAGGGCCAGGGCCGACAGGAACAAGCCTTCTTCACTGTCCTTGACCAACGGGTGCTTGGCGCTGAGCACCGCCACCAGCGGTTCGCGCATCAGCTCCACCACGCTCAGGCAATCCGGCAGGCCCAATGGCCGCATGATGCCGACCTCGATCGATTCGTCCACCAGCGCATCGGCCACTTGGGTGCTGCTCATTTCCCGCAGGTTCAGGTGCACTGCCGGGAAACGCTGGCGAAACGAGAAAATCGCCTGGGGAATGGTCGAGTTGAACGGTGCAGACGAGGTGAAACCGATCTTCAATTCACCCAACTCACCGAGCTGGGCCCGTCGGGCGACATCCGCCGCTTTGTCGACCTGGGCCAGCACCAGCCGCGCCTCTTCGAGAAACAGCCGACCGGCCTCGCTCAGCTCGACCCGACGATTGGTACGCTCGAACAATCGCGCCCCGACCTCCTGCTCCAGCGCCTGAATCTGCTGGCTCAGCGGTGGTTGCGAGATGCCCAGCACCTGTGCGGCGCGGCCGAAATGCAGTTCTTCGGCGACGGCGATGAAGTAGCGCAGATGACGCAATTCCATGAAATTCCCATTAGGTCGTAGAAGCTATCAAACAGGTCGAACAATATATTGGATTGAATCATTAGCCAGCTATATGCTTTTTCCATTGCCTGACCGGCTGCGCCCCTCCGAGGTCCAACGTGAAAACTGCTGTCGCCCCACTTGCCCATGAAGTTCCACCTGCCGTACAGGACGATGTCGTCGCTGAACTCAAGGAGATCTACATCGAAAAAGGCACGCCGGCGTTCATGCGCACGGTGCTGGCGTTGTTCTGCGGCGGCTTCGCGACCTTTGCCCTGCTGTACTGCGTGCAGCCGATGATGCCGCTGTTGTCCCACGAATATTCGATCAACGCCGCACAGAGCAGCCTGATCCTGTCAGTGGCCACCGGCATGCTCGCCATCGGCCTGCTGATCACCGGTCCGATCTCCGACCGTGTGGGGCGCAAACCGGTGATGGTCGCGGCATTGTTCGCCGCCGCTCTGTGCACCATCGCCAGTTCGATGATGCCCAGCTGGCATGGTGTGCTGCTGATGCGTGCGCTGATTGGCTTGTCGCTGAGCGGTCTGGCGGCGGTGGCCATGACCTACCTGAGCGAAGAAATTCACCCGCAACACATCGGCCTGGCGATGGGCCTGTACATCGGCGGCAACGCCATCGGCGGGATGAGCGGGCGACTGATTACCGGGGTGTTGATCGACTTCGTCAGTTGGCACACGGCCATGCTGGTGATCGGTGGCCTGGCGCTGATCGCAGCGGCGGTGTTCTGGAAAATCCTCCCGGAATCACGCAACTTCCGCGCCCGCTCGTTGCACCCGCGCAGCCTGCTTGACGGCTTCACCATGCACTTTCGCGACGCTGGCCTGCCGCTGCTGTTTCTCGAAGCCTTCGTGTTGATGGGCGCGTTCGTCACGCTGTTCAACTACATCGGCTATCGCCTGCTGGCCGAGCCGTACCACATGGAGCAGGCCTTCGTCGGGCTGCTGTCGGTGGTGTACCTGTCGGGTATCTACAGTTCGGCGAAAATCGGCTCGCTGGCCGACAAACTCGGCCGCCGCAAAGTGCTCTGGAGCACCATCGTGCTGATGCTCGCCGGCCTTGCCCTGACGATGTTCACAGCGCTGCCACTGGTGATCTTCGGCATGCTGGTGTTCACCTTCGGCTTCTTCGGCGCCCACTCCGTAGCGAGCAGCTGGATCGGCCGCCGCGCCACTCTGGCCAAGGGCCAGGCCTCGTCGCTGTACCTGTTCAGCTACTACGCCGGGTCGAGCATTGCCGGCACGGCGGGCGGGGTGTTCTGGCACCTGGGCGGCTGGAACGGCATCGGTTTGTTCATCGGCGGTTTGTTGGTGGTAGCGCTGCTGGTGGCGCTGAAACTGGCGAAGTTGCCGCCGTTGCCGGGCACCGGCGCGACTATCTGAGCACCAGCCGCGCCTCCAGCACCGCGTCACGCTTTTCCAGGGTCAGCGATTGCAGCGCAATACCGTCACGTTCGATGCGGTCCAGCCATGGCAGCAATGTCATGGCGTCGCCGCTGACGGTCAGGCGCAGCAGGTCGTTGTCGCTGTTCATCTGCTGCAACTCAAGCCCCGCCGTGGCCGCGCTTTCGCTGATGCGCAACGACAGGGGCTGATCGACCGGTTTTGGTACATGGCTGCGCGGTTGTGCCTGTTGCAGTCGGGTCGCCAGCGCCAGTTGCTGTTGATACTGACGCTCGGCCGTTATCAGTCGTTGTTGCGTCGGCTGCCAGACCAGACTGAACGCCGCGACGCCCAGGACAAACACACTCAGCCCCCCCAGCAGTCGCTGCTCTCGAATGGACAGACGCTGCCAGCGTTGCAACGTCGCCGCTTTGAACTCGCTGGGTTTCATGCCTCTTGCTCCACCGTCAGCGTCGCCTGCACCCGGTTTTGGTCTTTGCTCGCGTTGTCGATCCGTATGGGCGTTCCTTGTTGCCGCCCCCGCTCGCGCAACAACTCCAGTTCGGCAAAGCTGTTGGCGGTCAGCTGGATTTTCCAGCCGTCGCCCTGGCGAAACTCGATGCGCTGGACGTCGACCGGACTGGCGCCAATGACGTGTTCGACCAGTTTGACCAGGCCGGCGATACGGCTGACCTCTGGCGCCGTACCCTGGTTTTGCAGGGCGCCGAGCTGGGCCGCCAGGTCGACGATGCGTGTCTGCTGCGGATAAAGCGCCTTGAACTGCTGTTCGTTACGACTGTAAAGCTCACGGCCCTGGCTTTCGAGAAAGTGGATTCGCGCTTCACTGGCCCCCCAGTTCAGCGCCAACAACAGTGCCATGGCCAACCCGCCGAGACGCCAGGGCAGACGTTTGCGCTGCCGGGCAAAATCACCGTGCAGCAGATTGATGGCCTGTGACGACGCCAGGGTCAGCCATTGATCCGCATCAACCGTCTCCTGCCGCTCGTCATGCCACTCAATATCGATGGGCAACCCCGGTTTAAGCAGTGTCAGCCCATCCTCCGTCAACGTCAGACGAGCGGGCAAACCGCCACCGAGCATCCAGCGGCCGAACCACCAGACGCCGAGCGCCTGGTCCTGGGGCAACCGGTCGGCATCGACGAAGACTGAACGCACTTCAATGCCCGCCTCCTTCAACCGCTGAAGCACGGCGGCGAAGCGTTCGCGGTCGATCACCATCACCGGATAACGCCCTTGCGGGTCGCGAGCGCCGACGCTCAGGTGCAGTTTTTCCAGCGTTTCCCCCAGTTGCTCCTCAACGGCGAAGGCGATGGCTTGTGCGGCGGGTCGACGCCTGGCGGGCCAGGGCTCGCTGCGCACCCAACTGCAGAGTTCCATGGGTAACAACAAGTCGACCGCCTGCCCCTGGAGCGCCTGCGCGGCCTGGTTCAACGGCTGGAGTTGGCGTTGGCCGGTCGACGACCAGACACAACAGGGCCAGTCGAGCGACGGCGCGGCCAGGCCTTCGGCCGTCAGGTAGAGCCAGGTTTTCATGGGATTATCTCGTGGGTATTCGACGGCAGCACACGCCGTTGCAAGATCTTCAGTTGGCGTGTTTTGGGATCGCGTTCGACGTCGGTGGCCAGGCGCAAACGGCTTTGCCCTTGGGTTACCTGGACCGTGATCCGGTACCAGCGGCTATCGATGCCCAGGCCGTGGCTGCTCAAGCCCAAACCTTCAAGCATCGGGTCTTGGGTGAAGGCCTGAACGCTCGGCCAAGGCGTTGTCGAGCGCTGACGCAGCAATGCGGTTACCGTTGCCGCGTCGAGGCCATCGATTGAGCGCAAGACTATTTCCGGGGCCGTATTGATATTCAGCGCGGCTTCTTTGGGCAAGGTGGCGATCCAAGGTTCCAGCCGACGCAACCGTTCACCGTCGATACCCGGCAGCAGGCGCAGTTGACTCACTTCTCGCAACGCGCCCACTTGCTCCAATGGCAATGCAGGCAATTCGAGCATCTCCAGCAAGCGATGCCAGCGATTGAGCGTGACCTGATCAATCTGGCCCTGAATCAACAGGGCATTGACGTTGAAACGCCCGGCCAGGTCCTCGACCGCCACCCGTACGTGGGTGTCTTCAATCTCGTAACCACGGACCGTTGCCCAATCCTGAGTCAGGTCGACCGTGGTCTCTGAGGTTTGCCCGGCGTCCTGCAACCGCAGCAACGTCCAGGTTTCGTTGGCCAGGGCGAGTTGCTTCAAGTGCATCTGCTGCAGCTGCTGAGCGCTGCTTTGCAGCAACAGTCGATGGCTGCGCAGCACCCCGCCAATGATCAACAGGGCCAGACTCATGACCAGCAAGACACTGATCAAGGCCACACCACGCTGCTTCGCCCTCATGGCCAGGCCCCCGGCAGCAAGAGCACCCGGCGGATCGACTCGAAGCGCCCTGTCGACAGTTGCAGTTCCAGCGCCAGCGGCGCATCGACCGCCTGACCGGTCGGCCAATCGCTGCGCCAACCGGCCTGGCGATCAAACAGGCGCCAGCTCAAGTGCCGGACATCATCGAGCAGTTTTTGCCGTTGTACGATCGGCGTGCCCTCGCCTTGGCTGTCGCGCCACAGCGCCGCGTTCTCGAGGCGATAGGTCAGCGCTTGTCGTTCGCTGCGCGCTTGATCCAGCGGGTTGCGCCAGTTGCCGCGCTGCAATTGCAGCTGCGTTTGCTCGAGCCTGATCGGGTGTTCGGTGATGTGCAGCAGATCACGCTCAATCACTGCAATGGCGCGTTGCAGGCTCCTGAATTCAGCTTCATGGGCCATGGTGCCGCGCTGTACGCGCACCACCCCGTCGAACAGCGTCCAGCTGGCCAGTCCCAACAGGGCGAAGATCGCCAAGGCGATCACCAACTCCAGCAAGGTGAACCCGGCCTGCTTATTCATGGCGATTGGGTATCCAGCCACTGGCGCGGTGCAGCACTTGCTCGCGACCGGCAAGGCTGATCTCGATATCGACTTCCAACAGACGCAGGTCGCTACCGTTGCGGGCGCGCTGATGGACGACCCAGTCACGACCATCCATGCGCACAAGCCGTTGCAGCGACCCAATGGCCGGCGTCGATTGCAGGCGCCATTCGGCCAAAGCGTTGTCCGCCACCCAAGCCGCCAACAGGCGCTCTTCGACCACCGCAGCCTGCTTCACGACGTATTGACCAGCCGACAGAACGGCCGTTGCCAGGGTGGCGAATATCGCCAGGGCCACCATGATTTCAAGCAGGGTGAATCCGTCCATGCGGGGCATGATCGACGGCCTAGCCATCGATCACCACCTCACTGATACCGTCGCTGGACAGGCTCAACCAGGCCCTGCCCTTGGTTTCAAATGTCAGGGTGAAGGTGCTGGTTTCATCGCTGCTGAGCATCAGCAATTGCGGGGGACCTTCGTCGGCGCCGAGGCTCACGGAATAACCGTCGTGTTTCAGGCGCAGGCGCAGATTGTCGGGCCATCGATAAAAGGCCGACACGGGCTCCCAGCCACGCACGCCGAGCCGCATCGCCCGATAGCCATCGGCACTCAGGCGCACACCGTGTTCCTGGCTTTCGAGCACCGCCTGTTGGCGTAGCTGTCGAATCATGCCCGCGAGCGCATCCGCTTCCTGCCTGGCCTGACGCGCCGGGTTCATGCCGGTAGCGAAACTCACCATGCCCACCAGCACGCCGATCAATACGATCACGATCATCAATTCCAGCAAGGTAAACCCCCGGCAGCGACGTGGCATGGCTCACTCACCCCAGTTGCCGATGTCAGCCGCATGCCCTTCGCCACCGACCACGCCGTCGGAACCCAGGGAGTACAGGTCATAGCCGCCATTGGCCGATTTCACACCGGGGTTGAGGTACTGATAGGGCGTGCTCCAGGGATCGACAGGCAGACTTTTCAGGTAGCCCTGAGGGTTCCAGTTCCGCGCGGCCGGCTGCCCGGACGGACGCTTGACCAAGGCTTCCAGCCCTTGCTGGGTCGAGGGGTAGTGGAAATTGTCGAGGCGATACATTTCCAGGGCGGTGGCAATGGCCTGGATATCGACTTTGGCGGCGGTGACCTTGGCTTGATCGGGGCGGCTCATGAACTGCGGCACCACGATGGCCCCGAGAATGCCGATGATGACCACCACCACCATGATTTCGATCAGGGTAAAACCGCGCTGGAAGGTTCTGCGATGTAGGGCGTTCAAGGTCAATTCACCAATTGGTTGAGGCTGAGAATCGGGAGCAGGATGGCCAGCACGATGAGCAGCACGACGCCGCCCATCAGCACGAGCATGGCGGGTTCGAACAGGCTCACCACCAGGGCGATACGCGCTGCCAGGCTGCTTTCCTGTTGTTCGGCGGCGCGGGCCAGCATGCGGTCGAGTTCGCCGGCCCGTTCGCCACTGGCGATCATGTGCAGCATCATCGGCGGGATGTCGCCGCTCAGTTCCAGGCCACGGGTCAAGGTCCCGCCTTCGCGGACCGAGCGGGCCACGTCGGCCATGCGTGCGCGAATGGTCAGGTTGCCGATGACGGCGGCGGCGATTTCCAGGGCGTCGACCAGCGGCACTGCACTTTTACCGAGGATGGCCAGGGTGCTGGCGAACCGCGCGGCTTCCATTGCCCGCAACACTTCGCCGATCACCGGCAGGTTCAACATCAGGCGATGCCAACGCAGTTGCCAGGTCGGCTGACGCAGGCTCCAACGCCAGAGACCAACCACCATCGCGATCACGCCGAGCAACGTCAGGCCGTGGCTGCGCAGTCCGTCACTGGCGCTGATCAGCGCTCGGGTCAGCCACGGCAATGCCTGACCGCTGTCGACAAAAATCTTCACCACGTCCGGCACCACGTAACCGAGCAGAAAACCGACGATCAGCACGCTGGCCAGCATCAGAATCGCCGGGTAGACCAAGGCCATCTGGATCTTTTGCCGCGAGGCCTGGCGGGCCTGGGTGTACGCGGCCAGTTGCTCCAGCACATGGCCCAGATGACCGGAGCGCTCACCCGCGGCGACCGTGGCGCGGAACAGTTCGGGGAAGGCCTTGGGAAATTGCGCCAACGCCGTGGCCAGCGCATGCCCCTCCATCACTCGACTTCTGACGGCCGATAACAGCCCCGCCACCCGACGCTTGGCACTTTGCTTGGCCACCGCATCGAGGGCTTCCTCCAGCGGCAGACCTGCCTGGACCAACGTAGAGAGTTGCAGCGTCAGCAATGCCAGGTCGGCGGCACTCAAGCGGCCGGTGCCAAGGGGCGACTTCGTACCCGCAGCGACCCGGATTTCACTCACATCACGGGGCCACAAGCCGCGCTCGCGTAACAACTGCCGGGCATGTCGAGGGCTGTCAGCCTCCAGCCGCCCCTTGCAAGGACGGCCCTGGGCGTCGTCGGCGCGGTAATCGAAAGTCGGCATGCCTTAGTCCTCCCGAGTCACACGCAGTAACTCGTCGAGGCTGGTCAGGCCGTCGATCACCCGTTGCCGACCGTCCTGAAACAGACTGAGCGACGCCTTGCGCGCCTCGCCGAGCAATGCCTGCTCGCTGCCCCCCTGATGAATCAGCGCAGAAATGGCTGGCGTCACACTGATCAATTCGTAGATGCCGATGCGCCCGCGATAACCGTGCTGGCACTGGTCACAGCCCACGGCCCGGAACAACTGCAAGGGCGCCGTCGCGTCATACCCCAGCCGCTGGCGGGTCGCTGCATCTGCGCGGTAAGGCGCCTTGCAATGCGGACACAAGGTGCGCAGCAGGCGTTGGGCCAGAATGCCCACCAGCGAAGACGCCAGCAGGTAGGCGTCGACGCCCATGTCGACCAGCCGCGTGACCGCGCCGACCGCGCTGTTGGTGTGCAATGTCGAGAGCACGAGATGACCGGTGAGCGAGGCTTGCACGGCGATTTGCGCCGTCTCGCGATCACGGATTTCGCCGACCATCACCACGTCCGGGTCCTGGCGCAGGATCGCCCGCAAACCGCGGGCGAAGGTCATGTCCACCTTCGGATTGACCGGCATCTGGCCGACGCCCGGCAGGTGATATTCGATGGGGTCTTCGACGGTGAGGATGTTGCGCGTCTGGTCGTTCAGGCTGCTCAACGCCGCGTACAGACTGGTGGTTTTGCCGGAACCGGTGGGCCCGGTGACCAGCAGGATGCCATGGGGTTTGCCGAGCAGTTCGCGCAAGGCCGCCAGGGTACTGTCCGGCATGCCCAGGCGCGGCAATTCGAGGCGCCCGGCCTGTTTGTCGAGCAGGCGCAACACCACTCGTTCACCGTGTGCCGATGGCAGGGTCGAGACCCGCACATCCACTTCATGCCCGGCCAGCCGCAGGGCCATGCGGCCATCCTGGGGCACGCGCTTTTCAGCGATATCCAGCCGCGCCATGACCTTGATCCGCGACACCAGCAGGGTCGCCAGTTCACGCCGTGGCCGGAGCATTTCGCGCAATTGCCCGTCGACGCGCATGCGCACCGACAGGTACTGCTCGAAGGTTTCCAGGTGCACATCCGAGGCCTTTTCGCGTACGGCTTCGCTGAGCAGCGCGTTGATCAGACGAATGATCGGCGCATCGCCCTGCTGCTCCAGCAAATCGGCGGTTTGCGGCACCTGATCCACCAGGCTGAGCAAGTCCAGGTCGTCATCCAGTCCTTGGGCGACCTGTTCCGCCGCGCTCTGGCCTTCGCGGTACGCCGCCGCCAGACGTTCGGCAAATACTGGCGGTGGCAACAGTCGCAGCGGCAGTTCCCGAGCGCATAGCCGCTGCGCTTCGGCCAGCGCGGTGAGTGGCGTATCGGCACGCAGCGCCAGCCTCCACTCGTCACCGTCGCGCTCCAGCAAGACGCCGAAACGCCGGGCGAAACCGAACGGCAGCGGCTGGCAATCATCGCGCACGCCGGTCATGGCGTACTCGTCGCAGGCTTGCGCAGATCGAACAGCGGCGCGTCGGAAACCGGTTCGAACAACTGACGCGCATCGGCCGGCAACAGCAACGAGTTGTTGCCCTGCGCCCCACGCTGACTCAAGTCATGCAGGGCGTTGTAACGCTGCCGGCTGACTTCAACCAGGTCTTCCTTGCTGCGCACGATGGTCGGTCGCAAGAACACCATCAGGTTGCTTTTGGTCTGGGTTTCCCGGTTCCAGCGAAACAGTGCGCCGAGGTAAGGAATGTCGCGCAGCAGCGGCACACCGCTTTTCTGTGTGCGCACGCTGTCGCGGATCAGGCCGCCTATCACGATGATTTCGCCGTCGTCGGCCAGGATGGTGCTCTTGAGCGCTCGTTTGTTGGTGATCAGGTCCGAAGAGTCGATGCCCGATACCGAGGGCGCGATGTCGGAGACTTCCTGCTCGACTTCCAGGCGCAAGGTCGAGCCTTCATTGATGTACGGCTTGATCTTCAGGCTGATGCCCACGTCCTTGCGTTCGACCGTGGTGAACGGGTTATCCGCGCCGCTGCTGTTGGTGGCGTATGAACCGGTTTTGAACGGCACGTTCTGGCCGACGATGATTTCCGCTTCCTGGTTGTCCAGCGTCAACAGGCTCGGCGTGGACAGCAGGTTGCTGCGGGTGTTGCTGGCCAGCGCGGAAATCAATGCGCCGAAACGGTCGCTTCCCAGACGCAAAAGCGCACCTTCGGGCGCTGATTTTTTCTCGTCGAACGTCAGGCCACCCACAATGGGAATGTCGGTGCCGGGGAAGTTGATGAAGCCTTTGGCATCACCGGTGTTCAGGCCCCACTGCACACCCACGGCTTCGGCGATGTCACCGGAGATTTCGACGATGGCCGCATGGATCAGCACCTGTGCCCGTGGCTGATCCAACTGACGCACGATGCTTTCGATGGTCCTGACCTGCGCCGGCTCGGCGATCAACACCAGCGCGTTCTGGCTTTCATCGGCCTTGATCATGAACGTCGCACCGGAGGCCGTTTCTTTGCTGCCGCTCAGGGTCGGCGCGGCTTTGCGGCCCTGGCCCAGGGTTTCCAGAATTTCTGCCAGCTGCCTGGCGTCGCTGTGGCGCAGGCGGATTACCCGGGCGTTGTCAGGCAGCTCGGTGGCCGGAATGTCGAGACGGCGCGCCAGATCGGCCAGGCGTTGGCGAACGGCGGTCGGGCCAATGAGAATCAGGCGATTGGTTCGGCTATCGGCCAGCACCTGGATCGGCGTATCGGCAGTCCGCTTGCCCAGAGAGGCCTCCATGACCGGAGCCACGTCGCTGGCCAGGGCATGACGCAGTTGAACCACCGCGTGCAGGCTGTTCTTTCCGGCATCCAGTTGCCGCACCACTTCGACAATTCGGTGCACATTGGCGGTCGTGTCCGTGATCACCAGCGCATTGGTCGATGCCGAAGGGCCGACATAGCCGTTGACCGACACCAGGGGCCGCACCAGGCCGGCAATATCGTTGGCGCTGCTGGTGTTCAGCTCGATGACCCGGGTGACGAATTGCGAAGCCGTGGCATTTTTTGCCGAGCCGCTGGCGCGGGTCCTGGCCTCGGTCACCGGCGTGATGAGGATCCGGTCGCCCTCGTCGATCACCGTGAAGTTGTGAGCGTCCAACACCGAGTAAAACAACCGGCGAACGCCCTCACGGTCGAGGGCCTGACGGGACATCACCGTGATACGCCCGGAAACCCTGGGGTCCAGAACCACGGTGGTGCCGAGAATGGATGAGATTTCTTCGACAATGTCGCGCAGCTCGGCGTTGTTCATCGCCAACTGCCACTTTTCTTCTGCGGCCTGAAGTGCACCGGCAAGAGGCGCTGTCGCCAAAACGACAACGAGAAACATGGAACGCAAGGCTTGCGCGCCAGTGAAGCTGTTCATGGGCTTGATCACTCTGACGGCCCGGCAATCGGGCGTAGATAACGCGTAGAAATAACGGAAGGCTGTGCATCGACGGACGATTCGAATGGGCGCAGCAATCGCGCGGCAGGTGGTTGCAGCATCAACCGCTCCTCGCGCCCCTTGTTCCACAACACCACTTGATTGGCCTCGACGCGGCGCAGAACACTGCCACCGGGCAAGCGATCGCCCACTTGATACATGCGCGAGCCTTGGGCATCCGCCAGCAAGGCACGGGACAGGCCACTGCTGACGACGAAGCTGGCCTGCAGGGTCAGCGGTTCGGCACTGGCGAGCAGCGCGGTTTGGGTCGTCAAGCCGAGCACGGTGGCCACAGCGGTGGCATCGAGCGGCACATGGGTTGGCGCAGGGCTTGGCGGGGCCAGTGTCGGTGTCGGTGTCGGTTGAGCCAGGTGCTCGCGAAAGTGCCGCTCGTGCCCTATCAAGAAAATGCTGTAGCCCACTGGCAGGGCCAACAGGCAGACAGCGCCCAAGCGCGAGCCGAAGCGCGTGCCCACATGCAATGAAAATTTCACGGCCGGCTCACTCGAGCAGCTCATTCGAACGATTAGCGCATCGCCTGAACGACATTCGCCGCAATATCCGGTGGCCGCGGACCTCGTGGACGATCACCGCCCCAACATGCAGCGCAATCAACCCGGAAAGAACCACACAGGCCCAGACGTGAATCTCGACGAACTGCGCGATGAGTTTCGGATCACTGAGCGGTGGCGTAATTTCGATCAGCCTGAATACATCGATGGGGCGATCCATCATCAACACACCGGTGACCAGCACAACACTCACCGTGAGATAGATCAGCACGTGAGCGAACCACGCGAGCTTTTCTCCAAGCGATAATGTGTTCAGGTGCTTGCAACGGGTGTGAGCGAAAAAAATACACAACCGCCAGACAAAAAAAGGAATGAACACCGTAGTCAGCGACACGTTGAAGAAGGCGACCCAGTGTTTCAGTGATACGGACACCCCGTTACCCGCCACATAAAACCCGGATATCAAGGTCCACACGATGATGGCTGCCGACACCCAGTGCAGCAGCACGCGTTTTTTGGAGTAACCCAAAACCTTCATTGCCAACTCGACTTTCAACAGGAGGCGAACTTCAGGCGACCCCTTGCAGGTCGCCTGAAGTCATTCGGGAGGACTTAAAGCTTGTTCCACGCCATGTGCCAGTGCGCACCTACGCCAGGCTCATAGCCGTTGGCGGACGGGCTGAATTGCTTGCAGTAGCCCGACTCCGGGAACGGCTTGCATTCAAAGACTTCGTTGGTCTTTGGCTGCAGCACTTTGGTACCGGCGGTGTAGCCGCTGATGCCTTCCGGGAACACGAAGTCATAGTCGGCACCGGCGCCTTCACCGGTCAGCTGGGTGGACTGGGTGTCCTGGCGAGTGGTCCGGCCATCCAGGGTGGTGCCCACCAGTGTCAGGGTGTGTTTACCCGGGTTGCTGCGCACATCCAGGGTCAGCGATGTCGAACCGCTGTCGACCTGTGCCGAAGTGGAGCCGACCAGCTTGTTGTGCTCGTCGTGCAGGGTCGCCTCGACGTTCATCTTGCGGTTGGAAATCATGCTGAACTCGACTTTGGCCTGGCCTTTGTCCAGTACGTATTCCGCCTGCTGTGACGCCACCGACATGCGCGCGGCAGCGTCTTCCCTCATGTCCAGCTGCACTTCGTAGCGGATGACGCCGCTTTCTTTCTGCGCATACAGGCTGTTGTTGCCCTTGACCGGCTCAATCGCGCCGTTTTCATCGCGAACGCCAGCCCGGACCAGTGTATGAGCCTTGTTGATGGCTTCGGCAAGCTTGAACGACCAATTGATTGGCGAACCTTCTTCGGCGTTATCGATAGAGATTTCAACGCTGTAGTTCGAGCTCTCGCCATTGGCGGAGAAGGCACGGGCCTTGACCTTGTCACCCGCCAGCAATGAGGTCGAAGGCGCGATGCTGCCCACCGAAGACCAGCCGCCCGGCAACTCAGCCTCGGCAATGATGTTCACGTCCGCTGCGTTGTAAAACGCCGCATCGGTATCACCGACGGTCCAGATCGCCAGAATCACGTGGTGGCCGGTTTTGTCGGCGGGGATGTTGCAATTGTGCTTGTCGGTGTTTGACGGCTTCTGATTGCCGCCGTCGATGGTGCAGAACGGTGTGCTTTCGAAGGTGGCGCGTTTCAGCGCTTCATTCGGGTTCCAGTTGTTGCGGGTAATGAAGTACTCGTGCTTGGTGGCCGGGTGTACGGCCGTGTAATGCCATTGGAAATCGATGTTGCGATCCTTGATTTCCGTCAGGTGCCAACGCGTGGCGGACTGAGCGTCCATGGCAGAGAACAGCGAGTGACCGCCACTCGCGATCTTGCCGTCGACGGGGCCCTGCAAAGGAGCACCGCCGATACCGGCCGGAAAGCCCTTGAAGGTTTCGCCAACACTTTGTGGCTCGTATTGCGCACCGCCACAGTTGGTGTTCAAGCCTTTCTGGCAAGCCAGTGCACGGGAAGGCGGTACTTCCAGATAGCCGTGAGCGGAGGCGCTTTGAGACGCCAACATTGCCGATAACAGGATCATTGAGGAAGTGCAGGCAGCCAACGCACTTCCCTTATAAGACGTATTTTTCATCAAATGAATTCCAGACTACTTATCGAAGATCAAGACGCGCAGAACAGGCGCCGATTTTTGCGACATTGCTCAGCGAGGGGCTGGGCAAGGGTCCGAAACCTTACTTGGATAAATTCGTTTTCTATGTAGGGAAAATCGCTGCTTAACGCAGGATCAGTCTCTATAAGCCTCTGTCCGACAAAGAATGAAAAAGCTCTTACAAGAAACTTCCCCCTCACTAAACGCAAAGTTGAAAGACATAAAAAAAACCTGTCCGGCACCAGGCCGGACAGGCTTCTGATCATTGCAGAATCAATTACTCGTGATACTGCGCCGACAACTCATGCACCGCGCGCAGGAAGGCACCCGCGTGTTCCGGGTCGACTTCCGGCGTGATGCCATGACCGAGGTTGAACACGTGACCACTGCCCTTGCCATAACTGGCGAGAATGCGCCCGACTTCGGCGCGGATCGCTTCTGGCTTGGCGTAAAGCACGGTCGGGTCCATGTTGCCCTGCAGTGCGACTTTGCTGCCGACACGCTCACGGGCGTTGCCGATGTCGCAGGTCCAGTCCAGGCCCAATGCATCGGCGCCGGCATCGGCAATGCTTTCCAGCCACAGGCCACCGTTCTTGGTGAACAGGATCACCGGCACCTTGCGACCTTCGTGCTCGCGGATCAGGCCGCTGACGATTTTGCGCATGTAGGCCAGGGAGAATTCCTGATAGGCCGCCGCCGACAGGTTGCCGCCCCAGGTGTCGAAGATCTGCACCGCTTGCGCACCGGCCATGATCTGGCCGTTGAGGTAGCTGGTGACCGACTGCGCCAGCTTGTCCAGCAGCAGGTGCATGGCTTGTGGGTTGTCGTAGAGCATGGCTTTGGTCTTGCGGAAGTCTTTCGACGAGCCGCCTTCGACCATGTAAGTCGCCAGGGTCCATGGGCTGCCGGAGAAACCGATCAGCGGCACACGGCCGTTGAGTTCGCGGCGGATGGTGCTAACCGCGTCCATCACGTAGCCCAGGTCTTTCTGCGGATCGGGAATCGGCAGGGCTTCGATGTCGGCCAGGGTGCTGACGACTTTCTTGAAGCGCGGACCTTCGCCGGTTTCGAAGTACAGACCTTGGCCCATGGCATCGGGGATGGTCAGGATGTCGGAAAAGAGGATCGCCGCATCCAGTTGTGGATAACGATCGAGCGGCTGCATCGTGACTTCGCAAGCGAACGACGGGTTCATGCACAGGCTCATGAAATCGCCGGCCTTGGCACGGCTGGCGCGGTACTCCGGCAGGTAGCGACCGGCCTGACGCATCATCCACACGGGCGTGACGTCTACGGGTTGCTTGAGCAGGGCGCGAAGGAAACGGTCGTTCTTCAGGGCAGTCATGTCGGCATCCGGAAAAAAAGTGCGGGCATTTTCTCAGAGCCGGACGCAAAAGGCACGGATGCAGGTCAGCCTTTTGTCTATCGGGTCAATTTGTCGCAATGAAATGCAGGCTTTGCAGCAGCACAAAACACTGTGGGAGCTGGCTTGCCGGCGATGCAGACACCTCGGTTTGTCAGGTAGACCGAGGTGATGCTATCGCTGGCAAGCCAGCTCCCACAGGTATTGCAGTGCTGTGTCTAACGAAGCTTAGACGCCCAGGTAATCCAGGATCCCTTCAGCCGCCGTGCGACCTTCGAAGATCGCCGTCACCACCAGGTCGGAACCGCGGACCATATCGCCACCGGCGAAGATCTTCGGGTTGCTGGTCTGGTGTTTGTATTGGCCCTGCTCAGGCGCTACCACGCGGCCCTGGCTGTCGGTCTGGATGCTGAACTGTTCGAACCACGGCGCCGGGCTCGGGCGGAAACCGAAGGCGATGACCACGGCATCGGCCGGGATGATCTCTTCGGAGCCCGGGATCGGCTCAGGGCTGCGACGGCCACGGGCGTCCGGTTCGCCGAGACGGGTCTCGACCACTTTCACGCCTTCGACCTTGTCTTCGCCGACGATGGCGATCGGCTGACGGTTGTAGAGGAATTTCACGCCTTCTTCCTTGGCGTTCTTCACCTCTTTGCGCGAGCCCGGCATGTTCGCTTCGTCACGACGATAGGCACAGGTCACCGACTTGGCGCCCTGGCGGATCGACGTACGGTTGCAGTCCATCGCCGTGTCACCACCGCCCAGTACCACGACCTTCTTGCCTTTCATGTCGACGAAATCTTCCGGCGACTTTTCAAAGCCCAGGTTGCGGTTGACGTTGGCGATCAGGAAGTCCAGCGCGTCATACACGCCCGGCAGGTCCTCACCGGCAAAGCCGCCCTTCATGTAGGTGTAGGTGCCCATGCCCATGAAGACCGCATCGTATTCTTCGAGCAGTTGCTCCATGGTGATGTCCTTGCCCACCTCGGTGTTGAGGCGGAACTGGATGCCCATGCCGGTGAAGACTTCGCGGCGATTGCTCAGCACGGTCTTTTCCAGCTTGAACTCGGGGATACCGAAGGTCAGCAGACCGCCGATTTCCGGGTTCTTGTCGAACACCACCGGGGTCACGCCACCGCGCACCAGCACGTCGGCACAACCCAGGCCCGCCGGGCCCGCACCGATGATCGCGACACGCTTGCCGGTCGGCTTGACCTTGGACATGTCCGGGCGCCAACCCATGGCGAACGCGGTGTCGGTGATGTACTTCTCCACCGAACCGATGGTCACCGCGCCGAAGCCGTCGTTGAGGGTGCAGGCACCCTCGCACAGACGATCCTGCGGGCACACCCGGCCGCAAACTTCCGGCAGGGTGTTGGTCTGGTGCGACAGCTCGGCGGCCTGGAGGATGTTGCCCTCGGCCACCAGTTTCAGCCAGTTGGGAATGAAGTTGTGCACCGGGCACTTCCATTCGCAATACGGGTTGCCGCAACCCAGGCAGCGGTGGGCCTGGTCGGCCGACTGCTGGGGTTTGAACGGTTCGTAGATTTCCACGAACTCTTTCTTGCGTTGACGCAACAGTTTCTTCTTCGGATCCTTGCGCCCGACCTCGATGAACTGGAAGTCATTATTCAGACGTTCAGCCATTGTTAAAACCTCATCAAACTCTTCAGGCGCATATCACTGCGGGTTGGCACGGGTGCTGGAAAGCAACGATTTCAGGGAGGCAGCCTTGGGCTTGACCAACCAGAAACGGCGCACGTAATCGTCGAGGTTTTCGGCGAGTTCACGACCCCACTCGCTGTCGGTTTCCTCGACGTACTCGTTCAGCACGCGCTGCAGGTGGCTGCGGTAGGCTTCCATCGCCTCGCCGCTGATCCGCTGGATTTCCACCAGTTCGTGGTTGACCCGGTCAACGAAGGTGTTGTCCTGGTCGAGCACGTAGGCGAAACCACCGGTCATGCCAGAGCCGAAGTTGTAACCGGTCTTGCCCAGTACACAGACGAAACCACCGGTCATGTACTCGCAGCAGTGATCGCCAGTGCCTTCCACGACGGTGTGGGCACCGGAGTTACGCACGGCGAAACGCTCACCCGCGGTGCCGGCGGCGAACAGCTTGCCGCCGGTGGCGCCGTACAGGCAGGTGTTGCCGATGATGGCACTGTCCTGGGTCTTGTAGACGCTGCCCTTCGGCGGAACGATGACCAGCTTGCCACCGGTCATGCCTTTGCCGACGTAGTCGTTGGCATCGCCTTCCAGGTACATGTTCAGGCCGCCGGCGTTCCACACGCCGAAGCTCTGACCGGCAGTCCCTTTGAAACGGAACGTGATCGGTGCGTTGGCCATGCCCTGGTTGCCGTGCTTGCGGGCGATTTCACCGGAGATCCGCGCGCCGATGGAACGGTCGCAGTTGCAGATATCCAGGGCGAATTCGGCGCCGCTCAGGTCGTTGATCGCCGAGGTGGCCATGTCGACCATTTTCTCGGCCAGCAGGCCCTTGTCGAACGGCGGGTTACGGTCAACGCCACAGAACTGAGGCTTGTCAGCCGGCACGTGATCGCTGCCGAGCAACGGGGTCAGGTCCAGGTGATGCTGCTTGGCGGTCTGCCCTTCGATGATTTCCAGCAGATCGGTACGGCCGATCAGCTCTTCGAGGGAGCGCACACCCAGTTTGGCCAGCCACTCACGGGTTTCTTCGGCGACGTAGGTGAAGAAGTTGACCACCATGTCGACGGTGCCGATGTAGTGATCCTTGCGCAGCTTCTCGTTCTGGGTCGCAACGCCGGTGGCGCAGTTGTTCAGGTGGCAGATGCGCAGGTATTTGCAGCCCAGGGCGATCATCGGCGCGGTGCCGAAGCCGAAGCTTTCAGCGCCGAGGATGGCCGCCTTGATCACGTCGAGGCCGGTTTTCAGGCCGCCATCGGTCTGTACCCGGACTTTGCCGCGCAGGTCGTTGCCGCGCAGGGTCTGGTGGGTTTCGGCCAGGCCGAGTTCCCACGGGGCGCCCGCGTATTTGATCGAGGTCAGCGGCGATGCACCGGTACCGCCGTCGTAGCCGGAGATGGTGATCAAGTCCGCGTAGGCCTTGGCCACACCGGCGGCGATGGTGCCGACGCCCGCTTCAGCCACCAGCTTCACCGAAACCAGCGCTTTCGGGTTGACTTGTTTGAGGTCGAAAATCAGCTGCGACAAGTCTTCGATCGAGTAGATGTCGTGGTGTGGCGGCGGCGAAATCAGGGTCACGCCCGGCACTGCATAACGCAGCTTGGCGATCAGACCGTTGACCTTGCCGCCCGGCAGTTGACCGCCCTCGCCCGGCTTGGCGCCCTGGGCAACCTTGATCTGCAGCACTTCGGCATTGACCAGGTATTCCGGGGTCACACCAAAACGGCCAGTGGCGACCTGCTTGATTTTCGAGCTCTTGATGGTGCCGTAGCGCGCCGGGTCTTCGCCGCCTTCGCCGGAGTTGGAACGCGCACCGAGGCGGTTCATGGCTTCGGCCAGGGCTTCGTGAGCCTCCGGCGACAGGGCACCCAGCGAGATACCCGCGGAGTCGAAGCGCTTGAGCACCGATTCCAGCGGTTCGATTTCGCTGATGTCCAGCGGCGTGTCGAGGGTTTTGACTTTCAGCAGGTCGCGGATCATCGACACCGGACGGTTGTCCACCAGCGACGTGTATTCCTTGAACTTGCTGTAGTCGCCCTGCTGCACGGCGGCTTGCAGGGTGTTGACCACGTCCGGGTTGTACGCGTGATATTCGCCGCCGTGGACGAACTTCAGCAGGCCGCCTTGCTGGATCGGCTTGCGCGGGCTCCAGGCTTCGGTGGCCAGGGCTTTCTGCTCGGCTTCGATGTCGACGAAACGCGCACCCTTGATGCGGCTTGGCACGCCACGGAAGCTCAGGTTGCAGACTTCCTCGGACAGGCCGATGGCTTCGAACAACTGCGCACCACGGTACGACGTGATGGTCGAGATACCCATCTTCGACAGGATCTTGAGCAGGCCCTTGGTGATGCCTTTGCGGTAGTTCTTGAACACCTCATAGAGGTCGCCCAGCACTTCACCGGTACGGATCAGGTCACCCAGCACTTCATAAGCCAGGAACGGATAAACGGCAGAGGCACCGAAACCGATCAACACGGCGAAGTGATGCGGATCACGGGCGGTCGCGGTTTCCACCAGGATGTTGGAGTCGCAACGCAGGCCTTTTTCGGTCAGGCGATGGTGCACCGCGCCAGTGGCCAGGGAAGCGTGGATCGGCAGCTTGCCCGGGGCGATGTGACGGTCACTCAGCACGACCTGGGTACGACCGGCGCGCACGGCTTCTTCAGCCTGATCGGCAACGTTGCGGATCGCCGCTTCGAGGCCGACGCTTTCGTCGTAGTTCAGATCGATGATCGCGCGCTCGAAGCCCGGACGATCGAGGTTCATCAGCGAGCGCCACTTGGCCGGGGAAATGACCGGCGAGCTGAGGATCACGCGCGAGGCGTGTTCCGGCGACTCCTGGAAAATGTTGCGCTCGGCACCGAGGCAGATTTCCAGCGACATGACGATGGCTTCACGCAGCGGGTCGATCGGCGGGTTGGTCACCTGCGCGAACTGCTGGCGGAAGTAGTCGTACGGCGTGCGCACGCGCTGGGACAGCACGGCCATCGGCGTATCGTCGCCCATGGAGCCCACGGCTTCGTAGCCTTGCTCGCCGAGCGGACGCAGCACCTGGTCGCGCTCTTCGAACGTGACCTGGTACATCTTCATGTATTGCTTGAGCTGATCGACGTCGTAGAACGCCGAACCGTGGTCGTTGTCTTCCATGGTCGCCTGGATGCGCAGGGCGTTCTTGCGCAGCCATTGCTTGTACGGATGACGAGACTTCAGGCGGTTGTCGATGGCATCGGTGTCGAGGATCTGACCGGTTTCGGTGTCCACGGCAAAGATCTGGCCTGGGCCCACACGGCCCTTGGCGATCACGTCTTCAGGCTGGTAGTTCCAGACGCCGATTTCCGAGGCCAGGGTGATGAAGCCGTTCTTGGTGGTGACCCAGCGCGCCGGACGCAGACCGTTACGGTCGAGCAGGCACACCGCGTAGCGACCATCGGTCATGACCACGCCAGCCGGGCCGTCCCACGGTTCCATGTGCATCGAGTTGTATTCGTAGAACGCACGCAGATCCGGGTCCATGGTCTCGACGTTCTGCCACGCTGGCGGAATGATCATCCGCACGCCACGGAACAGGTCGATGCCACCGGTGACCATCAGCTCGAGCATGTTGTCCATGCTGGAGGAGTCGGAACCAACGCGGTTGACCAGCGGGCCGAGTTCTTCCAGGTCCATCAGATCGTTGGTGAACTTGGTGCGACGGGCCACGGCCCAGTTGCGGTTGCCGGTGATGGTGTTGATCTCGCCGTTGTGCGCCAGGAAGCGGAACGGTTGAGCCAGCGGCCATTTCGGCAGGGTGTTGGTGGAGAAGCGCTGGTGGAACACGCAAATCGAGGTTTGCAGGCGCTCATCGCTCAGGTCCGGATAGAAGGCGGTCAAGTCCGCCGGCATCATCAGGCCTTTATAAATGATGGTCTTGTGGGAAAAGCTGCAGACGTAGTGATCGACGTCGGCGGCGTTGGCCACGGACGAGCGACGACGGGAGGTGAACAGCTTGACGGCCATGTCCTGATCACTCAGGCCTTCACCGCCGATGAACACTTGCTCGATTTGCGGCAGACGCTCAAGGGCCAGGCGGCCGAGGACGCTGGTGTCGATCGGCACTTTGCGCCAGCCGACCAGCTGCAGGCCGGCGGCCAGGATCTCGCGGTTCATGTTCTCGCGAGCGGCTTCGGCTTTGACCGGGTCCTGGTTGAAGAAGACCATGCCCACGGCATATTGCTTGGGCAGGTCGACGCCGAACGTTTCCTGGGCGATGGCTCGCAGGAACACGTCCGGCTTTTGAATCAGCAGACCGCAACCGTCACCGGTCTTGCCGTCGGCATTAATCCCACCGCGGTGGGTCATGCAGGTCAGGGCCTCGATGGCCGTTTGCAATAGGGTATGACTGGGCTCGCCCTGCATGTGGGCTATCAGGCCGAAACCGCAGTTATCCTTGAATTCATCTGGTTGGTACAGACCTGCTTTCATAGACACTTTCTCACCAGGCTGCCTCTTGTCGAGGCAAATTTCTTTTCAATTCAACCACTTACCATCCACGCCGAACGTGCGCCGGCTTTGCGGGGGCAAAAGGGAGGTCATTGTACACACCGACACTTAGCCTCACAAATTTGACGACGAAATGTCGCAAATCCATGTCGCATTTGTGAAAGGTTTAAAGCGATCTGCTGTGCTAGTCAAAACTTTTTTAATTTTGACCGCAACGACTCAAAGACTACTGTGACGCAGACACCACAAGGCACGCGGCCTGTAGAGACTGCGCGCACTTGTAGAATTTTGAGGTGCTTGGAGAGGCGGCCTGGGTAAGGCCGCCGAATCTTCAGCGAGTTGTTGCCAGTTCCTGTTGGACGCTGGCGACAGTGCGAGGCCAAGGTTTACCAGCCTGAACCTTCGCTGGCAAGGCCTTGATGGCGGAAACGGCTGCATCACGATTGGCGAAACTGCCGTAAGTGATCACATAGAGCGGCTTGCCGTTGAGGACTTTCTTGAAGTAGCGGTACTCGCCGCCCTGCTCCTTGACGAAGTTTTGCGCAGCCGCTTCGGAGCTGGTGCCGAGGATCTGCACAACGTAGTTGCCCGGAGCCTGGCCTGCATACCAGGTGCCACCTGCAGCCTTGGCCACGGCGGCTGGTTTCTCGGCCGGTTTTTCAACCGGCTTGGCCGCTGGCGCGGCTTTGGCGACCGGTGCCGGAGCAGGTGCAGGCTTGGCGGCCGGAACAGGCGCTGGCTTGGCGGTAGCGACCTGAGTCGGCGCCGGCGTTGGCTTGACTGCTGGTGTCGGCGCAGGGCCGGCAGGCACGCCCGCAGGCGGCGCGGTGGTGGTCACGGTCGGCGGCGTGGCGCTTGAGCCTTCGACCGGCACACCGTCATCACCCTCGGTAATGCCTCCCGCCGCTTCGGCCAGCGGGCCGCGCATGACCGGCTGCGAATTACCGACCAACGGCAATGGCATCGGCTGCGTGTTGCCGGCGAATTCGACGGCCGGCGCGCCGCCATTGGCTTGCGGCTTGCCCTGGCCAAGTGGCAATTGCGCCTGTTCGTTGGCAGGCGCCCCCGTGGTCGGCGCTTTGTTGCGACCCGGCATCAACCAGGCGGCAGCTACCGCGACCACAACGACGGCGGAAATTGCCAATACGTGCTTCTTCGGCATATTGAACCCCATACTTGGACGCTTGACCGCTGTGCGGCTGGCAATCATGGCTTCGATCATGGCATCGCGGGCGACCTGGTTGATGTTGCCAGGCCAACCGTCAGCGCTTTCATGAATATCAGAGATCTGATCCGCGGTAAAAAGTTCGATACCCCGGCCGGCACCTTCGAGACGCTGCTCCAGGTATTCGCGCGTTTCCTCTACGGTGTAAGGCTGCAGTTCGATGACGTGGAAGCGCTCTTCCTCGAGGCTCAACTGCTCCAACTGGGCAATCAGCGACGACTCGCCAAACAGGAACACATGGGGGCGACCTTCCGGCGCGCCAGCCGCCAAAGCCATCAAGGCTTCCAGCGCGGACTCGTCGAGTTGTTCGGCGTCATCCACCAGCAGATAGACTTCCTGACCGGTGAGCGCCAGTTGCACCACCTGAGCCAGAATTGAGCCGATCTCGGCCTGGGCAACGTCCAGCGCCTGGGCGACCTGTCGCAAGATGCCTGCCGAATCGCCGGCGCCACGGGCGGAAACCACCACGCTCTGCACCGACTGTTTGTTGGTGCTGGCCACCAGGGCCTGGCGCAACAGGGTCTTGCCACTGCCTTGGGGACCTGTGACGACCAGCAGCAACTGGCTGTAACGCGCCAGGTGGTGCAACTGCCCCAGCACCGGTTTGCGCTGGGCCGGGAAAAACTTGAAGCCAGGCACCCGTGGAGCAAAAGGGTCATGACTCAACTGGTAATGGCCGAGGAAAGCCTCGTCCGCATGCAAACTAGTCATCGCGATCTTATTAACCTTTAAGCTGAGCCAGGGCGCGGTAATCCGCTCCCAGCGTGGCCTGTAAAACCTCTTTCGGATAATCGTCGGTCACCACTGCTTCGCCCATTTGGCGCAGCAGCACCAGGCGCAAACGACCGTCGATCACTTTTTTATCAATTGCCATGTGTTCGAGGAAATCAGCTTCAGTCATCTCTTGCGGCGGGATGACCGGCAGCCCGGCGCGCTGGAACAGGCGAATGCCGCGGTCGCGGTCCTGTTCGCTGATCCAGCCCAGGCGCGCGGACATTTCCAACGCCATTACGGTGCCCGCAGCGACGGCCTCACCGTGAAGCCAGACACCATACCCCATGTGAGTTTCGATGGCGTGGCCGAAGGTGTGGCCCAGGTTCAACGTTGCGCGCACGCCGGTCTCTTTCTCATCGGCGCCGACCACGGCGGCCTTGGCTGCACAGGAACGCTCGATGGCGTAGGTCAGGGCTTGCTGATCCAGGTTGCGCAGGCGATCGACGTTGTCTTCGAGCCAGGTCAGGAACGGCTCATCACAGATCAGCCCGTATTTGATGACTTCAGCCAGGCCGGCGGACAGTTCACGGGCCGGCAGGGTCTTTAGGGAGGCCGTGTCGATGAGCACGACATTCGGCTGATAGAAGGCACCCACCATGTTCTTGCCCAGCGGGTGGTTGATCCCGGTCTTGCCGCCCACCGAGGAGTCGACTTGCGACAGCAATGTGGTCGGAACCTGAATGAAATCGACGCCGCGCTGGTAGCAGGCGGCAGCAAAACCGGCCATGTCACCGATCACACCGCCACCGAGGGCAATCACCGTGGTACGACGATCGTGCCGCGCGGTCAGCAGGCCGTCGAAGATCAGTTGCAGGGTTTCCCAGGTTTTGAAGGCTTCGCCGTCGGGCAGCACCACGGAAATCACCGAGAACTGCGCGAGGCTGCGGGTCAGACGTTCGAGATAGAGCGGCGCGACGGTTTCGTTGGAGATGATTGCCACTTGCCGTCCGCGAATATGCGGGGCCAGCAGCTCAGGCTGATCCAACAAACCTTCGCCAATATGAATCGGGTAGCTGCGCTCGCCTAGATCGACCTTGAGTGTCTGCATGTGTCCCCACAGTGAAGATGGAATCAGGCGTTCCGCCTTGAGTTAACGAATGTCCACGGCCTTTGCAGTTATTGACGCCGTTGGGTCGCCGTTCGCCACAACCTTGAGCGGTTGTGGCAGGACGCCGAGGATAGCGCATTTCGCTCTGCGCATTAACGGGGAGGCAGCTGCTGCAAGCGTTCGAGGATATCGAGCACGACCATTCGTGGCGGTCGCTCATCGGTTTCCACCACCAGATCAGCGATTTCCCGATACAGCGGATCGCGGATCGCCAGCAGATCACGAAGGGTCTTGGCCGGATCGGCGGTGCGCAACAAGGGCCGATTGCGGTCGCGCGACGTGCGACCGACCTGCTGCTCGACAGAGGCATGCAGATAAACCACCCGCCCACCGGCGCGCAGAGCCCGACGATTGGCTTCGCGCATCACTGCACCGCCGCCGGTCGCCAGCACCACGCCATCGTAATCGCACAGTTCGGCAATCATTGCCTCCTCGCGGTCACGAAAGCCCGGTTCGCCTTCTTTATCGAAGATCCATGGGATATTGGCGCCCGTGCGTAATTCAATTTCCTTATCGGAATCTTTGAATGGCAAGCGCAGCTCTTTGGCCAGCAACCGGCCGATGGTGCTTTTTCCAGCGCCCATCGGTCCTACAAGAATCAAATTTCGCACAGAATCAACGACTCACAGCAATCGCCTGGTTATTCATGATACGCGGTGTGAGAAACACCAACAGCTCGGATTTTTTCTCCGAAACCACGTCACGCCGGAAAAGGCGGCCAAGATACGGCACATCGCCAAGAAATGGCACCTTATCTACAACCTTGCTTTGAGTATTTGAGAAAACACCGCCAATGACGATGGTCTCTCCATCATTGACCAGGACCTTGGCGTTGACCTCGTTTTTCTTGATGGGCGGCACATCCTGGACCTTGTTGAGGTAGTCCGGCTCGTCCTTGGTGACCTTGACCTCCATGATGATCCGGTTGTCCGGAGTGATCTGCGGCGTCACTTCCAGCGAGAGCGATGCCTCTTTGAAAGACACCGATGTAGCGCCGCTGGAGCTGGCTTCCTGATAGGGAATCTCGGTGCCCTTGAGGATTTTTGCGGTTTCCTTGTCGGACGTGACGACCTTGGGTTGCGAGACGATTTCCCCGTTGCCGGTCTTCTCCATGGCCGTCAGTTCCAGGTCCAGCAAGACGTTATCGGTAATAAACGCAATGCCGATCCCTGAGGTGTTGTTCGCCGCCCCTAAGTCGACGAACGGTGAATTGGTGCTGGTGCTGCCCGGAGTACCGATGGTCGATGATCCGTTGGCGCCGTTGCTGACCCCGGATGTATTCCAGTTGCCCTTGTTCTGGATCGAACCGCCCCAGCGCACACCCAGGCTTTTGTCGTAATCGACGTTGGCTTCGACGATGCGTGCTTCGATCATGACCTGGCGCACCGGAATATCCAGCTGGGCAACGATGCGTCGCAGCTCGTCGAGTCGCTCCTGAGTCTGGTAGGCAATGATGTTGTTGGTACGCTCATCGACAGTGATGGAGCCCCGCTCGTCGACTTTCGTCTCGGCACTGGTCACCGACTGGAACAGTTTGGCGATATCCGCCGCCTTGGCGTAATTGACCTGCAAAAGCTCCCGCCGCAGCGGCGCCAGGTCGGCGATCTGTTTTTGCGACTCCAGCTCCTGACGCTCACGGGCGGCAATTTCATCGGCCGGCGCCACCAGTAGCACGTTACCGA
The DNA here is from genome assembly GCF_054061835.1 of Pseudomonas sp. TE12234. Taxonomy (NCBI): domain Bacteria; kingdom Pseudomonadati; phylum Pseudomonadota; class Gammaproteobacteria; order Pseudomonadales; family Pseudomonadaceae; genus Pseudomonas; species Pseudomonas sp. TE12234. The sequence goes on from NZ_JBSSEP010000003.1 coordinate 69,327, forward strand.
TCTTGCGCTTGTCCAGCCCCTTGGTTTTCAGCACCAGATCCAGTGCCTGATCCCACGGGACGTTCTGCAGGCGCAGGGTAATGCCGCCCTGTACCGTATCGCTGGCGACCAGATTGAGATTGGTGAAGTCCGCGATCAGTTGCAGCACTGAGCGCACGTCGATGTCCTGGAAGTTCAGCGAAAGCTTTTCACCACTGTAGGTGTAGCGGTCGGCGTTACGCTTTTGCAGGTCGTCGGTGGTCACCGGACGGACGCTGACCGTGAGTTTGTTGTCGGTCTGATAGGTCGAGTAGTCGAAGGCGCCAACGCCGGGCTCGATCGTGATGATGGCCCGGTCACCAATGGCGCTGGCGTTGATGAACTGCACCGGCGTGGCGAAGTCCTTCACATCCAGACGCACGCGCAAGGGTTCGGGCAAGTGAGTCCTGGCAAACCCGACGATGATCTTGCCGTCGCGCTCCTGAATATCCGGCGCAATGGACGGGTCAGACAGATCGATCACCACATTGCCTTCACCCTGGGTACCACGCTGAAAGTCCACACCGCCGATAGCCTTGACCGATGGCACTGGGGGGCGCGCCGGAGCCGGCGCTGCAATGGCGGTCGATCTGGCCGTCACGTTTTTGCCGCCCTGCCCGACCAGCACAAACAGGTTGTTGCCCTCGATTCGCGTGCTGTAAGGGGCCGATTGGGTCAAATTGATGATCAGCCGCGTACGATCCTTGACCTCCACCACCGTCGCGCTTCGGGCATTGCCAGCACCCAGGTCGCGGGTTTTGTTCGCCAATTGACTGACGACTCCCGGCAAATCCAGCGCGATCCGCGCCGGTGATGCCGTGGTGTAGCCCTGAGGGGCCGGTGGCGGCTCATCGAATGCCAGCTTCAACTCGACGCGATCTCCCGGCAGCGCCACGACATCCAGCGCCTTGAGGCTGGCCGCTTGTGCCATCGGCGACAACAACGCCATCCATAGCGTCATTCCGATGGCTGAAAAAGTCCTGTTCATTTTTCCGGTTCCACTATGAGTGCTCTTTCAGAGGGATGGTCCGAGGCCGTTCCAGCCAGGCACCTTCCCCGTCGGGAACGATTTCGACCACATCCACTTGTGAGCCGCTGATGGCGACGATCCGCCCATCATTGCGCCCCAGGTAATCACCGACTTTCAGCCTGTGCACCCCGCCAGCCCCGCGCAGCAATGCAAAGGAGCCCGCTGCATTGGAAATCGTGCCGACCATTTCAAACTGCTCGATGTTGAAACCCTCGAGGTATTGCTTGACCCGGTCGGGGTCGGGCCTGACGTTGCGTGAGCCGTGTTTCTGACCGGACAGGTCGATTCTGACCTGCGGAGAAAACGGGCTGCGCAGGTTGGCTGCGTTGTAAGTGAATGACGGGTAAGACCGGATCGTGGGCGTTGGTTCAATCTTGCCCGGTGCGCGCACGCGCGTTTCGTTCAGCCAGGCATCCAGGTCACTGAAGTCATCGCCACTGCCACAACCGGAGAGGACCACTAACGACACAGCCATCGATAAACAACGAATCGGGCTCATTGATGCAAACCCCTGTCGTTGTAGCGATAGGTCTTGGCGAGGATGCTCATGCGCAGCTTCGGGCCGCCGTCGGGATTGGCAGGCACCAGGTCGAAATCATCCAGGGTAACGATGCGCGTTAGCCCGGCCACACCGCTGACGAAGGTGGCCAGGTCGTGATAGGCACCGGTGACGGTGATCTGGATCGGCAGTTCGATATAGAACGGCTGGGTCACCTCCGGCAGCAACTTGATCTCTTCAAACTCCAGCCCGCTCCCCAGACCGGTGCGAGTGATGTCTTCCAGCAGGCCGGGCACTTCGGTATCGCTGGGCAGTTGCCGTAGCAGTACACCAAAGGAGTTTTCCATCTCCCTCAGTTGCTGCTTATAGAGTTCCAGATTCGCCGCCATGCGCGCCTTGGTGGCGAACCGTTCCTTGAGAACCGTCTCTTCTTCGCGCTTGAGGTCAAGCTGGCTCCGAACCTCGCTCGTGGAGAAACTGTAACCGAGAGCCAGCACCAGGATCATGACCAACACGCCCACCAGCACCTTGATCGCAGGCGGCCATGAACCCATGTTGTGGGTGTCCAGTTCGTGAATATCGATCCTGCGCAGCCCTTCCAGCCATCCGGAGGGACTCATTGTTCACCTTCCAAGGCTGCCGGCTGAGTCTGACGAACGGTCAGCTGGAAGACATTGGCCTGATCCAGCTGACCCGCAGTGGTCGCTTTGACTTCAGTCAGGCTCGGCGCATCGAACCAGTCCGAAGCATTCAGGTTGCGCATCAGGTCGGAAACACGATTGTTCGATTCAGCGGCGCCAGAAATCGACAAGGTCTTGCCCACCCTTTTGACTTCGGTGAAAAACACACCGTCGGGAAGGGTCCGCGCCAACTGTTCAAAAATACGCCCACTGATCGGTCGATTGCCTTGCAGGTCCTGGATGATGCGCATGCGCTCAAGCAACTGCTGACGACGCGCCTTGAGATCGCTGATCTGTTTGATCCGTTCGTCGACCACGGCAATCTGCTGATTGATGTAATCATTTCGGGCGACTTGCCGTTCGATGGCGCCATTGATGGCCTGGTTCGCAACCAGCACCGCACCCGCCGCCCCCACCAGCACGCCCGCCAGAATCAGTAAAAAACGCTTTCGGCGCTCCTCGCGCAGCGCTTCGCGCCAGGGTAGAAGATTGATCCGCGCCATCAATCGAAACTCCTGAGAGCCAGCCCGCAGGCAATCATCATGGCCGGAGCATCGCTTGCCAGGGCTGCGGCGTTGACCTTGGCGCTCAACGTCATCTCGACAAACGGATTGGCCACCTGAGTCGGTGTTCCCAAATGCTCCTGGATCAACCGATCCAGCCCGCAGATCGAGGCGGTGCCGCCGACCAGCAGGATATGATCGACAGCATCGTATTGGCCGCCAGCGAAGAAAAACTGCAATGAGCGAGCTACCTGCTGCACCAGCGCCTCGCGAAACGGCTGTAACACTTCGTTGACGTAATCATCCGGCAAACCACCCTGCTTCTTTGCCAGCCCCGCCTGTTCGAGGGTCAGGCCGTAGCGGCGCTGAATGTCCTCCGTCAGCTGACGGCCACCGAACAATTGTTCACGGGTATAAATGATGCGACCGTGGTGCAACACGCTCAGGGTGGTCATGGTCGCACCGATGTCGACCACCGCCACCAGGCGTTCCTTGGGCACCACCGATTGATTGGCCAGCAGCGCGAAGGATCGCTCCAGGGCATGGGCCTCGACGTCAATGACGCGAGCGGTCAGGCCGGCCAGGGCCAGCGCGGCCTCACGGACTTCGACGCTTTCCTTGCGACAGGCCGCGAGCAGCACATCGACCCGCTCTGGATTGCGCGACGAAACCCCTTGGACTTCAAAATCGATGGCGACTTCATCCAGCGGATAGGGGATGTACTGATCGGCCTCGATCTTCAGCTGGTTTTCCATGTCGTCGTCACAAAGTCCGGCATCCATCTCGATGATCTTGGTGATCACCGCCGAGCCAGCCACCGCCACAGCCACGTGCTTGAGGCTGGTTCTGGCCTTGATCAATACGCGAGAGAGCGCCTGGCCCACAGCTTCGAGCTCGGCAATATTTTTTTCGATAACGGCGTTGGCGGGCAGCGGTTCGACCGCATAGGCCTCGACCCGATAACGGGCGCCCTGGCGGCTCAGCGCCAGAAGCTTCACCGAAGTGGAGCTGATGTCGATACCCAAAAGGGTGTCGGGCTTTTTGTTGAAGAGTCCTGGCACTGGCAATTCCCTATGACTATCCGTGAGTTACGGACTCTGTAATGTGTTTTGTGTTCCCTCCGCCCGTCTTGACATCAGCGCAAATGACGCTTCCGGCGGAAAAATGCTTATAATGCCCAGCGTTTTTTTCCGCTTTCTCAAGCGCGGGTCGTTCGCCTTTAGCCTGAACCCTGATGCCTAATTCATTCTTTGCCCTGGATATCCAAAAGCCTTGATTCGTCTGCTGAAATTTTTCGGTTGGTCCATCGTCGCGGTTTTCTGCGGACTGCTCCTGGGTCTGAGCGGGGCGTTTCTCTACCTTAGCCCCGGATTGCCGTCCGTAGAGGCGTTGCGAAGCATCCAGTTGCAGATCCCTTTGCGGGTCTACAGCAGCGATAACAAGTTGATCGCGGAATTCGGCGAAATGCGCCGTACACCGATCCGTTTCGCCGACATTCCCCCCAATTTCATTAATGCGTTACTAAGTGCTGAAGACGATAACTTCGCCAATCACTACGGCGTGGATCCCAGCAGCCTGATGCGTGCCGCGACCCAACTGGTAAAAAGCGGACACATCCAGTCCGGCGGCAGCACCATCACCATGCAGGTGGCGAAGAACTTCTTCCTGACCAGCGAACGCAGCTTCTCGCGCAAAACCACCGAAATCCTCCTGGCCTTGCAGATCGAACGGCAGCTGACCAAGGACGAGATCCTCGAGCTGTACGTCAACAAGATCTATCTGGGTAACCGCGCCTACGGCATCGAGGCGGCGGCGCAGGTCTATTACGGCAAGTCGATTCGTGACGTCAGCCTGGCGCAGATGGCGATGATCGCCGGCCTGCCCAAAGCCCCGTCGCGCTTCAACCCGCTGGCCAACCCGGCCCGCAGTAAAGAGCGTCGCGACTGGATCCTGGGGCGCATGTACAAGCTCGGCAAAATCAGCGAGGCCGACTACACCGCCGCGATCAACGAGCCGCTGAATGCCAGCTATCACGTCCCGACCCCGGAAGTGAATGCGCCATATATTGCCGAGATGGCCCGCGCCGAAATGGTCGGCCGCTACGGCAGCGACGCCTATACCGAAGGCTTCCGCGTGACAACCACGGTGCCGAGCAATCTGCAGGAAATGGCCAACACCGCGGTCCATGAAGGCCTGATGACCTACGACCAGCGCCACGGCTATCGCGGCCCTGAATCGCGCCTGCCGGGCAAGACCCGCGAAGCCTGGGCTACCGAGCTGACCAAGCAGCGCACCATCAGCAGCCTTGAGCCGGCCATTGTCACTCAGGTCGAGAAGAACGGCCTGCAGGTGCTGACCCGCACCGGCAACGAGCACGTCAGCTGGGACAGCATGAAATGGGCGCGTCCGTTCCTGAACACCAACAGCATGGGCGCCAATCCGAAGCAACCGTCCGATGTGGCCCAGGTCGGCGACCTGATTCGTGTGCAGCGTCAGGCGGACAATTCGCTTAAGTTCAGCCAGATCCCGCAAGCCCAGGGCGCGCTGGTATCCCTGGACCCGCAAAACGGCGCGATCCGCGCGCTGGTCGGCGGCTTCGCCTTCGAGCAGAGCAATTACAACCGCGCCTTGCAGGCCAAACGCCAGCCGGGTTCGAGCTTCAAGCCATTCGTCTACGCCGCTGCGCTGGATAACGGCTATACCGCCGCCAGCCTGGTGAACGACGCACCGATCGTTTTCGTCGACGAATACCTGGACAAGGTCTGGCGCCCGAAGAACGACACCAACACCTTCCTCGGCCCGATCCGCTTGCGCGAAGCGCTGTACAAGTCGCGTAACCTGGTGTCGATCCGCCTGCTGCAAGCGATGGGCGTTGGCAAAACCATCGACTACATCACCCGCTTTGGCTTCAACAAGCAGGATCTGCCGCCCAACCTGTCCCTGGCCCTGGGCACCGCGACCCTGACGCCAATGGAAATCGCCACGGGCTGGAGCACCTTCGCCAACGGCGGCTACAAGATCACCCCGTACATCATCGACAAGATCGAAAGCCGCAACGGCGATACGCTGTTTGTCGCCAACCCGCCGAGCGTACCGAAAGGCGGCGCCGCCAGCGATGGCATCGCCGCCCCGTCCGCCCAGGCCTTCACGGTCAACGCTACGCCAGGCGAAGCGCCGACGACCCAATCGGCACCACAGGCACCGGCCGTGGCTGAACGCATCGTCGATGGCCGTACCACCTACATCCTCAACAGCATGCTGGAGGACGTCATCAAGCTGGGTACCGGCCGCCGCGCACTGGCGCTGGGTCGTCCTGACATCGCCGGCAAGACCGGTACCACCAACGAATCCAAGGACGCCTGGTTCTCCGGTTACAACGCCGATTACGTGACCACCGTCTGGACCGGTTTCGACCAGCCGGAAAGCCTGGGTCGCAAGGAATTCGGCGGCACCGTCGCGCTACCGATCTGGATGAACTACATGGGCGCTGCACTCAAAGGCCTGCCACCACACACCCAACCAGAGCCGGATGGCATCCTGAGCCTGCGCATCGACCCGGTCAGCGGCCGTGCGGCAAGCCCAAGCACGCCTGGAGCCTACTTCGAGCTGTTCAAGGCCGAAGACACGCCACCGTCGGTGAATGAAATCGGTAATGGCACTGCACCGGGTAGCCCGTTGCCAGCGGATGAACAGGCGCCAATCGATTTGTTCTAGAGAAGCAGCCTGCAGGCGCGAGCCTGCTCGCGAAAAATGTTCAGACAACGCGGGTATTCATACCGCCCGCGTCATCGCTGACGACCATCGCGAGCAAGCTCGCTCCTACAGGGTTTGGCGGCGTACACAACTGCGCCATCGACCCTCCAGACAACAAAAAAGCCCCGACTCTCACGAGCCGGGGCTTTCTTTTGAAGCGCTACAACGACTTAGCCGTTGAACACGTCATCCACGCTTTTGAGCGGGTAGTTCTTCGGATACGGCAGGGTGGCCACGCCGGTCTCGATCGCAGCCTTGGCCACGGCATCGGAGATCAGGGTGATCAGACGGGCATCCATTGGTTTCGGAATGATGTACTCACGGCCGAATTCCAGTTTGATGCCGCCGTAGGCGTCGCACACTTCCTGAGGCACTGGCAGCTTGGCCAGTTCGCGCAGGGCGTTGGCCGCAGCCACTTTCATTTCTTCATTGATGCGCTTGGCGCGAACGTCCAGGGCACCACGGAAGATGAACGGGAAGCCCAGTACGTTGTTGACCTGGTTCGGGTAGTCCGAACGGCCAGTGGCCATGATCACGTCGTTACGGGTCGCGTGAGCCAGCTCCGGGGAGATTTCCGGATCAGGGTTCGAGCAGGCAAAGACGATCGGGTTAGGCGCCATCGACAGCAGGCCTTCAGCGCTCAGCAGGTTCGGGCCGGACAGGCCGACGAACACGTCAGCGCCTTGCAGGGCATCAGCCAGGGTGCGCTTGTCGGTCGCGTGGGCGAACACGGCTTTGTACTGGTTCAGGTCGTCACGGCCGGAGTGGATCACACCGGTACGGTCAACCATGAAGATGTTTTCGATCTTCGCGCCCATGCTGACCAGCAGCTTCATGCAGGAGATCGCGGCAGCGCCGGCGCCCAGGCAGACGATCTTGGCTTCCGCCAGGGTTTTGCCGGCGATTTCCAGGGCGTTGATCATGCCAGCGGCGGTCACGATAGCGGTGCCGTGCTGGTCATCGTGGAATACCGGGATGTCGCACTGCTCGATCAGGGCACGTTCGATCTCAAAGCACTCAGGTGCCTTGATGTCTTCCAGGTTGATGCCACCGAAGGTGATGGAGATGCGCTTGACGGTGTCGATGAAGGCTTGCGGGCTTTCGGAGTCGACTTCGATGTCGAAAACGTCGATGCCGGCAAAGCGCTTGAACAGCACGCCTTTACCTTCCATGACTGGCTTGGAGGCCAATGGGCCAAGGTTACCCAGACCAAGAATCGCGGTGCCATCGGAAATGACTGCAACCAGGTTGCCTTTGCCGGTGTATTTGTAGGCCAGTTCAGGGTCGCGAGCGATTTCGCGTACTGGTTCGGCTACGCCGGGGCTGTAGGCCAGCGACAGGTCGCGAGCGGTAGCGGTGGCCTTGGTGAGCTCGACGCTCAGCTTCCCTGGACGAGGATTGGCATGATATTCGAGAGCGGCAGTTTTCAAATCAGACATGGGGGCATTCCGCTTTTACTGTTGGACAGACTGGTCAGCGAGGATACGCGCCTCGCAAAATCCCCACAAGACTGACCGGTCACCCCTGTCAAGCGCCCTGCCCTACGACTTTGGGCCAAGAGCCGCAGAACACAAGGGATAGACTGTTCACAATCGACATAAAAAATGTCTACAATTTTTTATCAGTGCGCGACTTGAAGCATCGCTGGATCGGTCAAAGGCAACATCCAGCGCGCCTGCCCCTCCTTGAGCCCGCCCTTGCGCGAACGATCCAGCACCCAGCCGCGAGCCTCGACTTGCTTGCCTTTGAGGCCGTCAAGGGTGGCAGCCGGGAATCTGTCCAGCAAATTGGGTGCAACGCGCAGTACAACCGAGTCCTGCAACTCGATCCAAACCCCGCCGCGATTGCGCTGGACCTTGCTCACACGACCGCTGAGCACGGCAAACCCGGAGGCACTGATCTGATCCGCTTTCAGTACAGGTGACTGGCGCCACACGCCAAGGCCGGCCTGTCGGGCGCTGCGTTCTGCCGCTTGCTGACAGTCAACCAGATCGACATTCGGCGCGACCGCCACTTGAAAGCCGAGGCCTTCGGCGAGCATTTGCGCTTCGAGGTTGGCGCCATCGGCGCCATAGACGTGGGCCAGGGTACGGCCGTAATGGTCTTTGCCTTCCTTCCCGGGGAGCAATCCGAGCCGTCCGTCGCTCGCGGCCACCAAGGCTTCAAGGCGCTTACGCGCCGCCACGGCGAACGGTTCGTCGGAACGGCCTTTCTTGCCCAGCTCCGGCGTATTCAAGCCGATCATGCGCACGCTGCGACCATCCGTCAGCCGTAGCGTGTCACCATCCACAACCCGCTGTACCGCCACCGAGGCCAGACCACTCGGCGCCGGGCAGAAAGCCTGGGCGCCGGACAGCCAAATCGCGGACACAAAAAAGGCGCCCGCAAGGGACGCCTTTTTCATCAGCATGGAAAAACCGAAACGGCTTCCCAAGTTGATCGGCCTTAGGCCTTTTTCGCGCCGAAAGCACCGAAACGGTCTGCGAAACGCTGAACGCGGCCGCCAGTGTCCAGAGTCTTTTGCTTACCGGTGTAGAACGGGTGGCATTCGTTGCAAACGTCGATCGCCAGGGCTTTGCCGAAGGTCGAACGGGTTTCGAACTTGTTGCCGCAGCTGCAGGTAACAGCAACTGCTGGGTATTCTGGATGGATATCAGCTTTCATGGTGTCTTCCTCAGGCTAGCGTGCCGCCACCCAACACTATTGTTGAATACCGCACGTAATTAGGCCGCGGATTCTACCAGACAATGCCAATCACGCAAGCTGTCCCTGAGACCGACCGTCTGCTAGGCTCCCGAGCCAATACGCGATCCCCGGTGGGAGCGAGCCTGCTCGCGATAGCGGTGTTCCAGTCGCGATGAATGTTGACTGACACGCCGTCATCGCGAGCAGGCTCGCTCCCACACGTTATGCGCCTAGCCCTTTTTTTGCCTGTTTATCGAGATCCCCCCGCGTGCCCGACGCCATACTGCGCCTCGCTTTGCCCTCGCCGCTGCGCCGCCTGTTCGACTACCGCGCTCCGGCCGGAGTCCTGCGCGCCCAGTTGCACCCCGGCATGCGCCTGCGGGTGCCGTTCGGCCGGCGGGAGATGATCGGGATTCTGGTGGAGGTCACCGACACCAGCGAAGTCCCGGCGGAAAAACTCAAGCCCGCGCTGGCGTTGCTCGATGCCACGCCGCCGCTGCCACCCGCCCTGTTCAAGCTATGCCTGTGGACTTCCCAGTATTACCAGCACAGTCTCGGCGACACCTTGAGCTGGGCGCTGCCGGTGCTGCTGCGTCAGGGCGAACTGGCCGAGGCGCGCCAGGAGCGTTTCTGGTCCGCCGCCCCCGGCGCCAGCCTTGATGACCCGCGGATCGCCCGCGCCCCGCGCCAGCGTGAAGCACTGGCGACACTGGCCCAGCACCCCCACGGCGTCGCCCATCAGTTGCTGAGCAAGCTGATGCTGAGCAAGGACAGCCTCGATCTGTTGCTGGCCAAGGACCTGGTGCAGGTCGAGATCCGCAAGCATGCCCCCGGCGCACGCCACGAACACTGGCTGGCGCAGCCCGAACTGCCGCTCAATCCGGAACAACGTGCCGCTTATGAAGCCATTCGCGCCGGGTTCGACAGTTATCACGCGTTCCTGCTGGCCGGCGTCACCGGCAGTGGCAAGACCGAAGTCTATTTGCAACTGATCCGCGAAACCCTGGAGGCCGGTAAACAGGCGTTGGTGCTGATCCCGGAAATCAACCTCGGCCCGCAGACCCTGGCGCGCTTCGAACAGCGCTTCAACGCGCGTATCGCCCTGATCCACTCGGCAGTCAACGATCGTGAACGCCTCGACGCCTGGCTCGCCGCCCGTGACGGCGAGGCCGACATCATTATCGGCACGCGCTCGGCGCTGTTCACACCGATGAAGAATCCCGGCCTGATCATCATCGACGAAGAACACGACGGCTCCTATAAACAGCAGGAAGGCCTGCGTTACCACGCCCGCGACCTGGCGCTGGTGCGCGCCCGGCAGGAAAACATCCCGATCGTGCTGGGCTCCGCCACACCTTCGCTGGAAAGCCTGCACAACGCCTACACCGGACGCTATGGCCTGCTGCGCCTGAATGAGCGCGCCGGTGGCGCCAGGCAGCCACGTTTCCTGCGCCTTGACGTGAAAAGTCGTCCACTGGACAGCGGCATTTCCGGGCCGATGCAACAAGCCATCGGCCAGACGCTGGCTGCGGGCCAGCAAGTATTGGTGTTCCTCAATCGCCGCGGCTTCGCACCGACCCTGCTCTGTCACGACTGCGGCTGGATGTCCGAATGCCAGCGCTGCGACGCGCGGATGACCGTGCACCAGCGCCACGGCGAGTTGCGCTGCCACCATTGCGGCTACGTCGAGCGGGTGCCGCGCCAGTGCCCGAAATGCAACAAGGTCGATTTGCGTCCGGTGGGGGCCGGCACTGAGCGGGCCGAAGAGCGCTTGGGGATTCTGTTCCCCGACTACCCGGTTTTGCGGGTCGACCGCGACAGCACTTCGCGCAAAGACGCAATGAATCAGTTATTCGCGACCATCCAGAAAGGCCAGCCCTGCATCCTGGTGGGCACGCAAATGCTTGCCAAAGGGCACCACTTTCCACGGGTGACCCTGGTGTCGATTCTTGACGCCGACGGCGGGCTGTTTTCCGGTGACTTCCGTGCCAGCGAGCGCATGGCCCAGCTGATTGTCCAGGTCGCCGGGCGTGCGGGACGTGCCGAAGAGCCGGGCAAGGTGATCATCCAGACGCATCTGGCCGATCACCCGTTGCTGGTGCAATTGACCGAACAAGGCTATTTCGCCTTTGCCGAGCAAGCCTTGAGTGAACGCCGCGCGGCTGGCCTGCCGCCGTTTGCGCACCTGGCACTGCTGCGGGCCGAAGCGCACAAGCCTGGGCAGGCCGAAGGATTTCTCGACGAGGCGTGCAGCGAGGCCGAACGCCTGCTGGCCGAACAGGGTTTGACCGGCATCGAATTGCTGGGGCCAGTGCCGGCACCCATGGAGCGCCGCGCCGGGCGCTATCGTGCACAGCTATTGTTGCAGGCCACCGCGCGGGCGCCGCTGCATCGCTTGCTTGCCAGTTGGCTGCTGGTGCTGGAGCAGATGCCAAGCGGGCGGGCGGTGCGCTGGTCGCTGGATGTTGACCCTGTGGATTTGTATTGATGGGGCGACTGCCTTCGCTGGCAAGCCAGCCCCTGCAAGGGGCACATCGCGTCATTGCAGGAGCTGGCTTGCCAGCGAAAGCTGGTCGAATTGTCACCACACATCCACATCCTGCCTGCTAAGGTTGGCAAGCCCGTCTTCGCCACGGATAATGCCCAGTTTTTCCACCAGCGCACGATGCGCCGCCGCGCCAGCGGTCGAAAGAGAAGACCATGAAAGACACCATTCGCCAGCTGATCCAACAAGCCATCACCCAACTCGTCAACGAAGGTGTGTTGCCTGAAGGCCTGACGCCGGCGATCCAGGTGGAAAACTCTCGCGACAAGAAGAACGGCGACTTCGCCAGCAACATCGCCATGATGCTGGCCAAGCCTGCCGGCATGAAGCCGCGTGACCTGGCCGAGAAAATCATCGCCGCGCTGCCGGCTGACGAAAATGTCTCCAAGGCCGAAATCGCCGGCCCCGGCTTCCTCAACTTCTTCCAGAACACCCAGGCCCTGGCGACCCGCCTGGACGCCGCCCTGGCCGATGAGCACATCGGCGTACGCAAGGCCGGCCCGGTGCAACGCACGGTGGTTGACCTGTCGGCTCCGAACCTGGCCAAGGAAATGCACGTCGGCCACTTGCGCTCGACCATCATCGGCGACGGCGTGGCTCGAGTGCTCGAGTTCCTCGGCGACGACGTGATCCGTCAGAACCATGTCGGCGACTGGGGCACCCAGTTCGGCATGTTGATGGCCTATCTGCAGGAAAACCCGATCACCAGCGACGAGCTGTCGGACCTGGAAAACTTCTACCGCGCCGCCAAGCAGCGCTTCGACGAATCCGAAGAATTCGCCGACCGCGCCCGCGGCCTGGTGGTCAAGTTGCAGGCCGGCGACCCGGACTGCCTGGCGCTGTGGACCAAGTTCAAGAACATCTCGCTGTCCCACTGCCAGAAGATCTACGAACTGTTGAACGTCAAGCTGACCATGGCTGACGTGATGGGCGAAAGCGCCTACAACGACGACCTGATCAACGTGGTCAACGACCTCAAGGCCGCCGGCATGCTGGTCGAAAGCAACGGCGCCCAGTGCGTGTTCCTCGATGAATTCAAGAACGCCGATGGCGATCCGCTGCCGGTGATCATCGTCAAGGCCGATGGTGGCTACCTCTACGCCACCACCGACCTGGCGGCCGTGCGTTATCGCAGCGGCAAGCTCAAGGCCGATCGCGCCCTGTACTTCGTTGACCAGCGTCAGGCCCTGCACTTCCAGCAAGTGTTCGCCGTGGCACGCAAGGCCGGCTTCGTGACCCATCCGATGGAGATGGAACACATGGGCTTCGGCACCATGAACGGCGCTGATGGCCGTCCGTTCAAGACCCGCGATGGCGGCACCGTGAAGCTGATCGACCTGCTGACCGAAGCCCAGGAGCGCGCCTACACCCTGGTCAAGGACAAGAACCCGGAACTGGCCGAAGCCGAGCTGCGCAACATCGCCAAGGTCGTGGGCATCGGCGCGGTGAAGTACGCCGACCTGTCCAAGCACCGCACCAGCGACTACAGCTTCAACTTCGACCTGATGCTGAACTTCGAAGGCAACACCGCGCCGTACCTGCTGTACGCCTACACCCGTGTGGCCGGCGTGTTCCGCAAACTCGGCAAGGACTTCAGCGAAGTCGACGGCCAGATCGTGCTCGAAGCGCCCCACGAACACGAGCTGGCGGCAAAACTTGCACAATTCGGTGAAGTGCTGAACAACGTGTCCGAAAAAGGCACGCCGCACATTCTTTGCACTTACCTGTACGACGTCGCCGGCCTGTTCTCCAGCTTCTACGAGAACTGCCCGATCCTCGCCGCCGATACACCGGCGCAAATGCAGAGCCGCCTGCGCCTCGCCGCGCTGACCGGACGCACCCTCAAGCAAGGCCTGGAACTCTTGGGCCTGGAAACTCTGGAGCGTATGTAAGTTGGCCGCCAAGAAAAAACCTGCACCCAAGCGTGGCGCCAGCCGTTACCAAGCTCCAGCGAAGCAGCCGATTCCGGGCTGGTTGTGGATGGCCATCGGCCTGACGGTCGGTGCATTCATCGTATTCCTGATGAAGCTGGAGCCGGGCAAGGGCAGCGACACGGTCAAACGCGAGAAGGTGGAGCAACAACAGCAGAAAGCCACCAAGATCGCCGAGGCCAACAAGACGCCGCCGAGCCCGACGCAACCGGTGAAGCCGAAGTACGACTTCTACACCTTGCTGCCGGAATCGGAAGTCATCGTGCCGCCGGATGCCGTGCCGGAAAAAACCCTGCCGACGCCACAAGTGCCGGCGATTCCGACAACGCCGGTTACGCCAGCGGAAGCGGCGAAAATTGACACCGCCCGCGCTCAGGCGGCGCTGTCGGGAATCACGCCACCACCCGCGCCCCCGGTCACCAAGGCCGCGCCGGTGACCAAGTTCTTCCTCCAGGCGGGTTCGTTCCGCAAGCAAACTGACGCGGACAAGGTTCGTGCGCAGATCATCCTGCTTGGCCAGGCGGTGGCGGTTGAATCCGGCACAGTGAAAGACGAGACCTGGTATCGGGTTCTGGTCGGACCGTTCAGCAACCGCGAACAACTGACCACCGCCCAGAAACAACTGGCCGGCGCCGGCTTCAGCAATTTGTTGTTACAACAACGCCAAAGCCGATAACGCCCCCTGTGGCGAGCGAGCTTGCTCCCTCGCCACTATTGTTACAGCGGCAACCCATCACCATCGCAATACACCGCTCGTCCCCTCTCCCGCCCTACAGTTGAAATCCACTCCACCACCCCCATATGAGTGGGCATAAGGCATTTTCGCCCCGCTGCGTGGAGACTCTTCCCTTGACCACCATCGTTTCAGTTCGCCGCCACGGCAAAGTCGTCATGGGCGGCGACGGCCAGGTATCCCTTGGCAATACCGTGATGAAAGGCAACGCGAAAAAAGTTCGCCGCCTGTACCACGGCCAGGTCATCGCCGGTTTTGCCGGCGCCACCGCTGACGCCTTTACCCTTTTCGAACGTTTCGAAGGCCAGCTTGAAAAGCATCAGGGCCACCTGGTTCGCGCTGCCGTCGAACTTGCCAAAGAATGGCGCACCGACCGCTCCCTGAGTCGCCTCGAAGCCATGCTCGCCGTCGCCAACAAAGATGCCTCGCTGATTATCACCGGCAACGGCGACGTCGTTGAGCCCGAGCAAGGCTTGATCGCCATGGGTTCCGGTGGCGGTTATGCCCAGGCTGCCGCCAGCGCCTTGCTGAAAAAAACCGATCTGTCGGCCCGGGAAATCGTCGAAACCGCACTCGGCATCGCCGGCGACATCTGCGTATTCACCAACCACACCTTTACCATTGAGGAGCAGGACCTCGCGGAGTAAGCCTGTTCCGGCCTTGGCGCCACGGCTCACTTTTGCTTGAGGACCGCAATTACTATGTCCATGACTCCCCGTGAAATCGTCCACGAACTCAATCGCCATATCATCGGCCAGGACGATGCCAAGCGCGCCGTCGCCATTGCCCTGCGCAATCGCTGGCGCCGGATGCAGCTGCCCGAAGAGCTGCGCGTTGAAGTCACCCCGAAAAACATTCTGATGATCGGCCCGACCGGTGTCGGTAAAACCGAGATCGCCCGTCGCCTGGCCAAACTGGCCAACGCGCCGTTCATCAAGGTCGAAGCCACCAAGTTCACGGAAGTCGGCTACGTCGGTCGCGATGTCGAATCGATCATTCGTGACCTGGCCGATGCAGCGATCAAGCTGCTGCGTGAACAGGAAATCATCAAGGTTCGCCACCGCGCCGAAGACGCTGCTGAAGAGCGCATCCTCGACGCCCTGCTGCCACCGCCACGCATGGGCTTCAGCAACGACGACACCCCGACTCAGGATTCCAACACCCGCCAGCTGTTCCGCAAGCGCCTGCGCGAAGGTCAGCTGGATGATAAAGAGATCGAAATCGAAGTCGCCGAAATCACCGGCGTCGATATCTCCGCGCCTCCGGGCATGGAAGAAATGACCAACCAATTGCAGAGCCTGTTTGCCAACATGGGCAAAGGCAAGCGCAAGAGCCGCAAGCTCAAGGTCAAGGAAGCGCTGAAACTGGTGCGCGACGAAGAAGCCAGCCGCCTGGTCAACGATGAAGAGTTGAAGGCCAAGGCGCTGGAAGCGGTCGAGCAGCACGGCATCGTGTTCATCGACGAAATCGACAAGGTCGCCAAGCGCGGCAATGTCGGCGGCGCCGACGTGTCCCGCGAGGGTGTGCAACGTGACCTGTTGCCACTGATCGAAGGTTGCACCGTCAACACCAAGCTGGGCATGGTCAAGACCGACCACATCCTGTTCATCGCCTCGGGGGCTTTCCACCTGAGCAAGCCGAGCGACCTGGTGCCCGAGCTGCAAGGTCGTCTGCCGATTCGTGTTGAGCTCAAGGCGCTGTCGCCGGAAGACTTCGAACGCATCCTCAGCGAGCCGCACGCGTCGCTCACCGAGCAATACTGTGCACTGCTGAAAACCGAAGGCCTGACCATCGAGTTCCAGCCAAGCGGCATCAAACGCATCGCGGAGATCGCCTGGCAGGTTAACGAGAAAACCGAAAACATCGGTGCCCGTCGTCTGCACACGCTGCTTGAGCGCCTGCTTGAAGAAGTGTCGTTCAGCGCCGGCGACCTGGCCAGCGCCCATGACGACAAGGCGATCCAGATCGACGCTGACTACGTCAACAGCCACCTCGGCGAATTGGCGCAGAACGAAGACCTGTCCCGTTATATCCTGTAGGTCACATTCTGTGTGAGCGGGCTCCTGTGGCGAGGGAGCTTGCTCCCGCTGGGTCGCGAAGCGGCCCCATAGCCAGCGATGCGGTCCATCAGAAAGACCGCACTCTCTGGACTTACGACTGCTGCGCAGCCGAGCGGAAGCAAGCTTCCTCGCCACAGGATCACCCGCCGACACAGGGCCTCAATAAGACGGAAGACCGGCCCCATGACAACCCAACTCCCCACCGACATCAAACTGCACAAAGCCTCGAAAACCCTGACGCTCAAATACGCGTCCGGCGAGGAATTCACCCTGCCCGCCGAATTCCTTCGCGTGCACTCTCCTTCCGCCGAAGTCCAGGGACACGGCAAACCCATCCTGCAATTTGGCAAGATCAACGTAGGCCTGAGCAAGATAGAACCGGCCGGTCAGTACGCACTGAAATTGACCTTCGACGACGGCCATGACAGCGGCCTGTTCACCTGGGAATACCTCTATGAGCTGGGGCGACGTTATGACGCACTCTGGGAGGATTACCTTGCCGAGCTCAAAGCCGCCGGAAAAACCCGCGATCCGAACGAGTCCGTCGTCAAGCTGATGCTCTAGCCTGAGCCTCTTGCTCTTTAGAGGGCATTTTCTAATTTCATCTGTTTGAATGCTTGGCCGCGAGGTCAGTCATTGGCCTGCTTGCGAAAAAAATTAAACTCGGGTAACCAATGGAGCTGGCAAGTTCCCTGCAGTGCTCTCTGCGAAATTAAAAGCAGCGATGCAGAATTAACGGTCACCCGAGCAGTAGTACCTGGCATTGGCTGTGTGACTGCACAACCAGGGCCCGGGTACTCGCCTCAGGACAATGGAGCGTCGTAGATGAGTATCAAGAATAACGATGACTTGAAGTATCAGGCCTCGGAAAACACCTTGGGACTGAATCCTGTCGTTGGGCTGCGTGGAAAGGATCTACTGGCTTCTGCTCGAATGGTGCTCAGGCAGGCCATCAAACAACCGGTGCACAGCGCCAAGCATGTTGCGCACTTCGGCCTTGAACTCAAGAACGTGCTGTTCGGCAAATCCGCACTGCAACCGAGCAGCGATGACCGTCGCTTCGCCGATCCGGCCTGGAGCCAGAACCCACTCTACAAACGCTATCTGCAAACCTACCTGGCGTGGCGCAAGGAACTCCACGACTGGATCGATGACAGCAATCTCACAGCCAGTGACGCGGCTCGCGGGCACTTCGTGATCAACCTCATGACCGAAGCCATGGCCCCGACCAACACGGCGGCCAACCCGGCGGCCGTCAAACGCTTCTTCGAAACCGGCGGCAAGAGCCTGCTCGACGGCCTCTCGCATCTGGCCAAGGACCTGGTGCACAACGGCGGCATGCCGAGCCAGGTCAACATGGGCGCGTTCGAGGTCGGCAAGAGCCTTGGCGTGACCGAAGGTGCGGTGGTCTTTCGCAACGATGTACTTGAGCTGATCCAGTACAAGCCGATTACCGAGCAAGTCCACGAGCGCCCACTGCTGGTGGTGCCGCCACAGATCAACAAGTTCTACGTTTTCGACCTGAGCCCGGACAAGAGTCTGGCGCGGTTCTGCCTGCGCAATAATGTGCAGACCTTCATCGTCAGCTGGCGCAACCCGACCAAGGAACAGCGCGAGTGGGGCCTGTCGACCTACATCGAGGCGCTCAAGGAAGCGGTCGACGTGGTCACCGCCATCACCGGCAGCAAAGACGTGAACATGCTCGGTGCCTGTTCCGGCGGTATCACCTGCACCGCCCTGCTGGGCCACTACGCCGCGATCGGCGAGAACAAGGTCAACGCCCTCACCCTGCTGGTCAGCGTGCTCGATACCACGCTGGAGAGCGACGTCGCCCTGTTCGTCAACGAGCAGACCCTCGAAGCCGCCAAGCGCCACTCGTACCAGGCCGGTGTGCTGGAAGGCCGCGACATGGCAAAAGTCTTTGCGTGGATGCGTCCCAATGACCTGATCTGGAACTACTGGGTCAACAACTACCTGCTGGGCAACGAGCCACCGGTTTTCGACATCCTGTTCTGGAACAACGACACCACCCGGTTGCCTGCCGCATTCCATGGCGACCTGATCGAGATGTTCAAAAACAATCCACTGATTCGCCCCAATGCACTGGAAGTGTGCGGCACGCCCATCGACCTGAAGCAGGTCACGGCCGACATATTTTCCCTGGCCGGCACCAACGACCACATCACCCCGTGGAAGTCCTGCTACAAGTCGGCGCAACTGTTTGGCGGCAATGTGGAGTTCGTGCTGTCCAGCAGCGGGCATATCCAGAGCATCCTGAACCCGCCGGGCAATCCGAAATCCCGCTACATGACCAGCACCGAAAAGGCTGCCAATGCCGAGGAGTGGCAAGAAAACTCCACCAAGCACACCGACTCCTGGTGGCTGCATTGGCAGGCCTGGCAGGCCCAGCGTTCGGGTGAACTGAAAAAATCGCCGACAAAACTGGGCAACAAGGCTTATCCGGCGGGCGAGGCTGCCCCAGGTACTTACGTACACGAGCGGTAACTGACACACCCCGCTCTTGCTGTGGGCGCGAGCTCGCTCGCGATGGACGTTAACGAAAACGCGTACTGTCTGAATTAACGCGTTGCCCGGACATTCTTCGCGAGCAGGCTCGCTCCTGCAGGGGGCGGGGATGAATTCATAAACAGGGCCAGAAGCATGCCGCAACCGTTCATATTTCGTACCGTCGACCTGGATGGCCAGACCCTCCGCACGGCGGTACGCCCCGGCAAGCCTCACTTGACGCCCCTGCTGATTTTCAACGGCATCGGCGCCAACCTGGAGCTGGTGTTCCCGTTCGTCGCAGCGCTGGACCCGGACCTGGAAGTCATCGCTTTCGACGTGCCCGGTGTCGGTGGCTCTTCGACGCCGAGACGACCGTATCGCTTTCCAAGCCTGGCCAAACTGACGGCACGCATGCTCGACTACCTCGACTACGGACAGGTCAACGTGATCGGTGTGTCCTGGGGCGGCGCCCTCGCCCAGCAGTTCGCCTATGACTATCCGGAGCGCTGCAAGAAACTGGTGTTGGCGGCCACGGCGGCCGGCGCGGTGATGGTGCCGGGCAAGCCGAAAGTACTGTGGATGATGGCGAGCCCCCGGCGCTACATTCAGCCGTCGCACGTCATCCGCATTGCGCCGATGATCTACGGCGGCTCATTCCGTCGCGACCCGACACTGGCTGCGAGCCATGCGGCGAAAGTGCGTTCGGCGGGCAAGCTCGGTTACTACTGGCAGCTGTTCGCCGGCCTCGGCTGGACCAGCATCCACTGGCTGCACAGGATCAATCAGCCGACCCTGGTACTGGCGGGCGATGACGATCCGTTGATCCCGCTGATCAACATGCGTTTGCTGGCCTGGCGAATTCCCAATGCTCAGTTGCACATCATCGATGACGGCCATCTGTTCCTGATCACCCGGGCCGAGGCGGTAGCGCCGATCATCATGAAATTCCTTGAAGAAGAACGACAACGCGCCGTGATGCATCCGCACCCGGCGCCATTGGGCGGTTAATCCGCACATTGACGCGCGGCAGGACGCCGCGCCGCGCAACAACCCGTTACAGCGTCTATGGTGTTCTGGTTCGGTTGTTTGTTTTTGGCCTGAAGACGAAGGAGTGTTGACTCATGCGTGACAAACCAGCGCGGGACTCTTTGCCCACTCCCGCCGCGTTCATCAACGCACAGAGTGCGATTACCGGCCTGCGCGGCCGGGATCTGATGTCGACCCTGCGCAGCGTGGCCGCCCATGGCCTGCGCAACCCGCTGCACAGTGCCCGGCACGCCCTGAAACTGGGTGGGCAACTGGGCCGCGTGCTGCTCGGCGAAACCCTGTACCCGACCAATCCGCAGGACAGTCGTTTTGCCGATCCGGCATGGAGCCTCAACCCGTTTTACCGTCGCAGCTTGCAGGCGTACCTGGCCTGGCAAAAGCAGGTCAAAAACTGGATCGATGAAAGCAACATGACCCCGGACGATCGCGCCCGGGCGCATTTCGCCTTCGCCTTGCTCAATGATGCCGTGTCACCGTCCAACAGCCTGCTCAATCCCCTGGCGATCAAGGAACTCTTCAACTCCGGCGGCAACAGCCTGGTGCGCGGGATCGGTCACCTGGTGGATGACTTGCTGCACAACGACGGCCTGCCCCGGCAAGTCACCAAACAGGCGTTCGAAGTCGGCAAGACCGTCGCCACCACCACCGGCGCTGTGGTCTTTCGCAACGAATTGCTGGAGCTGATCCAGTACAAACCGATGAGCGAAAAGCAGTATTCCAAGCCGCTGCTGGTGGTGCCGCCGCAGATCAACAAGTACTACATTTTCGACCTGAGCCCGCATAACAGCTTCGTCCAGTTCGCCCTCAAGAACAGCCTGCAAACCTTCGTGATCAGCTGGCGCAACCCGGATGTGCGTCACCGCGAATGGGGACTGTCGACCTACGTCGAGGCGGTTGAAGAAGCCATGAATGTGTGCCGGGCGATCACCGGTGCCCGCGAGGTCAACCTGATGGGCGCCTGCGCCGGCGGGCTGACCATCGCTGCGTTGCAGGGGCACTTGCAAGCCAAACGGCAGCTGCGCCGGGTCTCCAGCGCGACGTATCTGGTGAGTCTGCTCGACAGTCAGCTGGATTCGCCAGCGACCCTCTTCGCCGATGAACAGACCCTGGAAGCCGCCAAGCGTCGCTCCTACCAGAAAGGCGTGCTCGACGGTCGCGACATGGCCAAGGTGTTCGCCTGGATGCGCCCCAACGACTTGATCTGGAGCTATTTCGTCAACAACTACCTGCTGGGCAAAGAACCACCGGCGTTCGACATCCTCTACTGGAACAACGACAACACGCGCTTGCCGGCGGCCCTGCATGGCGACTTGCTGGATTTCTTCAAGCACAACCCGCTCACCCACCCGGGCGGCCTGGAAGTGTGCGGCACGCCAATCGACTTGCAGAAGGTCACCGTCGACAGTTTCAGCGTGGCCGGTATCAATGACCACATCACGCCGTGGGACGCGGTGTATCGCTCGACGCTGCTGCTCGGCGGCGATCGCCGCTTCGTGCTGTCCAACAGCGGTCACGTGCAAAGCATCCTCAATCCGCCGAGCAACCCGAAAGCCAACTACGTCGAGAACGGCAAACTGAGCAGTGATCCACGGGCCTGGTACTACGACGCCAAGCACGTCGATGGCAGCTGGTGGACCCCATGGCTGAGCTGGATTCAGGAGCGCTCGGGGGCACTGAAGGAAACCCACATGGCCCTCGGCAACCAGAACTATCCACCGATGGAGGCGGCGCCCGGCACATACGTGCGCGTGCGCTGACACTCAACAACCCACGGCCGAGACCGGCCGTGGCATGACCCGATCACTAAGAAGACTGGATGAAAACCCGCGACCGCATCCTCGAATGTGCCCTGCAGTTGTTCAATCAGAAGGGCGAACCGAACGTTTCCACCATGGAAGTTGCCAACGAAATGGGCATCAGCCCCGGCAACCTCTACTACCACTTCCACGGCAAGGAGCCGCTGATTCTCGGGCTGTTCGAACGCTTCCAGAATGAGCTGACCCCGCTGCTCGACCCGCCATCGGATGTTGAACTGGCACCGGACGATTACTGGCTGTTCCTGCACCTGATCGTCGAACGCCTGGCCCACTACCGGTTTCTGTTCCAGGACCTGTCGAACCTGGCCGGCCGCCTGCCGAAGCTGGGCAAGGGCATCCGTAACCTGCTCAATGCACTCAAGCGCACGCTGGCGTCGTTACTGGCGCGACTGAAAGCTCAGGGGCAATTGGTCAGTGACACCCAGGCACTGGGGCAACTGGTGGAGCAGATCACCCTGACGTTGCTGTTTTCGCTGGACTATCAGCGGATTCTCGATCGCGAAGGTGAAGTGCGGCTGGTGGTCTACCAGATCATGATGCTGGTGGCGCCGCATCTGCTGCCACCGATCAAGGTGGCGACGGAGCAACTCGCGATGCAGTACCTGGAAGAGCACGACTGACCCTTGTTCGCGGTGGCGGTGGGTCACTCAATGACAATGTTGAATGTTCCGGCCTCATCGCGAGCAAGCTCGCTCCCACAGGGTTTATTGGTATTTCCAGAATACAGCCACAAACAAAAACGCCCGACCTTGGCAGGCCGGGCGTTTTTTTGAGCCCTGAAAAAATCAGGACTGACTGGTTGGCGTCGATGGTGCTGGCGCGGCAGTCGGGGTTACAGCAGGGGTCGGTGCGGTAGCGGAGTTCGTCGCGCTGACCGGTGCAGCCGGCGTTGCTGGCTTGGCGGCAGCCACTGCTGGTTTTGCTGCGGCAGCCTTTGGAGCGGCCGGTTTTTTCACTGCGGGCTTCTTCGCAGCGGCAGGTTTTGCGGCTGGTTTGGCTGCTGGCTTGGCCGCTGCGGTTTTCGCCGCAGGCTTGGCGGCGGCTGGTTTGGCAGCAGGTTTGGCGGCGGCTTTTGCGGCAACCGGTTTGGCTGCTGGTTTGGCTGCAGCAGGTTTGGCTGCGGCCGTTTTCGCCGCTGGCTTGGCAGCAGGTTTAGCCGCCGCTTTGGCCAGTGGCTTGGCAGCGGTTTTGGCTGCTGGTTTGGCCGCTGCGGTTTTCGCCGCAACAGGCGCAACCTTGGCACCGGTGAGTTTTTCGATCTGCTTGGTCAAGGTATCAACCTTGCTGTGCAGTGCCTTGACTTCGTTGCGGCTCGGTACGCCCAGACGCGAGATGGCGCTGTTCAGACGCTTGTCGAAAGCGCCTTCCAGTTCGTCCCACTTGCCCAGTGCACGGTCTTTCACGCCGCTGATGCGCGACTTGGCCGAAGAAGCGGAGTCCTTGGCGGCGTCGACAGTTTTGCCAACGGCGCTCTTGGTCAGCTTCTCGGCTTTCTCGCCGTCCTTAACCAATGCATCGAAGAGTTTGCTGCCGTCAGTGTCGATCTTCGAGTACACGCCTAAACCCGCCAGCCAGATTTTTCGGGAGTAGTCTTCGACTTTCCCGATCCACGAGCTGCCTTCTTTTTCAGTGTTCTTTTTGCCAGCCATCCCGTTCTCCTTAAGATTTACGCGCGACGCGTTCGAGCAATGCCGTCAGCTCATCGAGCTTAGCAGAGAGTGTCTCAACGTCATGTTTAGACGGAATGCCGATACGATTCAAGGCACTTGCGACACGCGTGTCGAACGCCTTCTCTACCTTGTCGAGTTGATCTTCGACCTTGCCTTTGAAAGTGCGCACTTCACTCTTGGCTTCATCGATCTCGGCATTCGCCGCTTCAAGCTTCTCAGCGACTACTTTTTTGCCTTTCCTTTCAACAGTTTGACCAGCCTTGATCAACTCTTGAAAGTAATCGCTACCCTCTTGGCCAACCTTGGTGTAAGCACCCAGGCCTGCCAGCCAGATCTTGCGGGCATAGGATTTGACGTCGCCGAGGGCGGTGGTCGATGCGTCGATTTTTTTCTTCAAAATAACTTTGGCCATGGTGCACCTCACGCGCAGAAGGTTTGAGGAACTGCCCGCGAAAGTGTCGGGCTCTGGCACAAAGTAGGGAGAAAAATTAGAAACGGCACCCTAACAACTGACATAAACAGCAAGCAGAGCAAACACGAAACCTGTGGGAGCGGGCTTGCCCGCGATGGCGGTGGGTCATCCAATAAAGATGCTGGATGTGCCGGCCTTATCGCGGGCAAGCCCGCTCCCACAGGGACCTCATTTCATGGAAAACACCTGATCAGACCAGAGCTTTATCCAGTGCCTTTTCGATTTCCGATTTGATCATGCCACTCATGGCCGACATCATCAGGCCCAACTCCACATCGACCCTGATCGAATCTTCACTGACGTGGACGGCACCTTTCACGCCCGAGCGCTTGAGGTTCAGGGTGTCGCCAGACCACTGCGGCTCCAGGCCATAATGATCGGAGAGTTTCTGCGCCAGCTTGTCGGCCTTCTCGCGAGCCGCTTCCTTACCCAGGCCGTGGGCACGCTCAACACTAATATGGGCCATCGAATGACTCCTGCTTTATGAATGCTTGTTCGGTGAATCTTGACCACTGATGCGGCAAAACGTCCCGAAGGTGATCCATCTTACCTTCAGCCTTGCCAAGACAAAGCATCCCTTGGGGATTAGAATGTCGCGCATTCTATTTTGGTGACAGCGATATGACTGATCAGCGCAAAGGCAGCGATGCCGAACCCACCACTCACTTCGGCTTCAAAAACGTTCCGGAAAGCCAGAAAGCGGAAAAAGTCGCTGAGGTTTTCCACTCGGTAGCCGCCAAGTACGACTTGATGAACGACCTCCTGTCGGGCGGCATGCACCGTCTGTGGAAGCGTTTTGCGATCGAGCTGTCGGGTGTACGCACAGGCAATCGCGTGCTGGACATCGCCGGCGGCACCGGCGACCTGACCCGCAAGTTCTCGCACCTGGTAGGCCCGACCGGCCAGGTCGTATTGGCCGACATCAACGAATCCATGCTCAAGGTCGGTCGTGACCGCCTGCTGGACCTGGGTGTGGCCGGTAACGTCGAATTCGTCCAGGCCGATGCGGAAAAACTGCCGTTCCCGGACAACCACTTCGACTGCGTGACCATCGCCTTCGGCCTGCGCAACGTCACCCACAAGGAAGACGCCCTGCGCTCGATGCTGCGCGTACTCAAGCCAGGCGGCCGCCTGCTGGTGCTGGAGTTCTCCAAGCCGACCAACGCGCTGATGTCCAAAGCCTACGATGCCTACTCGTTCGCTTTCATGCCGTTGATGGGCAAGCTGATCACCAACGATTCGGAAAGCTATCGCTACCTGGCCGAATCGATCCGCATGCACCCGAATCAGGAAACCCTGAAGTCGATGATGGTCGAGGCCGGTTTCGACCGCGTGACCTATCACAACATGACCGCAGGCATCGTCGCCCTGCACCGCGGCATCAAGCCCTGATGCTGCTCGCCGGCCTGCTCGCCAGCGTTGAACTCGGACTGAACCGGGTGCTGCGCCTCGACAGCACGGCGCTGCCGCGGCTGGCGCATTTAAGCGGCAGGGTAATTGCCGTCGATTGCCGCAGCCCGGCATTGCAATTGTTCATCCTGCCCAGCGATGAAGGCCTGATGCTGGCTTCCCAGTGGGAAACCGGTGCCGACTGCACCTTGCGGGCCCCGGCTTCAAGCCTGTTGAAACTGGCGATGAGCAAGGACAAGACGTCGGTCCTGCATGGGCCTGAAGTCGAGCTCGAGGGTGACAGCGGCGTACTGCTGGAGCTGGCGGCCATCCTTCAGGACCTGGAGCTGGACTGGGAGTACGAACTCTCGCGCTGGCTCGGCCCTGTCGCGACGCAACTGGTCGGTGGTCATCTGCGCAGCCGCGCCCGCTGGTATCAGCAAGGGTTCGCCAGCCTGGGCCAGAACCTGGGCGAATACCTGGCCGAAGAATCGCGCACCCTCGTCGGTCAGCGCGAAGCCGAAGCCCGATTCAGTGAACTGGACCAGATCAAGCTTGATCTGGAACGTCTCGAGGCGCGTTTCGAGCGCCTTTCCCGATCCCTCGACCCAAGCGATAACGCATGAAGCTGCTTGCCGTCCGCCGTTTGTTGCGCATCCAGCGCGTCGTGATCCGCTACCGCCTCGATGACCTGCTGTTCGCCCTGCCGCTGCCCTGGTTCCTGCTGGTGCTGCGCTACGCCCTGCCATGGCGCTGGTTCCCGCGCAAGACACTGGACCTGAGCCGAGGCGCGCGACTGCGCCTGGCGTTGCAGGACCTGGGGCCGATTTTCATCAAGTTCGGCCAGATTTTGTCCACCCGCCGTGACTTGCTGCCCGAAGACATCGCCGATGAGCTGATGAAGCTGCAGGACCGCGTCCCGCCGTTCGATTCACAGCTGTCGGTCAAGCTGATCGAAGAGCAGTTGGGCAAGAAAATCAGCGAAGTCTTCAGCCGTTTCGACGTCGAACCCCTGGCCTCGGCCTCGGTGGCGCAGGTGCACGCCGCACAACTGAAAACCGGCGAAGAAGTCGTGGTCAAGGTGATTCGTCCAGGCCTGAAACCGGTGATCGCCCAGGACTTGGCGTGGCTGTTCATCCTCGCCCGCGCCGCCGAAAAAGTGTCGGCCGATGCGCGCCTGCTGCACCCGGTGGACGTGGTCAGCGACTATGAAAAAACCATCTATGACGAACTCGACCTGCTGCGTGAAGCCGCCAACGCCAGTCAGTTGAAGCGCAACTTTGAAGGTTCGCCGCTGTTGTACGTGCCGCAAGTCTATTGGGACTGGTGCCGCCCGAAAGTGTTGGTGATGGAGCGCATCTACGGCATCCAGGTTACCGATCTGGCGACCCTGGCCGACCAGCGCACCGACATGAAAATGCTGGCCGAGCGGGGCGTGGAAATTTTCTTCACCCAAGTGTTCCGCGACAGCTTCTTCCACGCCGACATGCACCCCGGCAACATCTTCGTCAGCACGGTGAATCCGTGGAGCCCGCAGTACATCGCGATCGACTGCGGCATCGTCGGCAGCCTGACTCCGGAAGACCAGGATTACCTGGCCCGCAACCTGTTCGCATTCTTCAAGCGTGATTACCGTCGCGTGGCGCAACTGCACATCGATTCGGGCTGGGTGCCGGCGGAAACCAAGCTCAACGAGTTCGAAGCGGCGATCCGTACCGTGTGCGAGCCGATTTTCGAAAAACCGTTAAAAGATATTTCCTTCGGCCAGGTGCTGATGCGCCTGTTCCAGACCGCGCGGCGCTTCAACATGGAAGTGCAGCCGCAACTCGTACTGCTGCAAAAAACCCTGCTGAACATCGAAGGCCTGGGCCGTCAGTTGTACCCGGAGCTTGATCTGTGGAACACCGCCCAGCCGTTCCTGGAACGCTGGATGCGCGAGCGGGTCAGTCCCAAGGCCTTGCTCGGCAATGTACAAAGCCAGTTCGAGCAGATCCCGCACCTGGCCAACATGGCCCGCGACCTGCTCGAACGCATGTCCCAGCCCCACGCCAATGACCCGCCACCGCCGTGGCATCGAGCTCGCGACGACTGGTTCCTGCGCCTGCTCGGTACCGCGCATCTGGCCGGTGGCGCCCTTCTCGCCGCCGGCGGGCCGTTGAACCAGTTGGCGTATTGGCCGGCAGGCATCATGATGGCCGTGGGCTTGTATCTGGTCGTTCGCCGATAGCCAGTTGCGTGAACGACTGGCACACTGTTTGAACGCTTGGGTTCGACTAATGAAGTGTCGGGCCCGCTGTCGGAGTCGAAGATGAAAAACTGGCTGGACGAGATCAAGTGGGACGCCGATGGCCTGGTGCCGGCAATTGCCCAGGATCACAAGACCGGGCGTGTCCTGATGATGGCCTGGATGAACCGTGAGGCACTGGAGCTGACCGCTGCCGAAAACCGCGCCATTTACTGGTCGCGCTCCCGTGGCAAGCTGTGGCGCAAGGGCGAAGAGTCCGGCCACGTGCAGACCCTGCACGAGATGCGCCTGGACTGCGACGCCGACGTGATCATCCTGATGGTCGAACAGATCGGCGACATCGCCTGCCATACCGGCCGCCAGAGCTGCTTCTATCGCGTCTTCGAGAACGGCGACTGGAGAACCGTCGACCCGGTCCTGAAAGATCCCAATGCCATCTATTCCTCAGGACACAAACATGAGTGACACTCTGACCCGTCTGGCTGCCGTACTGGAAGAGCGCAAAGGCGCCGCCGCCGATAGCTCGTATGTCGCCAGCCTGTATCACAAGGGCTTGAACAAGATTCTGGAAAAAGTCGGCGAAGAGTCGGTCGAAACCATCATTGCCGCCAAGGACGCTGCCGTCAGCGGCGACTGCAGCGATGTGATCTACGAAACCGCCGATTTGTGGTTCCACAGCATGGTCATGCTCGCCCAACTAGGGCAGCATCCACAGGCTGTACTCGATGAACTGGACCGTCGCTTCGGTCTGTCCGGACACGCCGAGAAAGCCTCGCGCCCGTCCGCCTGAATAACTATTAGAGAGGAGCAGCAGCATGGGCATTTTTGACTGGAAACACTGGATCGTCATCCTGGTTGTCGTGGTACTCGTATTCGGCACCAAGAAACTGAAGAACCTCGGCACGGACGTTGGCGAATCGATCAAGGGCTTCCGCAAAGCCATGAACGATGACGAAAAGCCGGCCGACCCGAGCGCGACTCCGGCCCAACCGGTTCCGCCCGTTCAGCCACAGGCCTCTGTGAACCAGCCGCACACCATCGATGTGCAGGCGCAAAAAGTCGAAGAGCCGATCCGCAAAGACTCGTGAGCACAGACTAATGTTTGGTATCAGCTTCTCTGAACTGCTGCTCGTCGGCCTCGTCGCCCTGCTGGTACTGGGCCCCGAGCGTCTGCCGGGCGCTGCGCGCACCGCCGGCCTGTGGGTCGGGCGTCTGAAGCGCAGCTTCAACGCGATCAAACAGGAAGTTGAACGTGAAATCGGTGCCGACGAGATCCGTCGGCAACTGCACAACGAGCACATCCTGTCGCTTGAGCAGGAGGCACGGAAGATCTTCACGCCGACCCAGCAGGAGCCGACGCCGGTGGAGCACGTGGGTGAGCAGTCGACTCACACGCCCGCCGCACCGACGCCAACTCCAACGCCTGCGGCTGCGCCGGCTACCGTTGTCGCGACAACCGAAGCGGCGCCCGTTGTGGCGGCACCTGCGGTTGAACCTGTTGCTCCAGCCGCCGCGCCTGTCGCGCCGGCTCCTCATGACCCAACACTGCCGCCGCGAGCCCCATGAGCGATCTTCCTGAAAACGACCAGCACATGCCGCTGGTTTCGCACCTCACCGAGTTGCGTACCCGCCTGCTGCGCTGCGTAGCGGCGATTTTCATCATCTTCGCCGGGTTATTCGCCTTCACCCAGCAGATCTACACCTTCGTCTCGACACCGCTGCGCGCCTACTTGCCAGCCGGCGCGACGATGATCGCCACCGACGTGTCGTCACCGTTCCTGACGCCACTGAAGCTGACGATGATGGTGTCGCTGTTCCTGGCGATCCCGGTGATCCTGCACCAGATCTGGGGCTTCATCGCACCAGGCCTGTACAAGCATGAAAAGCGCATTGCAGTACCCTTGCTGATCTCCAGCATCATGCTGTTTTACACCGGCATGGCGTTCGCCTATTACCTGGTGTTCCCGCTGATCTTCAAATTCTTCGCCTCCGCTACTCCGGCCGGCGTGGAAATGATGACCGACATCACCAGCTACCTCGACTTCGTCATGACGCTGTTCTTCGCGTTCGGCGTGGCGTTCGAGATTCCGGTGGCCGTGGTGCTGCTGGTGTGGATCGGCGTGGTCGACGTCAAATACCTGAAGAAAATCCGCCCCTACGTGATCATCGGCTGCTTCGTGGTCGGCATGATCCTGACGCCACCGGACATCTTCTCGCAGACCCTGCTGGCCGTACCGATGTGGCTGCTGTTCGAGATCGGCATCCTGTTTGGCAGCCTGGTCAGCAAGCGCAGCGAACATTCGGACGACCAACCGGCTGACGATCACAACGACCAGCCGCCAGCGACCCAAGCGTGAACCTGCTGCTCCTCGAATCGGCCGACTTCATTGCGGCCGACCGGGTGATCCTGCGTGATCGCCGGTTGACCCACATGCAGGACGTTCACCGCTGTGAAGTCGGTGACAGCATGCGTGTCGGACGTCTAGACGGGCTGATGGGTTCCGCCGAGGTGCTGCGCCTGGACGCCACTGAAGCGGAATTGCGCGTCAACCTCGACCAGCCTCCCCCCGCCAAGCTGCCATTGACCCTGGTACTGGCCCTGCCACGGCCCAAAATGCTGCGCAGGGTGTTCCAGACCGTGGCGGCCATGGGTGTGCCACGGATCGTGCTGGTCAACAGCTATCGCGTCGAGAAGAGCTTCTGGCAGACCCCGTTCCTGGAGCCTGAAGCGATTCGCGAGCAGTTGATCCTCGGCCTCGAACAGGCCCGGGACAGCGTGCTGCCGGAAGTGGTGATCGAGAAGCGCTTCAAGCCGTTCGTCGAAGATCGCCTGCCGGCCATCGTCGAAGGCACCCTCGGCCTGGTAGGCCATCCCGGCCAATATCCGCCCTGCCCTCGCGCCCTGAGCGAACCGGTGACCCTGGCCATTGGTCCGGAGGGTGGCTGGATTCCTTACGAGATCGACCTGCTGGGCAAGGCCGGGTTGCAGCCAGTGCAACTGGGCGAGCGCATCCTGCGGGTCGAAACCGCCGTCACCGCCCTTTTGGCCCGCCTCTTCTAGATCCCGCCCCTGTAGGAGGGAGCTTGCTCGCTCCTACAGTTCATCATCCCCCCACACATCGGGCGCACCTACAGAATCGCACTCGCCTGCCGATACATCCCCCATAAAACCAATGTGTGGTCCGGGGAGTTGCAGCATGTACCAATGGCTAGCCGATAAGCTGGGAAACGTCAGCGTCAAACGCAAACTCGGAATCGGTTTTGGTCTGGTGTTATTGCTGACCCTGCTGATCACCTTCACGGGCTGGAGCGGTCTGGGCAACGTGACCAGTCGTGGCGATAAGCTGGGCTTCATTTCCGATATCAACGGGGTGACCAAAGACCTGCGCATAGCACGCCTGGATTACGAAATGCGTCGCGGCGAACAAGGCCCTGGTGCCGTCAACGAGCAATTGAGCAAACTCGAAAGCGACCTGAAAACCGCCCGTAGCCTGATCGAGCAACCCGCTGACGTGGCACTGGTCGATCAACAACTGGCCGCTGTCGCCGAGTACCGTCGCGCGTTCAGTGATATGACCCAGGCCGGCGCTCAGCGTGAAGACGCCCGCAGCAAACTCGGTGCCACCGCCGACAACGCCGTGGCCCATGTCGCCGAAGTGGAAAAATCCATGCTGCAAGGCGACAGCGTGACCGCCTTCAACAGCGTCATCGACCTGAGCAAATTGATCCAGCAGGCCCGTTTCCAGGTGCGCGGCTACACCTACAGCGCCAAGAGCGAGGCCGAGCAGCCAGCCCTGGACGCCATCGACAACGCCCTGAAAAACCTCGAAAGCCTGCCGGCCAAACTGCCCGAGGAACACATCGCCAACCTGAAGCAGGCGACCGACTCACTGAAGGCTTACCGTGCCGCCGTCAGCCAGTTCCGCGATTCCCAGGTCGCCAGCGCCAAAGCCCTCGAGCGCATGGCCGCCCAAGGCGAGATCCTGCTGGACGTCAGTAAAAAACTCACCGCCTCGCAAACCGTTGTCCGTGACACCGACGTCGCCCATGCCAAGAACATGCTGGCCCTCGCCACCGTCTTGGCCATGGCCTTCGGCCTGCTGGCCGCCTGGGCGATTACCCGGCAGATCATCATTCCTCTGAACCAGACCCTGCTCGTGGCCCAACGTGTGGCCGGCGGCGACTTGACCCACGACCTGAAGTCCCCGCGCCAGGATGAACTCGGCCAACTGCAACGCGCCATGCAGAGCATGACCCAAGGCCTGCGCGAACTGATCGGCGGCATCAGTGATGGCGTCACGCAAATCGCCAGCGCCGCCGAAGAGCTGTCCGCCGTCACCGAGCAGACCAGCGCCGGGGTCAACAGCCAGAAGGTCGAGACCGATCAGGTGGCGACCGCCATGAACGAAATGACCGCCACGGTGCAGGAAGTCGCGCGCAACGCCGAAGAAGCCTCCGAGGCCGCCGTCGCCGCCGATCAGCAGGCCCGTGAAGGCGACAAGGTAGTGGGTGAAGCGATCGCGCAGATCGAGCGCCTGGCCCTGGAAGTGGGTCACTCCACCGAAGCCATGGGCGAGCTCAAGCGTGAAAGCGACAAAATCGGCAGCGTCCTCGATGTAATCAAATCCGTGGCCCAGCAAACCAACCTGCTGGCGCTCAACGCAGCGATCGAAGCGGCGCGCGCGGGTGAGGCCGGACGGGGTTTTGCCGTGGTCGCCGACGAAGTCCGCAGCCTGGCGCAGCGCACCCAGAAGTCCACCGAAGAGATCGAAGAGCTGATCGTCGGCCTGCAAAACGGCACCCAGCAAGTGTCGACCATCATGGACAACAGCCGCACCCTGACCGACAGCAGCGTCGAACTGACCCGCCGCGCCGGCGGCTCACTGGAAAGCATCACCCGCACCGTGTCGGCGATCCAGGCGATGAACCAGCAGATCGCCGCCGCTGCCGAGCAGCAAAGCGCCGTGGCGGAAGAGATCAACCGTAGCGTGCTGAATGTGCGGGATGTATCGGATCAGACCTCGGCGGCCAGCGAGGAGACGGCGGCGTCCAGTGTTGAGCTGGCGCGGTTGGGGACACATCTGCAGATGCTGGTGGGGCGGTTCAGGGTTTGAGGTGAGCACGAAGCCCCCGCAGATGAAAAAAGGCCGGTATCTCACATCCCGGCCGATTTGCGACTTCCAGCCCCGAACAAAAGCATTGAGAAATTAATAACTTAAGCTTTAACACCAATACATTAGCTATGTCCGTACCACTATCAGTTCTGATAGTTATGTAAATTTTTTAAACAGCGCACTATTTAGCTCCTGCCCATTTTTCAGGAGCACAATCATGAGCAATGACCTGATCGACACCTCTGAAACCTCAGAAACACCAACGCCTGACGACATCGTCCCCTACACTAACTACAGCCGCTGGATGACTGATATGCTTTCAGCGATTGCATTGCTCAAGCTACACCAATTGGCAATTCCTGGCTCACACAACTCTGGCGCCGACAGAGCCGGGATGGTCCCTATTGGAAAAGAATGGGCTGCCAATCAGGATAACACCTTCCCGCAGCAACTCGCCGCTGGGGCACGCTATTTTGATTTGCGCCTCTACGACAGTAGTTATAAAAAAACCATCGGCAATAAGTTTCCAACCTATAAATTCATTGAAATATTCGAATTCAAACACGGCATTTCTGCAGGAAGACGCCTGGAACATTTAGTGCGTGATGTAAAAAACTTCGTGACCGCCAACCCTGGCGAAATTGTGATTCTTGACTTCCACAAATATGACCGAGGTACAAATTACGCTCATAGCAGCCTTGAACGCTGCTTACCGTACTTTACGCCAATCAAGGGGCTTTTGATTCCACCATCAGCCAGCAACATCAACATTTACACTATCCGCGATCGACACCGTGGGCGCAGCATTATTCTTCACTTTCCCCATAACAACCCGAATGGCAACTGGAAAAGTGAATGGATCCAAAGAGAGCAGATATGGGGATCCTTTCACCGCCAATGGGAAAATAATGCCACGCCCGAAAACATAGAATCACTCGTTATCAACTCAATGGCTTCACCACCAACAAATCCTTATTGGGTACTGGACGCATCCGTTTACGGCGCCGGCGGCCCCGTGCACTTGAATAAAAATCACCCTATTCGGACAGAAGCATTCAAAGAGGGTCGGCTAAATGCCAAAATACTCCTGGTCGACTTCATTGAAAGGTCAGATACAAAGATTTCCGTTACCGACAACTGCATCGCCCTGAACAGGAGAAGAGCAAGGGACAATACGAAGCCGACCCCCCCCTCCAACTTTAATGTCATTGCAAAAAACGAGACAGTTGTCGACGGACAATTTCAGAATACTCTACAGTTCAAATGGAATCCGTCGTTTGATGAAATGGGCGTGCGTGAATATCACATCTATCGTAATGGCGAGCATTTCGCGACAACTAATAAGACCACTTACGAGCACCAAAATTTTGTCCTGAAGGATTACACCTTCAAAGTTAAAGCCATCGACAACATGGATAATCACTCGGACTTTTCTCCGGCATTTGATCTTGTTCAAGACAATATACCGCCAACCATACCGGGAGAAATTTCGGTTACCAGGTTTGCGAACTATTCCTGCATCATAAGCTGGGAGCACTCATTCGACGCAGCGGGAATAGAAAGCTACGAACTATATCTAAACGAAACTCTCAAAGATATCATCCCATATAGAGACAGCCCTTATGCTTCCGTAACTTATGTCGACATCAACCTAGACCGGCAGAACGAAGTTAAAATACGCGCAAAAGATAATAATGGATTTTATTCTGAATACACAACCAGCACACTTTACCCAAATCCCGTCCTATCAAACCCGACACACTACATAGTTGGGTACGACGAGGTAACGGAAAAATATGAAATCAAGGTCGTGTGGAGCGTAACTGAACACGCCATTTTTTTCCCTGACCTCTCATACAATGCCGATGATACGGGCCAAGATTACTATCCAATTTCGGGAGAAGGGCCGTCTTTTAGCTACCAGGTTAGTGAAGGCCAATACATATCACATAGATGCCGCATGATAAATGCTGGAGAGTTTGACAGAGGTACTCCTTACGCTTTTTATTTTTCCGGAATCCGTCCAGAACCAGTGACCAATTTGACTATCACCTCTCGCACTCATTCAGGCACTTCCCTCTCCTGGACTCCGTCGACCAGCACGAATCTTAAAAATTATGCAATTTCGCTAAACGAGGAGCCGCCTATTCTCGTTGCAAGCTCTGAGACTACTTATGTATTTCAAGAGCTGCCACTAAACGAAAGCTACACGGTTGAAATGTGGGCCATTAATACATACGGCGCCTGTTCTATAACTGAATCGATCACAATTGAGCCTGTTGCACCCGACGCGCCCCGTAACTTCAGTTATAACTATGTTCAATTGAGACACATTCTCTCCTGGGATGCGCCCGCGAACGGGGCAGATGTCAGCGAATATAAAGTTGTCGTGACTGGCCCGGGCGGAGGCGTCTTTTATTACACAACAGTCGAATCAACTCTGAACATATTGGCGTATCGAAACACTCGGTACGGTATAAGCATAACGGCAATCAACGCTACGGGTGAGTCACTGCCGCTGATCTCCGAATTCACAACGTCTTAAACCAGCTCCCCGAGCAAATCGAACCTTTGCTCGGGGACACCCCAATTCAGCCTGCTTACAAAACCTGCCGCAAAAACGCCTGCGCCCGCAGATCCTTCTGTGCATCGAAGAACTCCGCTGACGAGGCGTCTTCCAGCCATTTGCCGTGATCAAAAACATCACCCGATCCGCCACTTCCGGGGCGAAGCCCATATTCACATCGGTTTCGGGTCAGCCAATTGCAAACCGTCAAAACGCACCGAGCCCGAATCGAACGCCTCCAGGCCATTGAGATTGCGCAGAAATGAAATTGATGCCGTCGCAGTCACCAGTCTTCAGACGATAACGGGGTCGCTGAAGCTCAAGCACAGGTAGCGCTCCGGCTGACGCTGATCGTTCCCACCGCTTGCGCACGATCATAAAAAAACCCGCTTTTCCAGACTGTGTGAAAACGCACTGAAGGCCAGCCCACCAAACGCCCCAACTTGTTCGGGGCGTTTTTTTGTGCGGGCAACAGTCGAACAGAGGCTTTTCAACCCATTAGCGCCATCAATTGGCGGGCTCCGAGTACGCTAATCGCTCGCTTGAGGTTGTAAGCGTTCACCGCCAAGGCCATCTCCGCTTTTGCTCCCTCCAACTGGCGCAGCAGGAAGCGACCATTCCCAAACAGCCATTGCTTGAGATTGCCGAAAGGGTGCTCAATGATGGATCGTCGAGTGGCCATCATTTGCGGATACGCGAGCATTCGCTGCTCCATTCGCTCAAAGGCTTCCTCATGGGCATGGCGTGAGACATAGCGGCGTTGAGCGCCAGTGCATCGGGATTTGAGCGGGCAGGCGCCGCAGTCGCTGACATCTGCCTGATAGATCCGCTCACCCTTGTTGCGCTGCTTGAGCGTCAGCCACTTGCCCGCCGGGCACTGATAACGATCATGTTCGGCTTCGTAGGTAAAGTCTTTGCGCTCAAAGAGTTCCTCGCCGCCTGGGTTGACTGAGCGATTAGGTGGCACATAGACCGTAATTGCAGCCTCCTCGCAGGCCTGAAACTGCTGGCCGTTGGAGTAGCCGGCATCGGCCGTCACGCTCAAGGCATCTTGTTCCAGATGTTCTTTGGCAGCCTTGGCCATTGGCTCCAGTTGTTTTCGGTCATCGCCGTCCTGAGTTACGTCATGGTGCAGAATCAGGCAATGTGCGGCGTCCACGGCGGTTTGTACGTTGTAGGCCACCCGTGGCCCTTTGGGCGTACGCATCATTCGGGCATCGCTTTCATGGGTGTTGAACTGCTCCAGGCCCATCGAGCTCATCAACGCTTGGCAGCTGTGATTGTCCTGCTGCCGAACTTCAAGCTGCGCCAGTGCTGTTTTGATCGCGCCGCGATCAATCACCTCTCCCGCCTCGGCCTTGTCGGCCTCATCCAGTTCCGCCAGATATTGGACTATGCGCTTGTCCAGCTTCTCTTCCTGATGCTTGAGTTGTTTGAGGTTCATGTGGCGCCGCGAGGAAGCGACCGCCTGAAACTTACTGCCATCGATGGCCATCAAGTCACCTGCGATCAGGCCTGCCATGCGGCAAAACTGAACGAAGGCGCGACACGTCGCCACAAAGGCGAGTTTGTTGTTTTTACGAAAGTCGGCGATGGTCTTGAAGTCGGGTTTGAGTCGGTTGATCAGCCACATCACTTCGATGTTGCGCTGGCATTCGGCTTCAAGCCGCCGCGATGAGCGGATCCGCTGAAAATAGCCGTAGAGGTAGAGTTTTAGCTGATCGGCGGGGTCATAGGACGGGCGACCGGTGCCTTTGGGCAGCGCTTTGTCAAAGCCCAATTGCACCAGATCCAGCTTGGCGACGTACAGGTCAATAACCCGGACGAGGTGATCCTCAGGTATCAACTCCTCCAGCGAGACCGGGAACAGGCTGGTCTGGCTGCGGGGCTCTCCCTGGATGTAGGCCATAACGAAAAATGCTCCGTATCTTTCGATACGGAGCATTTTCTTTGAGCACCGCGCAGATTGCTAGGTTTTCACACAGTCTGGAGAAGCGGTTTTTTCATCAGGCCAACTGCGGCTGAATGCTCACTGGCTTGAGCGGAAGCAGCGGTGCATGAGGGTCGGCCTTCACCGACTTGCGCCATGCGCCCAGCCACTCCTGGTGACCTTCGCTCCAGACCTGCTCATGCAGGCGAGCCAATGCCACCGGATCGCTCAACAGTTGCACACGTTCATTATTGGTCAGCCCGTCAGGCCCGACCTTCATCGCATGCCGTACCCGCTCGACGCGCAGCCACTCGATCGGTTCCGCCTGACGGTGACGGGAGGTCGCCAGCGAGCACGCCAGGGCGTTCTGCTGCGGGTCGACCACCGAACGGACAAAGCCGTCATTCAGTGCATGCCAGCGGTTTTCGTGGGTGTACTGGTCGGTGGCCAGCAACGCCTGCGGCGGATTGTATTCCTCAGGGATCAGGAACAGGCTCTCGTCACGGGACTTGAGGCCCAGGCCGACACGGCTGGAAATCACCGATACCGGGATGGACAGCATCAACGAACCGACGATCGGCACCAGCCACCAGAGGAAGCTCGGGTTCAGCCAGATCACCAGCAAAGCCCAGAAGAAGCCGAGCAAGGTTTGCGGACCATGGCGTTTTACCGCCTCGCTCCACGGCGTGGAGTCGTCGTCACGTTGCGGCGAGTTCCAGGTCGCGGCCCAGCCGAGGAACGCGGCAAGGACGAAACGGGTGTGGAAAATCATCCGCACCGGTGCCAGCAGCATGGAGAACAGCATCTCCAGCAACATGGACAGGGTCACCTTGAACTTGCCACCGAACTCTTTCGCGCCCTTGGCCCAGATCAGGATGATGCTCAACAGCTTCGGCAGGAACAGCAGCACGATGGTGGTCGAGAACAACGCAATGGCCTTGTCCGGGTGCCATTGAGGCCATAGCGGATAAAGCTGGCGCGGTTCGAGGAAGTACTGCGGCTCCATCAGCGTGTTGACCGCCAGCAGCGCCGTCGACAGCACGAGGAAGAAGAACCACAACGGCGCCGACAGGTAAGACATCACACCCGTGAGGAACACCGCACGGTGCACCGGGTGCATGCCCTTGACCAGAAACAGTCGGAAGTTCATCAGGTTACCGTGGCACCAGCGACGGTCACGCTTGAGTTCGTCCAGCAGGTTCGGCGGCAGCTCTTCGTAACTGCCAGGCAAGTCGTAGGCAATCCACACGCCCCATCCGGCACGGCGCATCAACGCGGCTTCGACGAAGTCGTGGGACAGAATCGCACCGGAAAACGCGCCTTTACCGGGCAACGGCGCCAGGGCGCAGTGGTCGATAAACGGCTTCATGCGGATGATTGCGTTGTGGCCCCAGTAGTGGGATTCGCCCAACTGCCAGAAGTGCAGGCCGGCAGTGAACAGCGGACCGTACACGCGGGTGGCGAACTGCTGCATGCGCGCATACAGGGTGTCCATGCCCGACGCACGAGGCGCGGTCTGGATGATCCCGGCGTCCGGCGTGGCTTCCATCAAGCGCACCAGACTGGTCAGGCACTCACCGCTCATCACCGAGTCGGCGTCGAGCACGACCATGTACTTGTAGTCACCGCCCCAACGGCGGCAGAAGTCGTCGAGGTTACCGCTCTTGCGCTTGACGCGACGGCGGCGGCGGCGATAGAAAATCTTGCCGAAGCCCCCTGCCTCGCGGCAGACGTCCAGCCAGGCCTGTTGCTCGGCGACGCAGATATCGGCGTCGTTACTGTCGCTGAGGACGAAGAAGTCGAAGCGGTCCAGATCACCCGTGGCCGCGACCGACTCGAAGGTCGCGCGCAGACCGGCGAATACCCGGGGCACGTCTTCGTTACAGATCGGCATCACCAGGGCGGTGCGCGCGTCTTTCGGAATCGGCTCGTTGCCGGCACTGGCGCCGGAAATGCGGTACTTGTCGTGACCGGTGAGCAACTCCAGGAAGCCCATCAGTGCCGTCCAGAAACCGGCCGATACCCAGCAGAACAGGATGCCGAACAGGATCAGGATGCTGGTCTGCAATGCATACGGCAGCACTTGCGTGGCGGTTTGCAGCAGCGGTTGATGCAACACTTCGTTGAGGTCGACGAACGACCAGCCCTGGTACGGCATGATGCCTTTCATGTACCAGCCGGCGACGATGGTCTGGCCGAGCATCAGCAGCAACAGAATGTAGCGACGAATCGAACCGACGGTGCGCCAGCGCGCAGCCGGCAGGACACGTTCGTCCTTCGGCGGCTTGGGCGGGTTGGTACGACCGGTCAGGCGGCGCCAGCCACGCACCAGGATATTGGTGCGCCACGGTTCCGGCACGACTTTGGTCCGACGGATCGGCGGGGTCGCCTTGAGGCAGACCCGACCGTTGGCGTCGAGCACCAGCATTTCGGCGTCTTGCAGCTCTTCGGCGGTACTCAGGGTCAGGCGCTTGCCGACCGACGCCTGGGCGGCATCGGTCGGGGCGTCGAACGTCTGGGACGACAGACGTTCGTGCAGTTCGCTGAAGGACTGGCAGCCCGCGAGTTCCGCGCGCTGCTGGTCGGTCATCGGCAGGTGCGCCAGGTACTCGGACAGAGTCTCTGGCTGTACGTGTGAATTACTCATCGGCAGGCAACTGATAGCTCCAGGTCTCGGTCAGGACTTCTTCAGTCGATGCCGATTCCGGTGTGGCTGGGGCCGCGTCGGCAGCGACAGGCTGCTTGGCGTCTTTATTGGCCTTGTCCTTGGCATCTGCAACCGGCTTGGCGTCACCCTGAGTAGCCTCGGCCTGCTTGGCTTCCTTGTCCGTTTTCTCCTGTTGCTTGGCGGCGACCTTGTCGGCCTTGGCCACGGAAGAACTGGAGGCCGGAATCGAAGTCTTGGCCAGGTCGGCAGGCGTGACGTTCTGAACCAGCGCCGCACGCATCTCGGTGGACTTGCTCGGGTCCTTGATCTTCATGCGCAGGGTCAGGCGCCAGCCCTTGGTCTCGGGGTTGTAGCGCACGCTGTTTTCCACGAGCTCGGCGTTGTCGCCCACGCTCACCTGGCTGCGAACGTCCGCATTCTCTGGCAGTGCCGCCAGGGATGGGCCTTCGAAGTCCACCAGATAGGCGACGCTACCGTCCGGCTGACGAATCAGGTTGGACTGTTTGACATCGCCGGTGGAACGCAGGGTCTGCTTGACCCAAGCGCTGTCCGGAGCGTGGATCGAGGCTTCATCCATGGTCCAGTGCATACGATAAGCGACATCGAGCGGCTGGCCAGGTTCCGGCAGTTTTTCCGGGCTCCAGAAAGCCACGATATTGTCGTTGGTTTCGTCGGCGGTCGGAATCTCTACCAGATCGACGGAGCCCTTGCCCCAATCGCCTTTCGGTTCGATCCAGGCGCTTGGGCGCTTGTCGTAGCGGTCGTCGAGGTCTTCATAGTGGCTGAAGTCACGACCACGTTGCAGCAGACCGAAACCGCGCGGATTCTCGACGGAGAAGTTGCTCACGGCCAGGTGTTTCGGGTTGTTCAGCGGACGCCAGATCCACTCGCCGTTACCGGCGCGGATCGACAGACCGCTGGAATCATGCAGTTCGCGACGGTAGTTCAGCACTTTCGATGGCTGGTTGGCACCGAACAGGTACATGCTGGTCAGCGGTGCAATGCCGAGCTTGGAAACTTTGTCACGCAGGAACATCTGCGCCTTGACGTCGACAATGGTGTCGCTGCCTGGACGAAGGATCAGGCGATAGGCGCCGGTCGCCCGTGGCGAATCCAGCAACGCGAAGATCACCAGGTGCTTGTCGCCCGGCTTGGGCTGTTGAATCCAGAATTCGCGAAAACGCGGGAATTCCTCACCGGATGGCAAGGCGGTATCGATCGCCATGCCGCGAGCGGACAAACCATAGACGTGGCCTTTGCCGACAACGCGGAAGTAACTCGCGCCGAGCATGGTCATGATTTCGTCTTGCTTGTCAGCCTTGTTGATCGGGTACAGCACACGGAAACCGGCGTAACCCAGCTGCTCAGTGGCTTTTGGATCGAATTTCAAGTCGCCGAAGTCGAAACGACTTGGGTCGTATTTGATCTCTTCGACGTTGTTCGCCGTGATTTCGTTGATTTTCACCGGCGTATCAAAATGCATGCCCTGGTGATAGAACGACAGCTTGAACGGGGTTTTCTGGTCCGCCCATTCGGCTTTTTCCGTCAGAAAACGAATTTTCTGATAGTCCGCGAATTTCATCTCGCGGAATTCGTTCGGCAGGTTACTGCGCGGCGCTTCGTATTTTTGCCCGGCCAGTTCTTTTGCCTTGGCCGATACATCATCCAGATTGAAGGCCCAAAGCTGGCCGGCGCTGAACAGGGTGAGCAGAGCAGAGCCCGCTACCAGAGCGCTACGTAACCGTTTGGCAGACAATTTTGGTGCGTTACAGGGACTAACAATCACGAGCAACCCTCGCCGAAAACAGATCAAAAAACCAACGGCCAGTTAAAGGGTCTGTACGGTTTCCGATACGAAAAAACCGGCCATACAAACCACTCTTGCCAAGTTGGCGAGCATTGTTCCGACTCCGATGGGGCTAAATGATTCCCCAAACGGTTCAGGACAAGTCTCTACCTAAGTCAAAATGGACCAACGAACGCTGATCCCCGTAGCGCGCGATTATCTAGTAGGCCGCGTTACAACGCATCAGGGGTAACAAAGTATTTATCGGGAAACACCCCTGTTTTCAGTCGAAAACCGCGCAAAAAGGTGTTTCAAGCGCTTTTACGTCTGTAACAGGAAGGTTACCGGGCCATCATTGACCAGGTGCACCTGCATATCCGCGCCGAATCTACCTGATGCCACAGTGCCATGCACCTGTTTCGCTTTGCCTAATAGATAGTCGAAAAGCTCCTCGCCCAGCGCCGGAGGGGCCGCGGTCGAAAAACTCGGGCGCAACCCGCTCTTGGTGTCGGCGGCCAGGGTGAACTGCGAGACCAGCAGCAACCCGCCACCCACGTCCGCCAGGGACAGGTTCATCTTGCCCTCGGCGTCACTGAACACTCGATAGTTAAGCAGCTTATTGAGAAGTTTGTCGGCGCTGGCCCGAGTGTCCTCGGGCTCGACGGCGACCAGCACCAATAAACCCTGGTCGACTGCGCCAACCACCTCGCCCGCTACCTCGACCCGCGCCCCACGCACGCGCTGCAGCAGGCCCTTCATGCTTCTTCAGGTGTCAGGTCGAGCAAGCGCCGGGCCATCTGATCAGCGGCACGCACCAAGGCATCGGTAATCCCCGGTTCAGCGGCGGCATGACCGGCGTCACGGATAATTTGCAGCTCGCTGTTCGGCCAGGCCTGGTGCAGTTCCCAGGCGTTGTCCAGCGGGCAGATCACGTCATAACGACCGTGGACGATCACCCCCGGCAAGTGAGCGATTTTGCCCATGTCGCGAATCAACTGGTTCGGCTCGAGGAAGGCGTTGTTGGTGAAGTAGTGGCACTCGATACGGGCGATCGACAGCGCGCGCTGAGGCTCGGAGAAACGATCGACCACCTGCGGGTTCGGACGCAGGGTCGCGGTCCGGCCTTCCCAGGTGGACCAGGCCTTGGCCGCATGCATCTGGGCGATTTGATCGTTGCCGGTCAGGCGCTTGTGAAAAGCCGTGAGCAAGTCGTCGCGCTCGTCCAGCGGGATCGGCGCGATGTAGTCCTGCCAGTAATCCGGGAACAGACGGCTGGCACCGGCCTGGTAGAACCACTCGATTTCCTGCGGGCGGCAGAGAAAAATCCCGCGCAGGATCAGACCGTGCACGCGTTCCGGATGGGTTTGCGCGTAGGCCAGCGCCAGGGTCGACCCCCAGGAACCGCCAAACAGCACCCATTTTTCGATGCCCAGGTGTTTGCGGATCCGCTCAAGGTCGGCGACCAGATCCCAGGTGGTGTTGTTTTCCAGGCTGGCGTGGGGCGTGGAACGGCCGCAACCGCGCTGGTCGAAGGTAACAATGCGATACAGATTTGGATCGAAGTAGCAGCGACTCTGGGCGTCGCACCCGGCGCCGGGGCCGCCATGGATGAACACGACCGGCAATCCTTCCGGTGAACCGCTTTCGTCGACGTACAGCGTATGGGTTTCATCGACAGCCAGATCATGCCGGGCGTAGGGTTTGATCTGCGGGTACAAAGTCTGCATTGCGCGCTCCGTAAGGGGTCTGGGTCATCCCTGGGGGGACTTCTATTATTCTGCCGTTGGGCATCATAAACCCGAATGGGGCGATGAAGCATGTACCTGGAAAAACCGGACGGCTTCGCCCATCAGCAAAAAACCGCCCTTTCAGCGCTGGCTGAAAGGACGGTTTCTGTTCTGGCGGTGCGCCCTATGCTCAACTCAAACTAATCCAGCACCGCGAACTCGATTACCTCGCCAAAACCGGTGGTGTACCCTTGGAAATGTTGTCGCGCTTTTACGCGATGCACCCCTCTGGACCATGTTTGGTGATAAACCCATGTCGTGTCTTTTACCATCGCATCGCTGATAAAACTGCCGTCTTCTGTAAATATTTGCACCATGGCGCCACGATCGCAGACTCCCGATAGGTACAAAGGCACTGACACAGGGTGTGAGGTCCCGCTTAGAGGGGACAATAACAAAGGCGGGATCGGGAATACTGATACTGTGACCGGTTCGCTCCATTCAGAAAACTCGGAGTCATTCACACGTTGCCGTGCACGGATTGTTTCAGAACCGAATACCCCTAAGCTATTAGCGTGCCAGGTGGTGCCAACCACCAAAGCCGTGTATCGGTAAACACCATTAATTTCGTATTGCACGAGC
Source organism: Pseudomonas sp. TE12234 (assembly GCF_054061835.1). Taxonomy (NCBI): domain Bacteria; kingdom Pseudomonadati; phylum Pseudomonadota; class Gammaproteobacteria; order Pseudomonadales; family Pseudomonadaceae; genus Pseudomonas; species Pseudomonas sp. TE12234. The sequence goes on from NZ_JBSSEP010000003.1 coordinate 113,345, forward strand.
GCTCCTTCCTCGCACGCCCCCTCGATACGAAAAAATCGCACTAAAAGTCTGGAGTCGCCATTAACAGGCGTACTTATTGAGGGTGCATTGGGCTTTTGGACATTAGCCGATGCTTTGTCGGCACAAGCATTGGATTCAACGGTCGACTTCTCTGGACTTGCGGCTACATAGCTGAGGGTAACCGGCAGGCTGAAATCGGATGGCAACAGGCCAGGAGACGTCTGCCTGTATTGGTAGGTGAAAGTTTGTCCCGGGCGAACAACGCGCCCCACTATACACATACCGTTCCTCTCCTGACCACCAATGCCCAGTGGCAAAACACCTTCAGCGAGAAGCTCAACATTAGCGCCCGCGTCGCAATTTACCAGGACATACCCTCTATCATTAATAGTATTAGTCGGCAGTACGGGAACCTCGCTTCCATCCTTCGGCCACGCGACTTCCGGAGTTGGTGATATTTGCATCCGTCCTATTGTAAACAAGCGCGGCAAGCTGGGTTCGGAACGCAGGCCATTGACGACTTGCACCGCATGGACAAACCCGCCTTCGGCCCCACGGCCGACCCATCCCCACCACTCCGGGTCATACCATGGTTGCCCCCATACTCGATAAAAAAACCATCGAGTCCCCACAACCAAGGCGTCACCCCATTTGCCAGCTTGGGTAAACACCTCAACGGTCGCATTTTCCCGGCACGTACCACTGACCAGAACATGGGTACCTGCGGCAAATCCCTCCATCGGTTTAGGCGTTAAAACGACCGGCGCTGCCCGCGATGGGTCTAACGGTTCGTCCGTAAGGCGAAGGTCTGGATTAAATTCGTCGCCAATCACCGCTCCAGCCTCGTCAACTTTTGTACTCGGCATGACATTAGTCTCCCTTACACGGCACCCGGTGATGCCCTGCTTGTCCGGAGATATTCAGCCAAAGACGAGCCAAAAAACATCTGTCACAAATGACAGTATCGACCAACGGTCACCGCTGATCAAAGCCGCCCGGCGAGTATTCTGCTGGCGCCGTCAACCCGAATGGGGCGATGAAGCATGTACCTGGAAAAACCGGACGGCTTCGCCCATCAGCAAAAAACCGCCCTTTCAGCACTGGCTGAAAGGGCGGTTGGGGTTTTAGTCTTCAGAGCCCAAGGCCAATCAAATCGTTATTGCACCGTGAATGAGATCTGTTCACTTTCGCGAGAGGTGTATCCCCAATAGGTTTGTTTCACTACCAAACGGTGCAAACCTTTGCTCCATTCGTGGAAAAAAACCCAGGTCTTACCCGTGACGACTGCATACCCCAGAAGCTGATTAGTGCTAGCGTTAAATACAGCAACGGTTGCGTCGTTGTCACACACTCCGGAGACGAACAAATCACCCACAGAATGTGTCGCTCCGGACTTTGGAAAAATAATCAATGGCGGGGAGAATTCCACTAAGACGGAGACCTCATCGCTGTAATCAGAGTGCGCTCCATTCACAATTTGCTTTACTTTAAATGAAAAAGTACCAAGACTCGAAACTCCCGTGGGGGACGCCCCCGCATACCAGGCCTTACCAATTACTCTCCCGCTTTCAACCCAAACTCTATCACCCCTATCTAATAGGATGCCTGCTCCTTCCTCACAAGTTCCCGATAACAAGAATCTTTGCAGCGGAAAAAAGGAACTGCCTGCGACCGGACTATTAATAGTAGGGGCAGGTGGTTTCCGGGTGCTAGCAGAAGAATCAATAGTTGAATCTTTGATAGGGCTACTCGTCTCGACTTCATCGTTAAGGGCGAGAACGTTAACGGTGACAGAATCGCTTGGAGCAGATCGAAGATAGCCCGGAACTGTTTGCTTTGCCACAAAGGTTACACTTCCAGGAGCTGGAAAACGTTTTCGGAAAAACCTGCCGTTACTCTCTGTTGCAACATAAACGTCCCATTCGCCATTCATGGCCAAATCAATTGTCGCTCCCTCCGCACAACTACCCAGTACGCCCACTTCGCCCCCTGTGAACTCGCTGCCATGAACAGGCGCGTTGATCACTGGACGAGGCGACTGTTGAAGGTAGCCGACTGTAAACAAACGCATCTCGCTTTGCTGGCGGCTGCCGTCATCAAGGGTTTGCTCTACATAGAAAAGCATCGCACCTGCGCCATTTCCTCTCCATCCGAACCAATAGTCACCATTAAGGCCATCACCAGGCGAAGCAACACCCCAAATGCGATAACAAAACCATCGAGTACCCACCACGACCGCGTCACCGAACTTCTCTTGCCCATTAAATACTTCAATTTTCGCATTCTCTTGGCAGGTTCCACTTAAGAGCACATGTGTGCCGACAGGATGAATGCTGAAGTTGTCTGGTGTGAGAATTACGGGGCTTGAGCGGGATTGGCCGAAGTCTCCAAATTTAAAGCCTTCCACATTGAGACTCTGATCGACGGCGACAGTGGGGGCTTCTTTATCCTGCTCTAAATTTTTGTTCGACATGATTTTGACTCTCCTTGGCGCAGCACGGACGTGCCTGCTTATCGGAGGTTTTTAGCGCAAGTAACAACATGGGCACACCTGTCACAAATGACAGCTCTGACAAACGGTTGCTGTTGATCAAATTTTCACGGCGAGATAACCGAGCAGCGTTTCATACAATGCATCAACCTCCGGAATCTGTCCCCGCGCCCGGAGACACCCATGTACCAAGCCCTCGCCGTAATACAACGTCGTCGCTACGCCAGCAGCCATCAGTCGTTCGGCATACCGCACGCCGTCATCGCGCAGCGGATCGAATTGCGCCACGGCGATAAAGGCCGGGGGCAATCGTTGAAGATCCGAGGCGAGCAACGGCATCGCATAAGCTCCCGGGTTTCGGGTGCCGCGCAGATACAGCGCGTGGTAGCAATCCACATCACTGCTGCTCAGCAACGGGGCATCGATGCATTCGCTGCGTGAAGCCAGCCCCTGATCACCACCGAGGCCCGGATAAATCAGCACTTGCGCGGCCGGCACGGGCTCCCCCACGTCACGCAATGCCAGACACAGTGCAGCGGCCAGATTGCCACCGGCGCTGTCGCCGGCCACCAGTGTGCGTTGGGGGTCGAGCTGAAAGGGTCCGGTTCGCAACGCGCGCCAGACGTTCAGGCAATCATCGAATGCCGCTGGAAAGGGGTGCTCCGGTGCCAGCCGGTAGTCGACGGCAATCACCAGCACGCCCAGTGTCGATGCCAACTCGGCACAGATGAAGTCGTGGGAGTCCAGGTCCCCAACGACCCAACCGCCGCCATGCAGATAGAGGATGCAGGGCGCACCGCCGGTCGGCGGCGAAACCGGCGGTTGATAGGACCGCACCGGGACACCGGACAATTCAAAGTCCACCACGTAGAGCCCGGCGGGACGGGCCGGGGTGAACGCCCGGCACATCTCGCTGTAGGCCTGGCGCAAGCCGGCGAGGCTGCTGTCGGTACTGTTGAAACTGATGGTTTTCTCGACGAAAGCCGTCATCTGTTCGGAAAGCGGATAAGGCGCCATGAGTCTGCTGCCCGTTCAGGGGGGGGGAATGTATACCCCTGTAGGAGCGAGCCTGCTCGCGATAATGGCCAACGATAACGCGGTAAGCCTGATACCCCGCGGTGTTCTCGGGTTTATCGCGAGCGAGCTCGTTCCTACAGGTTCTGCTGTCAGTTCTTCAGACTGGCCTGCACCGCTGCCACACCGTCCTTGCCATCAAAACTGCTGACGCCCGCCAGCCAGCGCTGAAGATCTTGCGGGTGTTCACGCAGCCATTTTCTGGCAACGTCCTGCGCCGTCTGGCGCTCCATGATCGGCACCATCAACTGACTTTCCTGGGCGGCGGTGAAGGTCAGGTTCTCCAACAGCCGATTGACGTTCGGGCAGCGCTCGGCGTAATCCGGGGCGGTCACGGTAGAAACGGTCGCCGCCCCTTCGTTCGGCCCGTAGACATCTTCGCTGCCGGTCAGGTAGGCGATCTTCATGTTGATGTTCATCGGGTGCGGGGTCCAGCCGACGAACACCACGAACTCCTTGCGATTCACTGCCCGCTGCACGGCTGCGAGCATGCCGGCCTCGCCGGATTCGATCAGCTTGAAGTCCTTGAGGCCAAAGTGATTGGTCTCGATCATCGTTTTGATCGTGGTGTTGGCGCCGCTGCCCGGTTCGATGCCATAGATCTTGCCGCCAAGCTGATCCTTGAACCTGGCGATATCGCCAAAGGTTTTCAAACCGGCGGCCGCGACATAGTCAGGCACCGCGAGCGTTGCCTGGGCGTCGGCCAGGCTAGGTTTGTCCAGGACCTTCACTTGATTGGCGGCCAGGAACGGCGCGATGTTCTTGTCCATCGCCGGTTTCCAGTAACCGAGGAAAATGTCCAGGCGCTTGTCGCGAATGCCGGCGAAGATGATTTGCTGCACGGCGCTGGTTTGCTTGCTTTCATAGCCAAGGCCATTGAGCAATACATCGGCCATGCCGCTGGTGGCGATCACGTCGGTCCAGTTGACCACGCCCATGCGCACGGCTTTGCAGGAGGCGTCGTCAGCGGCCAGGACGCTGGTGCTCAGGAGAGCGGTACCGCAGAGGATTGAGAGACAGCGAGTGAACAAACCTTTGGTGCTTGTCATAGAGGGCGTTCTCGAGCGGCAGCGGATTGTTATGGGTTCGGTGTCTTCGTGCACCGTGCCCGGAACATTACGCAGCAGTCGAGCTGTAAAAGCGACCTGTGGCGACCGAGATTTGCACAGCGGCGACTGTTCCTGCCAGGTATCGAAAAGAACGCCAAACCAATGTGGGAGCGAGCCTGCTCGCGATGAGGCCATGACATTCAACATTTCTGTTGCCGGTCAGTCCGCTATCGCGAGCAAGCTCGCTCCCACAAGGTTTGTTTAGGGGTTTAGCGCTTGTAGTGGGTTTCACCCCACGCCAACAGCCCTTGCAGCAATTGCTTCAACACCACCTGCGTCGGCTCGGCCAGATCCGCCCGATAACGGAACGGCTCGAACTCTTCCATATACGTGCACTGGCCCAACTCCAGTTGTACGGCATGGATGTTCTCGGCCGGGTTGCCGTAGTGCCGGGTGATGTGGCCGCCCTTGAAGCGACCATTCAGCACATGGCTGTAGTCCGGGTGTCCGGCGCAGATCGCTTCCAGTTGAGTCGCCAGCTGTGGATCGCAACTGGCGCCATTGAAGGTGCCGAGGTTGAAGTCCGGCAGTTTGCCGTCGAACAGGTGCGGGATGATCGAGCGAATCGAGTGCGCATCGAACAGCAGCGCATAGCCGAACTCGGCTTTGAGACGCGCCAGCTCCTGCTGCAAGGTGCTGTGGTACGGCGTCCAGATCTGCTCCAGGTACGTCGCGCGCTCTTCTTTCGAAGGCTCCAGCCCTTCGCGGAACAGCGGCACACCGTCAAACAGCGTCGCCGGGTACAGGCCGGTGGTCGCGCCCACGTACAAAGGTTTGTCGTCGGACGGCCGGTTCAGGTCGATGACGAAGCGCGAATACTCGGCGGCCAGGGTGCTGGCGCCCAGTTCGGCGGCGAAATCGTAGAGCTGCGGGATGTGCCAGTCAGTGTCCGGCAGGCTTTTCGCAGCCGGGATCAACCCGGCTTCAACCACCGGGGTCAGACGCACGCCGGCGTGGGGCATGCTGATCAGCAGCGGCACGCGGCCTTGTTTGAAGTTCAGAACCTTATCCACAACTGCTCTCCTACAGACTTGTTTCGACGCCGTGACGCACGACGCGTTTTTCCAGATCACCGCCCAGCCAGTACGACAGGTCAGCCGGACGATCGATTTGCCAGGCAACGAAATCCGCGACCTTGCCCACTTCCAGCGAACCATGGGTATCGGCCATGCCCAGGGCAGTGGCGGCGTGAATCGTAGCGCCGGCCAGCGCTTCTTCCGGGGTCATGCGGAAACAGGTGCACGCCATGTTCAGCATCAGGCGCAACGACAGGCCCGGTGAAGTGCCGGGGTTGAGATCACTGGCAATGGCGATTTTCACCCCGTGCTTGCGCAGGGCGTCCATCGGCGGCAATTGGGTTTCGCGCAGGAAGTAAAAAGCTCCGGGCAGCAGCACCGCGACCGTACCGGACTTGGCCATGGCGATGGCATCGTCTTCGGTCATGAATTCCAGATGATCGGCCGACAGTGCGTGGTAACGCGCCGCCAGGGTCGAACCGTGCAGGGACGACAATTGCTCGGCATGCAGTTTCACCGGCAACCCCAGTTCCTGAGCGGTGATGAACACCCGCTCGACTTGCGCCGGGGAAAACGCCAGGTATTCGCAGAACGCATCCACCGCATCCACCAGCCCTTCGGCGGCCAGGGCCGGGAGCATCTCGGCGCAGATGTGATCGATGTAGTCGTCGGCGCGATCCACATACTCAGGCGGTAATGCATGGGCCGCCAGGCAAGTGCTACGCACGCTGACCGGCAGCTCGGCGCCAAGGCGGCGGGCCACCCGCAGCATCTTGCGTTCGTTGGCCAGGTCGAGGCCGTAACCGGATTTGATTTCGATGCTGGTGACGCCATCGCGCATCAGGCTTTTCAGACGCTTGGCGGCGCTGGCGAACAGCTCATCTTCGCTGGCCGCGCGGGTGGCGCGCACGGTGCTGGCGATGCCACCACCGCTGGCGGCGATTTCCGCGTAGCTGACGCCTTGCAGACGCTTCTCGAACTCACCGCTGCGGTTCCCGCCAAACACCGTGTGGGTGTGGCAGTCAATCAAGCCCGGCGTCACCCAGGCCCCGTTCAAATCATTGACCGTCGGGTACTCGCCCCCCGGCAGTTCAGCGCGCGGGCCAACCCACTCAATGTGCGCACCGGACGTCACGATGGCCGCATCCTCGATGATCGAGTAGACGCCTTGCGCCATGGTTGCGACGCGGCAGTGTTGCCAGAGCGTTTTCATCCGTGGCCTCCATTAGGTTATTGATGTGAAAAAGAAGGTTCCTGCTCGACCAGGGCAGGTCGTCCTGCCGCTGGCTTGACCCATGTCAGGTAGGCCAGCACCAGCAAAACAATCCAGACCGCGCCGACGATCAGGGCCGCCTGGGTGTCCGGGAAATAGCCCAGTACGCCAAAGACGAAGAGCATGAAGGCAATCGCCGCCATGGGCGCATAAGGCCAGAACGGTACCGGGAATTTCAGTTGTGCGACCTGATCGCTGCTCATGGAGCGACGCATGGCTACCTGGGTGACCAGGATCATCAGCCACACCCACACCGTGGCAAAGGTTGCGATGGAGGCAATCAACAGAAAGACGTTTTCCGGGATCAGGTAGTTCAGCAACACGCCCAGCAGCAGCGCGCCACTCATCACCACTACTGTCATCCATGGCACGCCATTGCGCGACAACTTCGCGAAGCCCTTGGGGGCATGCCCTTGCTGGGCCAAACCGAACATCATGCGACCCGCGCCGAAGATGTCGCTGTTGATGGCCGAAATCGCGGCCGTGATCACCACAATATTGAGAATGGTCGCCGCCGAGCCGATCCCCAGATTGTCGAAAATCTGCACGAACGGGCTGCCTTGGCTGCCGATCTGCTGCCACGGAAAGATGGACATCAATACGAGCATGGTCAGTACGTAGAACAGCAAAATGCGCAATGGCACGGCATTGATCGCCCGAGGCAGCACATGCTGCGGGTCTTTGGCTTCACCGGCCGTTACGCCGATGATTTCAATACCGCCGAACGCAAACATCACCACCGCGAATGAAGCGATCAGGCCGCCCACGCCGTTGGGCATGAAGCCGCCCTGGCTCCAGAGGTTGCTGATGTCGGTGACTTGGCCGGGCGCCGAGCTGATGCCGAACAACATGATGCCGAAACCGCCAAGGATCATTGCAACGATGGCCGCCACCTTGAGCAGCGACAGCCAGAACTCCATTTCACCGAAGACTTTGACGTTGCACAGATTCAAGCCGCCCACGATGGAAACGACACCCAGTACCCAGATCCAGCGAGCGACTTCCGGAAACCAGAAACCCATGTAAATGCCGAACGCCGTAACGTCGGCCATTCCGACGATGACCATTTCGAACGCGTAGGTCCAACCCAGGATGAAACCCGCCATGGGGCCCAAATAGGTGCTGGCGTACTGACCGAAAGAGCCGGCCACCGGATTGTGCACCGCCATCTCACCGAGGGCGCGCATGACCATGAACACCGCCGCGCCACCAATCAGATAGGCGAGCAGTACCGCAGGACCGGCCATCTGGATGGCCGAGGCAGAACCATAAAACAGCCCGGTGCCGATAGCCGACCCCAGCGCCATGAAGCGAATATGTCGGGCAGAGAGCCCGCGTTTCAAACTTTTGCTTTGCGGCTGCATTGCTCGTCCTTAATTATTTTTATTCGACGTAAAAATCGAATCGCGAGCAGGCTCGCTCCCACAGGTGATACACCTTCCATGTGGGAGCGAGCCTGCTCGCGATAAGACCATTACAGGCTCGGCAGCAACTTGGCCGACACCAGCTCGTTCAGGCAACGCGACGCCAGCAATTCAGTGGCTGCATTGATGTCCGGTGCGAAGAAACGGTCTTTCTCATAGAACGGCACTTCTTTACGCAGAATCGCCCGGGCCTGTTCCAGTTTCGGCGAGGTCTTCAGACCGTTGCGCAGGTCCAGGCCCTGCACCGCCGCCAGCCATTCCACGGCGAGAATCCCGCGGGTGTTCTCGGCCATTTCCCACAGACGCTTGCCCGCCGCCGGGGCCATCGAAACGTGGTCTTCCTGGTTGGCGGACGTCGGCAGGCTGTCCACCGAATGCGGATGGGACAGCGCCTTGTTTTCGCTGGCCAGTGCCGCCGCGGTCACCTGGGCGATCATGAAGCCGGAGTTCACGCCACCGTTGGCCACCAGGAACGGCGGCAGTTGCGACATGTGCTTGTCCATCATCAGCGAGATGCGACGCTCGCTCAGGGAACCGATTTCCGCGATGGCCAGGGCCATGTTGTCGGCAGCCATGGCCACCGGTTCGGCGTGGAAGTTACCGCCGGAGATCACATCGCCTTCAGCGGCGAACACCAGCGGGTTGTCCGAGACGGCGTTGGCTTCGATGGCCAGCACTTCGGCCGCCTGGCGGAACTGGGTCAGGCACGCGCCCATGACTTGCGGCTGGCAGCGCAGGGAGTACGGGTCCTGGACCTTTTCGCAGTTCTCGTGGGAGTCGGAGACTTCGCTGCGCTGGCCCAGCAGGTCGCGATAGGCAGCGGCAGCGTCGATCTGGCCTTTCTGGCCACGGGCGGCGTGGATGCGCGCATCGAATGGCGAGCGCGAGCCCAGTACCGCTTCAACGGTCAGGCCACCCAGGGCCAGGGCACCGGCGAACAGGTCTTCGCCTTCGAACAGGCCGCGCAGGGCAAACGCGGTGGACACCTGGGTGCCGTTGAGCAGCGCCAGGCCTTCTTTTGCGGCCAGGGTCAGCGGAGTCAGACCGGCGACTTTCAGCGCTTCGGTCGCTTCCATCCACTCGCCTTTGTAACGCGCCTTGCCTTCACCCAGCAGCACCAGCGACATGTGCGCCAAAGGTGCCAGGTCGCCCGATGCGCCGACCGAGCCTTTCAGCGGAATGTGCGGGTAAACCTCGGCGTTGATCAGGGCGATCAGCGCATCGATCACCACCCGGCGAATGCCGGAGAAACCACGGCTCAGGCTGTTGACCTTGAGCACCATGATCAGGCGCACCAGATCGTCGCTGATCGGCTGGCCGACACCGGCGGCGTGGGACAGCACCAGCGAGCGCTGAAGGTTTTCCAGGTCTTCGCTGGCGATGCGGGTCGAGGCCAGCAGGCCGAAACCGGTGTTGATGCCGTACGCGGTACGGTTCTCGGCGAGGATCTGTTCCACGCAAGCGACACTGGCTTCGATCTGGGCCGAAGCGCTGTGGTCGAGGGTCAGTTTCACTGGCTGCTGATAGACATCACGCAGTTGGGCCAGGCTCAGTTGACCGGGAATCAGGTTTAGCGAAGTCATTTTGTGCTCCTTTTGAGAGTTGTTTACTAACTAACCAGACGCTCCGGAGATGTCCGTTGTCCGTCGCGTCTTCCTTTTGGGAAGCCGCGCCTTGGCACGCTGGTTTTATGTGGAAATCAGTTCAGGCTCGGCAAAGCCTTGTGCAGCAACCCCGGTTCTTTCAAGACAGCGGCTGCCGCAGCAATGTCCGGCGCCAGCCAGCGGTCCTGGTCATAGGCCGGGACACGTTCGCGCAGCAGGCGCCACGCGGTATCGGTGCCCGCGCCGAAGCGTTGTTCTTTCAGGAATTCGAAGGCCTGGGCCGCCAGCAAGTACTCGATGGCAAGGATCTGCGTGCAGTTCTCCAGGGCGCGGTGCAGCTTCAGCGCGGCGTTGGTGCCCAGGCTCAGGTGGTCTTCCTGCAGGCCCGAGGTGACGTAGTTGTCGAGCACTGCCGGTTGCGCCAATTGGCGGTTTTCCGCGCACAAGGACGCGGCGACGTATTGCACGATCATCATCCCGGAGTTGACGCCCGGGTTGGCCACCAGGAAGGCTGGCAGACCGCTGACATGCGGGTTGATCAAACGGTCCAGGCGACGCTCGGCAATGGAGCCGATTTCCGCCATGGCGATGGCCAGCAGATCCGCCGCCAGCGCCACGGACTGGCCGTGCGGGTTGGCTTGGGAAACGACGCGATAGTTATCCGCAGTGCCCAGCACCAGCGGGTTATCGGTGGCGCTATTGAGCTCGGTTTCGATCTGTCGGGTCGCGTGCACCAGCTGGTCACGGGCCGCGCCGTGCACCTGCGGGATCGAGCGAATGCTCAGGGCGTCCTGGGTACGGATGCCTTTGCTGCGGGCGATCACTTCGCTGCCGTCGAGCAAGGCCCGCAGGTTGATGCCGACCTGCTGCATGCCCGGATGCGGCTTGAGCGCGATGATCTCGGCGTCGAACGCATCGATCTGCCCACGCTGGGCTTCAAAACTCATCGCACCGATCACATCGGCCCAGTGCAACAAATGCGCGGCGTCGGCAATCGCCAGGCAGCTCAGGCCTGTCATGCAGGGGGTGCCGTTGACCAGGCACAGACCATCCTTGGCACCCAGTTTGACCGGTTGCAGCCCTTCTTCGGCCAGAGCCTGCTGCGCGGAAACGATCTGCCCGCGATAGCTCACGTTACCGACGCCCAGCAAGGCGATACCGATGTGGGCCATGTGGGTCAGGTAGCCCACCGAGCCTTGGGAAGGCACTTGCGGGGTGATACCACGGTTGAGCAGCGCCAGCAGCGCTTCGACCACCTGCCGGTGCAGGCCGGATTTGCCATGGCTGTAGTTGACGACCGCGGCGCACATGATGGCGCGGGTCTGTTCGTTGGTCAGCGGTGCGCCTACACCGCAGGCGTGGCTCAGCAGGGTGTTGCGCGACAACTGGCTGAGTTGTTCGTCCTGCAGCGAAACGTTGCACAACGCGCCCAGGCCGGTGTTGATGCCATAGGCGCGCTCGCCGCTGGTGACAATGCGCTGGACAATGGCCTGCGCATTTTCAATCCGGGCCCAGACCGGCGCCGACAGCTCCAACTGTGCGCCATGACGGGCTACGGCGACCACATCCTGCCAACGCACGGATGCATCGGCGATAACGATTTTTTCAGCCAGGGACATTTTCAACCTCATACCTGAATATTGATGCAGCATCGCCGACGCTATCGCTGGCAAGCCAGCTCCCACAGTGTTCAGGGTGTGCACACCATCTGTGCAATACAACCTATTGCTGTGGGAGCTGGCTTGCCAGCGAAGAGGCCAGCTCACTCACCGCAGAATCTCTTAAACCACCGCCGCCCGACGCTGCACAAAGCGGTCGACATACTCATCGGCCGGCGAATGCAGGATCTCTTTCGGTGTGCCGACCTGGATCAGGCGGCCGTCCTTGAGGATCGCGATGCGGTTGCCGATGCGCACGGCCTCGTCGAGGTCGTGGGTGATGAAGACGATGGTCTTGTGCAGGGTCTTTTGCAGTTCCAGCAACTGGTCCTGCATCTCGGCGCGAATCAGCGGGTCAAGCGCACTGAAGGCTTCGTCCATCAAGATGATGTCGGTGTCCGCCGCCAAGGCACGGGCCAGGCCCACACGCTGACGCATACCGCCGGAGAGCTGGTGCGGGAATTTGTTTTCGTAGCCCTTGAGGCCCACGGTGTTGATCCAGTGCAGCGCGCGCTCGGCGCACATCTGCTTGCTCTCGCCACGGATTTTCAGGCCGTAGGCGACGTTGTCCAGCACGGTCTTGTGCGGCAACAGACCGAAGCTCTGGAACACCATGCTGATCTTGCGACGGCGAAATTCGCGCAGGGCTTCCATGTCGTATTGCAGGATGTCCACGCCGTCCACCAGGATCGCGCCGCTGGTCGGGTCGATCAGGCGGTTGAAGTGGCGTACCAGCGTGGATTTGCCGGAACCCGACAGGCCCATGATCACGAAAATCTCGCCGCTGCCGATGCTCAACGACAGGTCGTTCACGCCGACCACGCAGCCGGTTTCCGCCAGCACCTGATCCTTGGTCTTGCCCTGGCCAACCATGGCCAGCGCTTCCCTGGAACGGTTGCCGAAAATCTTGAAGACGTTTTTGACTTCGATCTTGCTCACGGTTGCCTTGTTCATTTGCTCACCTCATGCCGTGCGCGACCGTACGCTTGTGTAATGCGGTCGATCACCACTGCCAGAATCACGATCGCCAGACCGGCTTCCAGGCCACGTCCGACGTTGAGGGTCTGAATCCCCACCAACACGTCTTCACCCAGGCCACGGGCGCCGATCATCGAGGCAATCACCACCATCGACAGGGCCATCATGGTGGTCTGGTTGATCCCGGCCATGATGCTCGGCAGGGCCAGCGGCAGTTGCACGCCGAACAGTTGCTGCCAGCGGTTGGCACCGAAGGCGTTGATCGCTTCCATCACTTCGCCGTCAACCTGGCGAATGCCCAGGTCGGTCAGGCGGATCAGCGGTGGCGCGGCGTAGATCACGGTGGCGAAAATCGCCGGGACCTTGCCCAGGCCGAACAGCATCAGCACCGGAATCAGGTACACGAAGCTCGGCATGGTCTGCATGATGTCCAGCAACGGCATCAGCACCGAACGCAGGCGATTGCTGCGCGCCGAGAGAATGCCCAGCGGAATGCCGATCAACACCGAGATGATGGTCGCCACCATCATCAGCGCCAGGGTTTGCATCAACTTGTCCCAGAGGCCGACCGCACCCACCAGGAACAGCAAGCCGACGATCACGACCGTGGTCACGACTTTACGGGTGGCGTGCCAGGCCACGCCCGCCACGATGGCCAGCATCAGCCACCAGGGCGCCGCGCGCAGCAGGCCTTCGAGATTGACGATGGCCCACAACAGGGTGTCGGAGATGTGCCGAAACACGTCGCCATAGTTGGTAACCAGCGAATCGACCCAACCGTTGACCCAGTCGGCGATGGAAAAGGTAAAGCTTTCGGGAAACATAAGAGACTCTCAATCAAGGGGTTGTGATCAAGCATCCGACTGCCGCTGCCGACAGTCGGAAAGGCTCAAACTACAAGGCCGCGTCGATCTTTTTGGCAGCGTCTTCGCTTACCCATGCATGCCAGACTTCAGGATGTTCCTTCAGGAAGATCTTGGCCAGTTTTGGCGACTCGATCCGCTCCTTGGTCATGCGACCCAGGTTCTGGTTCAGCAGGTCGATCGGCACGTTGACCTTTTCCATCACGGTCACCAGTTCCGGGGCTTCGTCGTGGAACGTCCTGGACAGGCCAACCTTGATGTTCACCGTTTTATCCACGCCTGGCTTCTCTTCGAGTTTCACCACGTCGACCTGGCCCATCAGCGGCGTTGGCGACCAGTAGTAGAACAGGATCGGCTCGCCACGCTTGTAGCTCGACAACACGGCGGCATCCAGCGCCGGGCCGGTGCCTGGGCGGAAGTTGGTGTAGCTGCTTTCCAGGCCATAGCTTTTCAGCATTTCGCTGTTGTCGAGTTCACAGGTCCAGCCAGCCGGGCAGTTGTAGAAACGGCCCTTGGAAGGCTCTTCGGCATCTTTGAACAGCGCCGAGTATTTGCCCAGGTCGGCAATGGCTTTCAGGTCTGGCGCCTTGGCTTCCAGCTTGCGCTTGGCGTCGCCTTCGATCACGTAGCGCGGCACGTACCAGCCTTCGACGGCGCCGACAATCGGAGCGCCGACACCGACGACTTTGCCGGCCTTCTCAGCCTTGTTCCAGACCTCGCTGCGGCCGACCCACTCTTCGGCAAACACCTGGATGTCGTTGCTGCTCAGGGCGTTTTCCATGGTGATGGAGTTGCCTGGCAGGCTGTCGGTCTTGCAGTCGTAGCCTTTTTCCAACACGACTTGCAGCACGTCGGTCAGCAGCATTGCGCTTTCCCAGTTCAGGCCGGCGAATTTCACCGGTTTGCCCGACTCGCACCAACCCGCCGCCTGAGTGGCGCCGGCGCTGGCCAGCAGGCCCATGGAAAGCAAAGTGGTCAGCAGGGTCTTGTTTGATTTCATTGTTGTGACGCTCCTAATCATGAATTGGCTTACGGCAGTCAAGAGGCATCCAGCCCTGGCAACGTCCAATCAGGCCTGCGCCGCAGCGCGACCGGCCCCACTTGTTTTAGGTTGTACAACGCTGTTCTGCTCGACCGGCAGAATCAGGTGATCGGGCACGGTGCCGTGCCATTTTTTCGCACAGACGTAATACAGGGCTGCGGGCAGCGCCAGACCGATGATCCAGGAAATATCCACGTCACCCAGGGCTGCGACCAGCGGACCGGTGTAGAACTTGGTGGAGATGAACGGCAACTGCACCAGCACACCGAAGACATAAACGCTGATTCCGAGGACGTTCCAACGACCGTAGCGACCATTCGGATCGGCCAGCGCCGGCACGTCATAGCGCTCGCGGGTGATGCAGTAGTAGTCCACCAGGTTGATCGCGCTCCATGGCGTAAAGAACGCCAGCAGGAACAGGATGAAGGACTTGAACGCACCGAGGAACGAGTGCTGGCCGAGCAGCGCCATCAGGGTCGCAGCACCGACGATGACCAGCACGAAGACCAGACGCTGCAAGCGCGTGACCTTCAGATCACCACGGAAACCGCTGATGATGGTCGCAATGCACATGAAGCTGCCGTAGGAGTTCAGCGTGGAGATGGTGACCTTGCCGAACGCGATGCTGAAGTACAGCAGCGCAGCGGTGGCACCGGTACCGCCCAGACCCACGATGTAGGCCACTTCGTGACCGGCGAATTGCCCGTTGGCCGAGGCGGCGGCGAACACGCCGAGGACCATCGCCACCTGTGCGCCAATGACCGAACCTGCGCCGGCGGCAAAAAAGGTTTTGACCGAGGAAATCTTGCTCGGCAAGTAGCGGGAATAGTCAGCCACGTATGGGCCGAAAGCGATCTGCCAGGACGCCGCGAGCGACACCGCCAGCAAGAAGCTGCTCCAGCTGAAGTGGCGGATTTGTAACAGCGCGCCAACGTCAACCTGGCTCATCAGACGGCTGAACAGATAAACAAAGGCGATCACGCCAATGACACTGGCGACACGGCCGATCCAATGGATCACTCGATATCCGAGCACCGTGACCAGCACGATGACACTGGCGAAAAGAAGAATGCCGACACTGTCGCTGACGCCAAACAACTGGCCCAGCGCCTGGCCGGAAAGCACGGTTCCCGTTGCAGTGAAACCGAGGTACATCAAACAGACCAGCACAATCGGGATGGCCGCGCCATAAACGCCGAACTGCACACGGCTGGAGATCATCTGCGGCAGGCCAAGCTTGGGCCCTTGCGCAGCATGCAGCGCCATGACGGCGCCGCCGAGCAGTTGACCGATCAACAGGCCGATCAACGACCAGAACACATCACCGCCCAACACCACGGCCAGGGCCCCGGTGACAATCGCGGTGATTTGCAGGTTGGCACCCATCCACAGGGTGAACTGGCTCAACAGACGACCGTGTCTTTCCGCCTCCGGGATGTAGTCAATCGAACGCTTTTCGATCAACGGTTTGTTACCAGCACGTTCGCTGCTGACAGCCATGGTTCAACCTCTGTGGATTGTTCTAGTAGTTCACTGAGTGTCTGTAAGGCTGCTTTTCTGTGGGAGCGAGCCCGCTCGCTCCCACATAAAGCGGTTTTGCGTTATTGACCGGTAATCATCGGCAGGTTCAGGCCCTGTTCCCTGGCGCAGTCGATGGCGATCTGGTAGCCGGCATCGGCGTGACGCATGACACCGGTGGCCGGGTCGTTGTGCAGCACGCGGGCGATACGCTCGGCCGCTTCGTCGGTACCGTCACAGACAATCACCATGCCCGAGTGCTGGGAGAAGCCCATGCCGACGCCGCCGCCGTGGTGCAGGGATACCCAGGTCGCGCCGCTTGCGGTGTTGAGCAGGGCGTTGAGCAGTGGCCAGTCGGACACGGCGTCGGAACCGTCCTGCATCGATTCGGTTTCGCGGTTCGGGCTGGCCACCGAACCGGAGTCCAGGTGGTCGCGACCGATGACGATCGGTGCGGACAATTCACCGCTGCGCACCATTTCGTTGAACGCCAGGCCCAACTTGGCGCGCAGGCCCAGGCCGACCCAGCAGATACGGGCCGGCAGACCCTGGAAGCTGATGCGCTCGCGCGCCATGTCCAGCCAGTTGTGCAGGTGCGCGTCGTCCGGGATCAGCTCCTTGACCTTGGCGTCGGTCTTGTAGATGTCTTGCGGATCGCCCGACAGGGCCGCCCAACGGAACGGGCCGATGCCACGGCAGAACAGCGGGCGGATGTAGGCCGGCACGAAGCCCGGGAAATCGAACGCGTTTTCCACGCCTTCTTCCTGGGCCATCTGACGGATGTTGTTGCCGTAGTCGAAGGTCGGGATGCCTTGCTTCTGGAAGTCGAGCATGGCTTTGACGTGCACGGCCATCGACTGCTTGGCGGCTTTGATCACGGCGGCCGGCTCGGTCTTGGCGCGGGCGCGGTATTGCTCCCAGGTCCAGCCGGCTGGCAGGTAGCCGTTCAATGGATCGTGGGCGCTGGTCTGGTCGGTGACCATGTCCGGGCGCACACCGCGACGGACCAGTTCCGGCAGGATTTCAGCCGCGTTGCCCAGCAGCGCGACGGAGATCGCCTTGCCTTCGGCGGTGTACTTGGCGATACGCGCCAGTGCGTCGTCGAGGTCTTTGGCTTGCTCGTCGACGTAACGGCTTTTCAGGCGGAAATCGATGCTCACCTGCTGGCATTCGATGTTCAGCGAGCAGGCACCGGCCAGGGTGGCGGCCAGAGGCTGGGCGCCGCCCATGCCACCGAGGCCGGCGGTCAGGACCCACTTGCCTTTGAGGTTGTCGTTGTAGTGCTGGCGACCGGCTTCGACGAAGGTTTCGTAGGTGCCCTGGACGATGCCCTGGCTGCCGATGTAGATCCAGCTGCCGGCGGTCATCTGGCCGTACATGGCCAGGCCTTTGGCGTCCAGTTCGTTGAAGTGTTCCCAGTTCGCCCAGTGCGGCACCAGGTTGGAGTTGGCGATCAGCACGCGCGGGGCGTTGGTGTGGGTCTTGAACACGCCGACCGGCTTGCCGGATTGCACCAGCAGGGTCTCGTCGTCGTTCAGGTTGGTCAGGCTTTCGACGATCTTGTCGTAGCACTCCCAGTTACGCGCCGCACGACCGATGCCACCGTAAACCACCAGTTCCTTCGGGTTCTCGGCCACTTCCGGGTCGAGGTTGTTCATCAGCATGCGCAGCGGCGCTTCGGTCAGCCAGCTTTTGGCGGTCAGCTTGTTGCCGCGCGCGGCACGAATTTCTACGTCACGTCTTTTTGTAAAAGAGGCGGTGGTAGGTTTCTGGGTATTGTCAGTCACGAAAAAGACTCCTCAGCGATCAATTCAAACCAACCCTGGTGGGCAGCAGCCTGTGCACATCGTTGCGCGACAAGCGAATCAGTGGACGCTGCGGGGAGTCTCGATCGACTCATACGCATACGTCTTTACTTGTACATACAAGCATATGCAATCAAGCGGCCAACTTGCCGAACGGGCATTCAAGAAAAACTCTGAAATGGCTGGAAAGCCCATGAAACAAGGGTTTCTGGCGTTGATGATTTTTTTCGCGGGGATTTTTCGAGTGCGTGCTCGTTGTTACTGCAACGCGGTTTTGCGCCACGTTGGGGCGTTCGGTAACACGTGATGCCCAATTAAGCGCATTCCAGAAACACCCTACAACCTCATCAGAAGTGTCCGACTCCACCGCCACTGATCTTCGCCGACTCCATGACCAACCCCCTGAAGTCACTCCTGCGAGGAACGCGTAATGAAACAATGGAAAGTCAAAACCCACCTCTTGCTGATGGCCGGCATTCTGCTGGGCAGCCTGACCGGCATCGGCGCACTCGGCCTTTACGGCATGCGCGCTACGGTCCAGGGACTGGAAACGGTTTACCTCGACCGGGTCATCCCGCAACAGGACCTGAAGAAAATTTCCGAGCTGTATTCCGTCACTATCGTCGACACCATCCACAAGGCCCGCGATGGCATTTACGGTGGCGTCGACGCGGCGCAACAGATACGGCAAGCGATGCTTGAAATCGAGCCGCTCTGGCGCACCTACCTGTCGACCCAACTGGTTGATGAAGAGGTGCGGCTGATCAACGAAATCACGCCACTGATGCAGGCGACCGAAGTACCGCTCCAGCGGTTGCAGGCAATCCTGAACCGCAGCAACACCGCCAGCCAGAGCCTGGAACAGTTCGCCGCACATCAGCTTTACCCCTTGATCGACCCTTTGACCTCACTGTTTTCGCAACTGACCGACGCTCAACTGAAAGAGGCTCGCCATCAGTTCGAACTCAGTCAGGCACTCTACGAGGACAATATATGGCTGATGGCCCTGGTCCTGGGCTTCGCGCTGTTGTCTGGCAGCCTTTACGCCCTGCTGTTCGGTGCCAGGCTGACGCGATACCTGGGCGCCGAGCCGCACGAGCTGGCCAGTATCAGCACACGGATTGCCCAGGGCATGCTCGGCGATCCGGCGATTGGCAACGCGAAATCCACGGGCGTCATGCAATCGGTCGAGGCCATGCGGCGCAGCCTGGCCAGCATGATCGGCAAGGTGCGCGAGGCCTCGCAGCACATCGAGTCCTCGACCCTGAGCCTGAGTATTTCGTCCGAGCAAGGCCTCAAACAGGCGGCCGAGCAAAATGGCGCGGCCTCTTCCATTGCCGCCGCGGCGGAACAGATGTCAGCCAACATTACGCACATCGCCGAGAACGCCGCGCAGGCGCACGACACCACACAAAAGGCCGAGCAAATCACTGCGCTGGGCATTGCCAGCATGGACCGCTCTATCATCGAGATGCAGCAGATCGCCCAACTGGTGACCCAGACGTCGAGTGAAATCGACCAATTGACCCAGCACTCCAACGCCATCGGGAAAATTGTCGACGTGATCCACAGCATTGCCGAACAAACCAACCTGCTCGCCCTCAATGCCGCCATCGAGGCGGCGCGGGCCGGCGAGCAAGGTCGCGGTTTTGCCGTGGTGGCCGACGAAGTGCGGGAGCTGGCGACCCGCACGACCCGCTCCACCGACGAGATTGTGGTGCTGGTGAGCACCATTCAAAGCGGCATGCGAAAAGCCAGCAGCAGCATGAATTCCGGCCGCGAGCGGGTTCTTCAGGGTCAACAGCTGATCGACAGCGCCGGCGCGTCGATGAATGACGTCAAGGACGTGCTCGACGCGTCACTCAATGCCGTCAGCCAGATCTCCCATGCCTTGCAGGAACAGCGCGAAGCCAGCGAGGACGTGGCGCGCAATGTGGAAACCGTGGCGCAGCGGGTCGAGAAAAATGTCGCGGCGCAACAGGACGTGGTGAAAACCATCCAGGCGTTGAAAGGGATGTCCAGTGAACTGGAGGCGACCGTTCGAGGTTTTACCCTCGAACGGGAGTAACCGGGATCAGCCGCGAGACGTGAGTTCGATCACGCAGCACAGCCCCTTGATGGCGACGTCCAGCAACCCGGCATTCGCCTCCAGCTGCAGGCAATCATGGAGGCCCAATGCCTGGACGCGGTTATCGACACAGACGTCAGTTTGCTCGCTCACGCTGAACACCAGCAGTGTGCTGGCCTCGCTGAAAAACCGCTGCTCGCCGGCCAGCCACTGCAACCGCGCACGGTAGCGCTGCGGCGCATAGATCAGGTTGAAATCGCGGATCGCTCCACCGAGCAGCGTGCAGGACACCTGGCTTTCGCCACTGAAGGCGAACGGGTCGAGGGGTAACAATGGCCGCGTGCTCTGACCGTCCACCGACAACGTCATGCCGTCGCCCTGCAACACGGTGATGATCCGCTCATAACCGGCGAAGGTGGAAAAACCGCCCGACTCACCGATGTCGGCAATCGACAGGCGCCAGCCGAAGCCGTCCAGGCCAGTGCCGGCATCGCGGCTGATTTCTTCAGTGCTGCCGCCGCCGTTCTTCCAGGGCATGCGCGGGTAGTCTTTGGCGCGTAAAACTTTCAACTCGTTCATTTATGAAACCGGCCTTCCAGACGATGACGGGAACCAGGGTGGATCAAACGGGCCGCCGT
Source organism: Pseudomonas sp. TE12234 (assembly GCF_054061835.1). Taxonomy (NCBI): domain Bacteria; kingdom Pseudomonadati; phylum Pseudomonadota; class Gammaproteobacteria; order Pseudomonadales; family Pseudomonadaceae; genus Pseudomonas; species Pseudomonas sp. TE12234. Next base: position 133,906 of record NZ_JBSSEP010000003.1, read on the forward strand.
CACCGGCTGACGGCCAGACCAGGTACGGCGGCGAATCAGCAGGCACGGCTCGCCTTTTTCAATCTGCAGCAATTTGCATTCGGATGACTCGGCCAGAATGGCTTCGACCACGTGCTCGCCTTCGGTCAGCGGCGCGACCTGGTTGAGGTAGGCGTAAGGCGTTTGCAGGGTGAAGTCCTGCTTGAGGTAATCCGGCGCCACCAGCGCATTGACGAAACGGTCTTCGATTTGCACCGGAATATCGTTTTCGAAATGCACGATCAGCGAGTGGAAGACTTTCTGCCCTTCGCGCATGTCGAGGGCCAGGGCGCGTTCCGAGCCGGCGGCCTCTTCTTCAAGGGTGATGACCTTGCAGGTGTGGCGATGACCGCGGGAAGCGATTTCGTCGGCGATGTTGTGCACTTCAAACAACGCGGACTGGCTTTTCGGCTCGGCGACGAACGTGCCGACGCCTTGCATGCGCACCAGCAAGCCGTCAGCGGTCATCTCGCGCAGGGCGCGGTTGATGGTCATGCGGCTGAAACCCAGCTGATTGACCAGCTCGCTTTCCGACGGAACGCGGTAGTGCGGCGGCCAGTTTCCACTGTCGATTTGCTGGGTGATCATTTGTTTGACGCGAGCATACAAGGGCGCCGGACTGTCGCCCATGTTCGCGGCCAACGGAGAGACTGGAGGCGGAGTCGGCACGGTTAATCCTTGATGGTTTAGTAGAGATTGCTAGCTTGCCGGAGTTTACCGGGCAGGCAAACGTCTGTATATGTATATACAAATAACACACGATGGGGTTCTGAACCATGACCGCCTTCTTTGCCGAACGCGCGCTGCTGCCTAGTGGATGGGCCAACAATGTACGTCTTGAGGTCAGCGCCGATGGCGTATTGACCCATATCCAGGCCGATTCCCATGCAGAAGGCGCCGAACGGCTGAGCGGCCCGCTCTTGCCCGGCATGCCGAACCTGCACTCTCACGCCTTCCAGCGGGCCATGGCCGGACTGGCGGAAGTGGCGGGGAATCCGAATGACAGTTTCTGGACCTGGCGCGATCTGATGTATCGCCTCGTCGGAAAAATCAGCCCGGAGCAACTCGGTGTCATCGCTCGTCAGCTGTACATCGAAATGCTCAAGGCCGGTTACACCTCAGTGGCGGAATTCCATTACGTCCACCACGACAACAACGGCCAGCCCTATGCAGACCCGGCCGAACTGGCCCTGCGTATCAGCCAGGCCGCGCGTTCCGCCGGTATCGGCTTGACCCTGCTGCCGGTGCTGTACAGCCATTCCGGCTTCGGCGGCCAGACGCCGAACGAGGGCCAGCGCCGCTTCATCAACAGCACCGAGAACTACCTCAAGCTGCAATCGCGCCTGCAGCCGGTACTGGCGCAGCAACCGGCGCAGTCGCTGGGTCTGTGCTTCCACTCGTTACGCGCGGTGACGCCGCAGCAGATCAGCGAAGTGCTGGCCGCCAGCGACAAGCAGTGCCCGGTGCATATCCACATTGCCGAACAGCAAAAAGAAGTCGACGACTGCCTGACCTGGAGCGGCCGTCGTCCCTTGCAATGGCTGTACGAAAATACCGAAGTCGATCAGCGCTGGTGCCTGGTCCATGCCACCCACGCGAATCCGGAAGAAGTCACGCTGATGGCCAGGAGCCGCGCCATTGCCGGTCTGTGCCTGACCACCGAAGCCAACCTGGGCGACGGGATTTTCCCGGCAGTGGATTTCCTGGCACAAGGCGGCCGCATGGGCATCGGTTCCGACAGCCATGTGTCATTGAGCGTGGTGGAAGAATTGCGTTGGCTGGAATACGGCCAGCGACTGCGCGATCAACGGCGTAATCGCCTGTATGGCGCGGATCAGCCCATGGTTGGCCGCACGTTGTTCGACGCGGCGCTCGACGGTGGTGCCCAGGCGCTGGGGCAACCGATCGGCGCCCTGGAAGTCGGCAAGCGTGCGGATTGGCTGGTACTGGACGGCAACGACCCGTACCTGGCAACGGCCAGTGGCGACGGGATTCTGAACCGCTGGTTGTTTGCCGGAGGCGACCGTCAGGTGCGGGACGTGCTGGTGAACGGCCAGTGGGTCGTGCGCGACGGGCGTCATGCCGATGAGGAAGACAGCAACCGCGCCTTTACCCAGGTCCTGCGCGAACTTTTAGGCTGACGCAAAAACCTGTGGGAGCGAGCTTGCTCGCTCCCACAAGGTCATGTGCTATCAGTTCGAGGTCTTGGCCATCTGCGTGTCCGACGCTCGCCAGATCAGCCGCGTCGTGTCATAGCCCTGCTGACGCGCCTTGCTCAGCAGGTCTTCACGCACCACACCGTCAACGGTCGGCGTACGCGACAGCAGCCACAGGTATCGACGGCTCGGGTCGCCGACGATCGCGGTCTTGTAGTCGTCGCTGACGTACAACACCCAGTACTCGCCCTTCGAAACACCCGGAATCAACCTCGAAAACCAGGTATCGAACTCGACCCACAATTTGTCGGTCTTGCCCGGCACCTGTGGATAAGCCGTGCCCTTGACCTCTTCCCATTGCCATTGCGCCGTCAGGCAGCGGTTCAACACCGCCATGTTGCCATCCGGTTTAAGCGTGTAGTGGGCTTCGGATTGCGCACAGTCGCGCTGGAAATACATCGGCATACGCGCCAACTCGTACCAGGTGCCCTGGTAACGCTTGAGGTTGACACTGTCGGCTGTCTTGGGCGCCAACGGATCCTGGCCAGAAGTGGCACAGCCGGCCAATACCAGGCCGGCAAAAAGCATCATCAATAACCGCTTCATTGTTTTTCTCCCGTGGGCGCGTAGCCCCGGTTTATTTCAGGCCTTGGCCGGAAAACATCAGCACTTTGTCACCGGCATACTGCACGCTGATAAAGCTGTTCTTGTCACCCCAGGTGCAACTGGACATGCCCAGCGCGCCCGAGCAGTCGGCAGGCTTGCCCAGCAAGGTTTCTACATCGGCCTTGGCCATGCCGGCCGAGAGCTTCGAATAGTTTTCCTGATTGACCTTGCTGCAGGCAGCCAGCAACACGCAGAACGAAAGCAGGGCAATGGATCGCAGCGACATGGTGTAACTCCAGGGGTGAAGGGGATTGGCATGGCTGCCAAACTGAACCTTAGAAGAGAAAACCCCTTTCTGGTTCCCTGGCCAATCGCCTATTTATCGGGCCGCTCGTCCGCCTTTTTGCGAAAAAACAGCCACGTTGTTTGCCTGGCAGGTATTTCATCGGTTTTCACAAAAAAGCGCCTAATCTTTGGCGCCGTCCAGTCGACATACATGACAGCGCAAACCCACGTCCGTAGGGATTGCCTCCTTTGTTGATCTGTCTTTCCGCGGTAGCTCATTTAATGACCAGAAACATGAAGTTCAGCCACAAGATTTTGTTGGCTGCCGCCCTCGTGGTGGCCGTTGCATTCGCTTGTTTCATCCTGTTCAACGACTATCGTCAGCGTCAGACGCTGCATAACAACACCGAAGCCTCGATGCAGGAGCTCGGCAGCCTGACCACCAGCAACATCCAGACCTGGCTGGAAAGCCGCATGCAGCTGCTGCAATCGATGGCCCAACAGGTCAGCGCCGATGGCAACGCCCCCGCCAGCCTGAAGCGGATCATCGACATGCCCGCCTACACCGGCAATTTCCAGCTGAGCTACTTCGGCGGTGCCGACGGCGTCATGTTCTCGGTCCCGGCCGGTAACCGTGCGGCGGACTACGACCCGCGCGCCCGTGGCTGGTACAAGGCGGCCAACAGCGCACAACAGACCATCGTTACCGAACCCTACATCGCCGCCTCGTCAGGCAAACTGGTAATCACCGTCGCGACCCCGGTACAACGCCAGGGCCAGATGATCGGCGTCGCCGGCGCCGACATCGACCTGTCCAGCGTCAGTGCAATCATCAACTCGCTGAACTTCGGTGGTCATGGCCATGCCTTCATTGTCAGTGCCGACGGCAAGATCCTGATCCACCCGGACAGCAAACTGGTGCTCAAGAACCTGACCGATGCCTACCCCAACGGGGCGCCGAAAATCAGCCCGGGCCTGAAGGAAGTCGAGGTCGACGGCAAAAGCCAGTTCATCTCGTTCACCCACGTCAACGGCGTGCCTTCGGCGGATTGGTATGTGGCACTGGTGCTCGATCAGGACACCGCGTTCTCGATGCTCAGTGAATTCCGCACTTCGGCGCTTATCGCCATGGTGATTGCCGTGGTGATCATCATCGCGTTGCTGGGCATGCTGATCCGTTTCCTGATGCAGCCGTTGCTGGCCATGGGTCGCGCCATGCACGACATCGCCGAAGGCGAAGGGGATCTGACCAAGCGCCTGACCATTCACGGTCACGACGAATTTGGCGCACTGGGGCTTTCATTCAACCGTTTCGTCGAGCGCATTCACACCTCGATCATCGAAGTGTCCTCGGCCACCGGCCAGGTCAACGAAGTGGCGCTACGTGTGGTGGCCGCCTCGAACTCGTCGATGTTCAACTCCGACCAGCAGGCCTCGCGCACCAGCAGCGTCGCCGCAGCGATCAACCAGCTCGGTGCCGCCGCCCAGGAAATCGCCCAGAACGCCGCCCTCGCCTCCCAGCACTCGAGCGACGCCCGTAGCCTGGCCGAAGACGGTCAGCAGGTGGTGGACAAAACCATCAGCGCGATGCACCAGCTCTCGGCGAAAATCAGCGATTCATGCGGCAACATCGAGACGCTCAACAGCAACACCGTCAACATCGGGCAGATTCTGGAAGTGATCACCAGCATCTCCCAGCAGACCAACCTGCTGGCACTGAACGCCGCCATCGAAGCGGCGCGTGCCGGTGAAGCCGGACGCGGGTTTGCGGTGGTGGCCGATGAAGTGCGCAACCTCGCCCACCGCACTCAGGACTCGGCGCAGCAAGTGCAGAAAATGATCGAAGAACTGCAGGTCGGTGCGCGGGAAGCGGTGACCATCATGACCGACAGCCAGCGCCAGAGTGAAAGCAGTGTCGGCATCGCCAACCAGGCCGGTGAGCGCCTGGGCAGCGTGACCCAGCGCATCGGCGAAATCGACGGCATGAACCAGTCGGTCGCCACGGCCACCGAAGAACAGACCGCAGTGGTCGAATCGATCAACGTCGACATCACCGAGATCAATACGCTGAACCAGGAAGGCGTGGAGAACCTGCAGGCAACCTTGCGTGCCTGTGCGGATCTTGAGCAGCAGGCGGCGCGGTTGAAGCATCTGGTGGGTAGTTTCAGGATCTAAGCCGGTCTTACCGGCCTCATCGCTGGCAAGCCAGCTCCCACAGGAATCTTCGGCGAACACCTATGCTGTGTCCGACCAGATCACTGTGGGAGCGGGCTTGCCCGCGATGAAGGCATCAGCCGCAATGAAGGTTTAAAACCGTGACCCCGGTTTCGACAGAAACGCCAACTCCTCAGCCGTAGACTCCCGCCCCAACACCGCATTGCGATGCGGAAACCGTCCAAACCGTGCAATCACTTTCTGATGCCGCTCGGCGAAATCCAGGTAATCGGTAAACAGTGCGCGGTCGGCTTCCGGTTGCTGCGCCAACAGATCGATGTAGCGCGAAACACCTTCGTTCTGTGCCGCCAGATGCTCGCTGTGTTCGAACACCAGGTAGATAAACACACGCTGGATGGGTCTTAACTGTCGATCGAAATCCGCAGCAATGCCCTGCGCGACCAGTGCCTGAGCCCTGATGTCACCGGAAAAAGCCTTGGGGGAGTCGCGAAAGATCATTCGCGGGAGTTGATCGAGTAGTAGCACCAGCGCCAGCCAACCTTCGGGGCATTGCGCCCAATCGGTCAAACCGCCGGTCAGTGCCTGCTCGACCTGGCCCCCGAAACGCGTACGCGCTTCGAGGTCCTGGCTGTCACGCTTGCCGAACCATAACTTGCCCTTGTCAGCCGCGACTTCCCTGGAAGATTCGGCTTTACCGAACCACCATTCGAGCAACGGCTGCCAGGGCGCGTTCATGGTTTATTCCTTGTGGTAAGCCGTGACGCGTGCAACTTCTTCTTTCGAGCCGAGGAACACCGCAACACGCTGGTGCAGGCCGTCAGGCTTGATGTCGAGGATGCGCTGGTGGCCGTCGGTGGACGCGCCGCCCGCCTGTTCCACCAGGAACGACATCGGGTTGGCTTCGTACATCAGGCGCAGTTTGCCCGGCTTCGATGGCTCGCGGCTGTCGCGCGGGTACATGAACAGACCGCCACGGGTCAGGATGCGGTGCACGTCCGCCACCATCGCCGCGACCCAGCGCATGTTGTAGTTCTTTTTCAGCGGACCTTCTTCGCCTGCCAGCAACTCGCTGACGTAGCGTTGCACCGGGGCTTCCCAGTGACGCTGGTTGGACATGTTGATGGCGAATTCCTGGGTGGTTTCAGGAATGGTGATGTCTTCGTGGGTCAACACGAAGCTGCCCATTTCGCGGTCCAGGGTGAAGCCTTTGACGCCGTCGCCCAGGGTCAGGACCAGCATGGTCTGCGGACCGTAGATGGCATAACCGGCGGCCACTTGCTGGGTGCCCGGCTGCAGGAAGGCCTTTTCATTCAAGGCTTCGTTCTGGCTCAGGTATTCGCTTGGGCAACGCAGCACCGAGAAGATGGTACCGACCGGCGCGTTGATGTCGATGTTCGACGAACCGTCCAGCGGGTCGAATACCAGCAGGTAGGCGCCTTTCGGGTATTTGCCCGGGATCTGGTAGGCGTTGTCCATTTCTTCGGACGCCATGCCGGCCAGGTGACCGCCCCATTCGTTGGCTTCGAGCAGGATCTCGTTGGACAGAACGTCGAGCTTCTTCTGCACTTCGCCCTGGACGTTTTCGGTGCCCATGCTGCCCAGTACGCCACCCAGGGCGCCTTTGGAAACGGCGTGGCTGATCTCCTTGCAGGCACGCGCCACCACTTCGATCAGGAAGCGCAGATCGGCAGGAGTGTTGTTGCTGCGGGTCTGCTCAATCAAATAGCGACTCAAGGTAACGCGGGACATGGAAGGCTCCGGAGGAATGGGGGGCTAAAAACCCGCGCAGTTTAACGCGAGTCGGGGCGCATTTCCTCCTATCAGACGTGATCGACCGAAGAGAGTTCATGCGCGGGGTTCAGCGTAGATGGAAATGGTCCGGGTGTGAGCCGAAAAGTAGCGGTTATCCCAGCCTTTCTGTCGACTGATCGACCGCTATCGCGGGCAAGCCCGCTCCCACAGGTACTGCGCTTTCCTTGTGGGAGCGAGACTGCTCGCGATGGGGTGCGAAGCACCCGACTTCAGGGGTTGGCGGGCGGTTTGCGCAGCAGACTGAACGCCATCGCCGCCAGGAATACAACGCTCAGCAACAACACCGCCCACAGGCCAAATTTTTTCCAGTCAGTGCCCGACGTGGCCTGCACGGACGAAGCCACCGGCGCAATGGTCGCCGCGCCATCGACCGAGGCCTTGCCCAGCGTCGCCAGTTTCGCTGCGCTGTAATCCGGAATCAGCGTGGCCAACGGCAGATTCGCTGCCTTCACCGCCGAATTTCCCAGCGCCAGCGTGTAAGGCCCGGGCCCACGGGCCAGGAACACCAATTGCGTGGCGCGCACGGCGAATTTCAAGCCAGGCGCTTGTGCGCCCAAACCTCCGCCGCGCTCATCAACGGTCAGCTTCAATTGCTGCACGATTTGCCCCGGCAGCTGTAATTCGTTTTGCACCACGTCCTGACCATTCTGGGTCAGACGATAAAGCAAACCATTGCTCAACGGCTGCCACGGCAGGCTGCTGTCCCGCCGGCCAGACAAGGTCACCGGCGCCAGACTGTTGGGCTCGCTCAACTCGACCTGTATCCGCTCGACAGTGAGCGCCATCGGCAATTGCCAGGTGTATTCGCCAGGCTTCACGCTGCTGCCAGCCAACACTTGCGACCAGACCAACGGCAGCGGCAGGCTGCGGGTACTGGCGCTCTCCAGTTGCGCCGAGGTGAGGGTCGGAGCCGAATGCGGGGTATCCCACAACAGGCGCAAGTAGCGCGCAGGCTGTCCCGGCAGGCTGACTTCATGCTGTTCGACCTGCTCGTCCGCAAACGTCAGCCGCGCGACCTGCCCTTCGCCCCAGGACTGCCAATGCTGCAAGTCGTCGCTGGCCTCGATACTGAATCGCTGAAAACCGTCACGCTCGCTGGTCCAGTCGAGGATCAACCGCTGCAACGGCGCCTTGATGGCGCTGGCGTCGAGCAGCCAGCCACGCAATTCTTCTTCGCCGGCTTCCAGCTGACTGGAGGGCTGCACCTGGACCAGCGTGCCATTGGCGCTCGACTGTACCCGCACGCTTGGCGCATGTTCGGTGGCGTCCATCCGGTTATACAGCGGGAACCATTTCACCTCGGTGAGCACGCGGTCTTGCGCGGTTTGTGCGGTTTCCCGAGCCAGCGCGTAGGCCTGCACATCGCCTGCGGCATTGAACACGCGCACATCGCTCAAGTCAGCCTGCCGGGCATTCAGTTGCACAGCCAAGGGCAGCTCAAGGCGATACCACGGACCGTTACCACTGACGGACAACGGCACCTGCGTCGCGAAATCCGCCGGTTTGTCCTGGGCGCCAGCCATCATCGCCACGCCCATCGCCATTGCACCCAACCAACCCAGGTTCAACTTTTGCCTCAAGACGACACTCCTTCGGATTCCTGGACCGGTTTTTCAGGACCCGCCACAGGCTCGGCGCGCTTGGGTGGCAACGGGGCGAAATAGCCCACCACCAGCAGCAACACGCCAACGCCGATGAACGAGACGATCCGCGCCAGCCCGCCGCGGTTACTCAACTCAACAAAGAACAGCTTGGCCACCACCACACCGATCAGCGCTGCACCGATCAGCCAGACTTCGCGGCGACTGCGCAAATGGCCGCCGATCATCAGACCCAAGGCCATCAGGGTCCAGACGATCGACAGCCCGGCCTGCACCAACATGGATTCGAGCAATGCATCCAGCTCGAATGGCACGCCGCCCCAATGGTGCGCCGCGCGCATCACCAACGCCGTGAAGAACGCAAACAGCGAAACCCCGACAACCCGTTGCGAAACAAGGGTCGCGTAACCCTGGTGGAGCGCCAGTTGTGCCACCGCGCTGCGCGACCAGACGTAGACGCCGAACAACGCAAACAACAGCCCCAGCTCCAGCGGGTTGATCAGCGGCACATAGGGCAGCGGCTCGGCGCTGCCGTCGCTGATGATATTGGCCAGCCAGAACCAGACCAGCATCAGCCCGGCCAGCGGCGCGGCGGCGTACACGCGGTACTCGCGGGGGTAAGCCGACACCGGCCACAGCCATGGGCGCGGGGACGCCATCAAGACCAGATACAGGCTCGGCAACATCGCCCAGCCCAGCCAGCGCCAGGCGTTGTACTGCTCGGACATCAGCAGCAGACCGTACCGCAGCTCCAGGGCCAGCACGCCGATCAACAGCCAGCAGCCGAGCACATGGGCGGCACTTGTAGCCTGCGCTGGCAGCAGGGCCGCCAAACGTCGCAGGGAGATGAAATGCACGGCGAATACCGCCGCCCACACCAGCCATCCGAAGTTGGCCGCCGGGTGATAACGCGCGTGCCAGGCGGCGAGCAACACCAGCCCCGCCGCCGGAATCAGCAAGGTACAGAGCACCCCGAGCGATGGCCATTTCAAGCGCAGCGCCAGCACCGTCCACAGCGCCACGCTCACGGCCGCGACGGCCAGCAGCAAGGTCGCTTGCAGATTCAGCGGTGCAAAGCGCAGCACTTCACTGGTCCAAGCCAGCGCCCACCAGGCCGCGCCCCACGCCAGCCACGCTGGAGACAATCGCTGCCGGATCAGCCCATCAAGCGCCATGGCAGGATTGCCCACTTGCATGCGCCAGGCCCCGACCAACGCCGCCACCCCCAGCAACAATGGCGCCCAGAATCCACCATGGGCCAGGGGTCGCAGCGTTTCAGTGGTCAACGGCCACGCGGTGAGAAACATCGCACCCGCCAACAATTGCACGGCCAGTGCAGTGAACAACATTGTCCGCGATGACACATGCAGGCCGACCAACAACGTCAGCAACCCGGCCAGGGCCCAACTGATTACGGTGCCATGGGCAAAGAAAAACAGCGGTGCCAGCAGATAGAGAAACGCCAGCCCAAGGCAGCCCAGCACGGGCATGCCCTGGCGTTCCCAAGCCCTGGTTTGCGCCGGCATGGCTTTGCGCAATTGATTGAAACTGAACAGCAATGCCACGCCCAGCAGCAGTGCGCCCAACGCTGCGCCGTCAAGCAGACTGCGCTCGCCGTCACGCAACTCGCTGAGAAACGCAAGCGCCGACCCCAGTTGCAGCAACAGGGCAAAGGCCCGGGCCAGCGGCCGTTGCTGACGCAAGCCAAGCCAGAAAATCCCCGCACCTTCCACGGCCCATGCGGCGGTCGTCCAGCGCGCATCCAGCCCCAGCGGTATCGCCAGACTGGTAAAAATCACCCCCAGGGCCAGGCAGGTTTCTCCCAGCAACATGGCGCGTCCGCCCATCAGCAGACGCGCCAACCCCATGTAGAGGATGCCCAGCGCCAAGGCGCTGTACGCGGCGGCGAACTCCAGATGCTGCACTAGCGCGAACTGCAAACCAAAACCCACCAGCGGTGGGCCGAACAGCAAGGTGCCGTCAACGTAGTCACCCTTGCGCGACGACCAGTGCAACAGCGCATCGCGATCGCCATTCTGCGGCGCATCGTTCATTTCCAGCAGTTTGCGTCGGGCGAACAGCAGCCCGATGGCCAGGTACATGAGGAAAAACAGGATCAAGAACGGCTCGGTGCTCCACAGCAGTTCCGGCGTGTAGGAACGCAGGCCCCAGGCGAAACCGATGCCGAAGGTGCCGACAAAGCCAATGACGTTCAGCAAGCGCCAGGCCTTGAACCAGGCGATGGCGAAAATGCCGGCATTGAGCAAGGCGAAGTAGCTGAACAGCGCGACATGACTACCGGTGCCGGTGGAGGCCAGGATCGGCGCGGCGAACCCGCCCAGCGCCGCAACGGCAGCCAGCCCGAGAGCATCCTGGGTGATGGCGAGAATGGCCGAGAACACGGTGATTGCCACCAGAATGCCAAACGCTGCCGAGGGATCGAGCAATGGGTGCAGGCGCATCGCCGCAAACACCGTCAGGTACAACACCGCGACCCCGGTACCCTGCACGATCAAGGCGTAACCGGTGTTGCGCTTTCTCAGCCACCAACCCAGCCCGAGCAGCCCCAGTGCCGCCGCCGCAACCCCGGCGTAGCGCAGCTCGATCGGCACCACCACCCCTTCGGTGGCATAACGCAGCAAAAAGGCCAGGCCAAGGAACAACAACACCACCCCGACCCGCAACACAGTGTTGCCGCCCAACAGCCACGCGCGGGCGCGGGCAATAGCGCTGTCGATAAAGTTCGGGCCACGCGGGGTGACGGGTTGCCGTGGTTCACGGGCAGACGTTTCGGGCTTCCAGGCATCTAAGGGTTGCGCACGGCCGATTTCACTGGCCGCAGCGGGGATCGGTTCGAGTTCAGGCGGGAGTTCCCAGATCAGCTCCGGGGTGGCGGCAGGACTCTCATCCAGCAGGGTCTCAGGAGCAACAACGGGTTCACTGGCCATCGTCTGGCTGGCTTCGGGCGTTTTGACACCAGACACCTCCAGCACCGCCAACCGTTGTTCGACTGCCTGCAGGGCCGTCCGTGCCTGTTCCAGCAGGCGCTTGTGCTCTTGCGCCTCGGAGCTCAGATGAGCGACGCGAATGGCCTGGCCGATACCCAGTCCGAGTAATGCGCCCAGCAGCGCCTCGCTGAATGACTCATCGAGTAGCCAGCCGAGCACCAGTCCGATCAGCATGAACATCCATTGCATGGTCCATATCCTTGAGCCCGATCCCTGAAAGACTAGCCTACTGGCCAGCCCCAAAAAATCGCAGCCTTCGGCGGCGCCTACAGGACGATGTATTCATCTGCAGGAGCCGCCGAAGGCTGCGATTTTTCCGAAGCGCCAGTATATCGAGCCGGACGAACAGTTACTCCAGTGCTTTCCAGATATCCGTCGCGTACTCACGGATGGTCCGGTCGGACGAAAACCAGCCCATCCTCGCCGTGTTCAGCACCGCGGAGCGCCACCACTCGTTCGAGTCATGCCAATGGGCTTCGACACGCATTTGCGCATTCCAGTAGGAGTCGAAATCGGCGCAGACCAGGAAGCGGTCGTAATCCACGAGCGAATCGATCAGCCCGGTGTAACGGGACGGATCATCCGGCGAGAACACCCCGCCACGAATGGCTTGCAGCACGTCGCTGAGCCGATGGGAGGCGGCGATGTCCGGCACTGCGCTGAACTCGTGGTTCTGCTTGCGCGCTTCGACCTGCTGGGCACTGAGGCCGAAGATAAACATGTGTTCGGCACCGATGCGTTCGCACATCTCAACGTTGGCGCCGTCCAGCGTACCGATGGTCAATGCGCCATTCAGGCCGAATTTCATGTTACTGGTGCCCGAGGCTTCGAAGCCGGCAGTAGAAATCTGCTCGGACAAATCCGCCGCCGGGATAATGCTCTCCGCCAGGCTGACGTTGTAATTGGGCAGGAACACCACTTTCAGTAAGCCACGCACGGTCGGGTCGTTGTTCACCACCCGGGCGATGTCGTTGGTCAGTTTGATGATCAGCTTGGCCTGGTGATAGCTCGCCGCCGCCTTGCCGGCAAAGATTTTCACCCGAGGCACCCAATCGACCTCCGGCTCGGCGCGAATCGCCTGATAGAGCGCCACGGTGTGCATCAGGTTGAGCAGTTGCCGTTTGTATTCGTGGATGCGCTTGACCTGCACGTCGAACATGGCCGCCGGGTTGACCGCCACCCCCAGCCGTTCGTGAATGATGTAGGCCAGGGCTTTTTTGCTGTGCAGGCGTTGCTCGGCAAACGCCTTGCGGAACGCGGTCTTGTCGGCGAACGACTCCAGACCGAGCAAGCGATCTTCAGGGTTATCCAGCAGCTCCGGGCCCAGGGCATCGACCAGCATTGACGTCAGTTCGGAGTTGGCCTGAAAGAGCCAGCGGCGGAAGGTGATGCCGTTGGTCTTGTTGTTGATCCGGTCCGGGTAGAGCTTGTGCAGTTCGGAGAACACGGTTTTGCGCATCAGCTGCGTGTGCAGCCCGGACACGCCATTGACGCTGTGGGAACCGAGGAACGCCAGGTTACCCATGCGCACGCGGCGGCCGTTGTCTTCTTCGATCAGCGATACCGCACGCAACACGTCGAAGTCGTGAATGCCTTTGGCGCGCAACGAATCGATGTGTTGGGCGTTGATCAGGTAAATGATCTGCATGTGCCGCGGCAGCATGCGTTCCATCAAGCCGACCGGCCAGGTTTCCAGCGCTTCGGGCAGCAGTGTGTGGTTGGTGTAGGAAAGCGTGTCGACCGTGACCTGCCAGGCGGCGTCCCACGCCACGTCGTAGACGTCGACCAATTGACGCATCAGCTCGGCCACGGCAATCGACGGGTGGGTGTCATTGAGCTGGATCGCCGCGTGATCGCCCAGGGTCAGCACCGAGGTGTGCATATTGCGATGGCGGCGCAGCAAATCCTGCAGGGACGCGGCGACGAAGAAGTATTCCTGGCGCAGGCGCAGTTCCTGGCCCGCTTCGGTGCTGTCCGCCGGGTAGAGCACACGGGAGATACTTTCGGCCCGGGCCACTTCGGCGACTGCACCCAGGTGGTCACCGGCGTTGAAACGTTCCAGGTGCAGATCTTCCATGGCCCGCGCACGCCACAGTCGCAGCGTGTTCACGCTCGCCCCGCGCCAGCCGACCACCGGCGTGTCGTAGGCAATGGCCCGCACGGTTTCCGCCGGGTGCCAGACTTGCCTGGATTTTCCGCTTTCATCGGTGACCGTCTCGACGCTGCCGCCGAAGCCAATCGGATACACCACTTCCGGCCGCTCGAACTCCCAGGGGTTGCCGAAATCCAGCCAGTGCTCGGTCTGTTCCTGCTGCCAACCGTCGACAATGGCCTGACGGAACAAGCCATGTTCGTACCGAATGCCATAGCCATGACCGGCGATGCCCAGGGTCGACATACTTTCCATGAAGCACGCCGCCAAACGTCCGAGGCCGCCATTGCCGAGCGCCGCGTCGGGCTCCAGCAAGCGGATGCGTTCAAGGTCCACGCCCAGCTCGGTCAGCGCTTCACGCGCCACGTCCAGCAAACCGAGGTTGCTCAGGCTGTCATAGAGCAAGCGGCCGATGAGGAATTCCAGGGACAGGTAGTAAACGCGCTTCTGACCCTTGCGGTAGATCTGACGCGTATGGTCCATCCAGTGCTCGACCATGTGATCACGCGCCGCCAGCGCAATGGCTTCGAACCAGTCATGGTCGAAAGCGTGATCCGGGTCTTTGCCCACCGCGTAGGTGAGTTTGGTCAAGACGGCGTCGCGGAATGCGGCCACCTCTGCTTCGCGAACAAGTGGTTCTTGAGTCATCGATAAGACCTCGAGCGAGCGTTGGGTTGTCTGAGCCTAGACGGTCTGACAGGCGGTAGAGGCTCTGGTTCGCCAGTTTTTCCTGTTAGTGCTACTTGAGTCGTTAATACGTCGTCGTGTACTGGAATCAATGCAGGGGCCGTGCCGAATTTATGGCCAATCGGCCACCCAACGCAAAAAATCTGGCGAAAGGTTGTTCAAAAATCCACCAGTCCCGGTATGATCGCGCGCCCTGATGCATGCTGGTAACAACCAATGATGAAGCCGAACCTGATCGCCGCCGCGGAGATCGACCGACTCGATACCTGGGCCAAGTACTCTGCTCCGATGTGCGGTTCCTGCATATCCAGCTGCTGCACGCTGCCTGTCGAGGTCAAGATCAAGGATCTGATCCGTATCGGCATCGTCGACGAGTTCGAGCGCGGCGACCCGCCGAAGAACATCGCCAAGCGCCTGCAGAAGGAAGGGATCGTCGAGCGCTACAACCAGAAGTCCGAGATTTTCACCCTTCAGCGCATGAGCAACAACGATTGCCTGTATCTGGATCGTAAGAGCCGTCTGTGCACTATTTATGAAAAGCGCCCGGACACCTGCCGTAATCACCCGAAAATCGGCCCGCGGCCCGGGTATTGCGCGTACAAGCCCAAGGAAGTGGAGCGCGAGCGGAATTCGCGGAATATCGAGCGGTTCTGATTGCGCCTGACATTGGCGGTGGCTGATCGGCCGCCTTCGCTGGCAAGCCAGCTTCCACAATGATTGTTGTCGGCTTGCCAGCGAAGTGAGCGGCACCGACACTGCACAAGCTCCAGACAAACCGCAGACAAACAAAAACGCCCCCGGCCTTTCGACCGGGGGCGTTTTCGTTGAGCCAGGCTAAATGTTACGCCTTGGCTTTCTTGGCAGCGCGGGTACGCTCGCTTTCGTCCAGGATCTTCTTGCGAAGACGGATGGACTTAGGCGTCACTTCACACAGCTCGTCGTCCTGGATGAATTCCAGAGCCTGTTCCAGGGTGAAGCGAACAGGTGGAACCAGAGCGATGGTTTCGTCTTTACCCGAAGCACGCATGTTGTCGAGCTTCTTGCCCTTGGTAGGGTTAACGCCCAGGTCGTTGTCACGGCTGTTCAGACCAACGATCTGACCGTTGTAGATTTCCTGACCGTGTTCAACGAACAGCTTGCCACGCGCCTGCAGGGTTTCCAGGGAGTAGGTCAGCGCCTTGCCGGTTTCAACCGAAACCAGAACGCCGTTCTGACGGCCGGACATGTCGCCGGACTTCATCACGTCGTAACGGTCGAAGATCGAAGTCAGGATGCCAGCACCGTTGGTCAGGGTCAGGAACTGGTTACGGAAACCGATCAGACCACGAGCAGGGATGTTGTATTCCAGACGTACACGGCCCTTGCCATCCGGCACCATGTTGGTCAGGTCGCCCTTACGCAGGCCCATCTCTTCCATCACCTTGCCCTGGGATTCTTCCGGCAGGTCGATGGTCACGTTTTCGTACGGTTCGTGCTTCACGCCGTCAACCAGACGGATGATCACTTCCGGACGACCTACAGCCATTTCGAAGCCTTCGCGACGCATGGTTTCGATCAGTACCGAGAGGTGCAGCTCACCACGGCCGGACACCTTGAACTTGTCAGCCGAGTCGCCTTCTTCAACGCGCAGTGCAACGTTGTACAGCAGCTCTTTGTCCAGACGTTCCTTGATGTTACGGGAAGTCACGAACTTGCCTTCTTTACCGCAGAAAGGCGAGTCGTTTACCTGGAAGGTCATGGAAACGGTTGGCTCGTCAACGGTCAGAGGCTTCATCGCTTCCGGGGTGTCGAGCTGGCACAGGGTGTCGGAGATGAACAACTCGTCCATACCGCTGATGCACACGATGTCGCCGGCAGCTGCTTCTTCAACGTCGACACGGTGCAGACCGTGGTGACCCATCAGCTTCAGGATACGACCGTTACGCTTCTTGCCGTCGGCGCTGATCGCCACGACCGGAGTGTTCGGCTTGACGCGACCACGAGCGATACGGCCAACACCGATAACACCCAGGAAGCTGTTGTAGTCCAGTGCGGAGATTTGCATCTGGAACGGACCGTCACGGTCAACGGCCGGCGCAGGTACGTTGTCGACGATCGACTGGTACAGCGGGGTCATGTCGTCGGCCATTTCGTTGTGGTCCAGACCGGCAATACCGTTCAGGGCCGAGGCGTAGACGACTTTGAAGTCCAGCTGTTCTTCGGTGGCACCCAGGTTGTCGAACAGGTCGAAGATCTGGTCCAGAACCCAGTCCGGACGCGCGCCTGGACGGTCAACCTTGTTGATGCACACGATTGGACGCAGGCCGGCTTCGAAAGCCTTCTTGGTCACGAAACGGGTTTGCGGCATAGGGCCGTCTTGAGCGTCAACCAGCAGCAGAACGGAGTCGACCATCGACATTACGCGTTCAACTTCGCCGCCGAAGTCGGCGTGGCCCGGGGTGTCCACGATGTTGATGTGGTAGCCGTTCCAGTTGATGGCGGTGTTTTTCGCCAGAATGGTAATACCGCGCTCTTTTTCCTGGTCGTTGGAGTCCATCACGCGCTCGTCGTTGAGCTCGTTGCGCTCCAGGGTGCCGGATTGACGCAGGAGTTTGTCTACCAGGGTGGTTTTACCATGGTCAACGTGGGCGATGATGGCGATGTTGCGTAGATTTTCGATCACTTGTGTATCTCGATCAGAGGATTCGGTGTGCTGACAGGTCGTGGCAGCGATTAACAGTAGCGTCCGTGAAAGCCGTTACAGCTTGACGGCGGCGTCGGGGGGCCGGTGACGCAAGCCACAGGCAAACAGCCCCGGGCACTTAGCTCGGTCGATAAACGCGCACATTGGCATGCCCCTCACTGAGCAAATGGTGGGCATGCAGGCGACTCATCACGCCTTTGTCGCAATACAACAGGTACTGGCGAGTAGGGTCCAGTTCCTTGAAACGAGCGTTCAGAGCATAAAACGGCATCGTTTGTACCTCGATACCAGCGAGTTCCAGCGGGTCATCCTCGGCCGCATCCGGGTGGCGGATGTCGATCACGATCTGACCGGCCAGCGCTTCGCTGACTTCTTCAATCTGTATGTCCTGGCCCAATTCATCGATCACGCGATCGATCGGCACCAGCTTGGCGTTCTCGAGCGCACGCTCAAGGACCGCCATGTCGAATTCTTTCTCTTCGTGCTCCACGCGATGACGCTTGGCCGCCGTCTTGGGGTTCACCGAAATGACCCCGCAGTACTCCGGCATGTGCCGGGCGAAGTCGGCGGTGCCGATTTCGTTGGCCAGGTCGATGATGTCCTGCTTGTGGCTGGCGATCAGCGGGCGCAGCACCAGCTTGTCGGTCACGCAGTCGATCACGGACAGGTTCGGCAGTGTCTGGCTCGAAACCTGGGAAATCGCCTCACCGGTGACCAGCGCATCAATGTGCAGGCGATCGGCGATTCGGGACGCAGCGCGCAACATCATACGCTTCAATACTACGCCCATATGACTGTTATCGACTTTGCCGAGAATTTCTCCGAGCACTTCCTCGAACGGCACACTGACAAATAACACGCGTTGGGAGCTGCCGTACTTCTTCCAGATGAAATGCGCGACTTCCATAACGCCCAGTTCATGGGCCCTGCCGCCAAGGTTGAAGAAGCAGAAATGGGCCATCAGGCCACGGCGCATGATCTGGTAGGCAGCGACCGTGGAGTCGAAACCGCCGGACATCAGGACCAGCGTCTGCTCCAGTGCGCCCAGCGGATAACCGCCGATGCCATTGTGCTGGCTGTGGATCACGAACAACCGTTGGTCGCGAACTTCGATGCGGACTTCGATTTCCGGCTTTTTCAGGTCGATCCCGGCGGCACCGCACTGACGGCGCAACTGGCTGCCGACATATTTTTCGATGTCGATCGAGCTGAACGGATGCTTGCCGGCGCGCTTGCAACGCACCGAGAAGATCTTCCCGGCCAGTGCATCACCGTAGTGCTGCTTGCACTTTTCGACGATGTCGTCGAAATCGCCCAGCGGGTACTCGTCGATCTGCAGGAAGTGCGCGATGCCCGGCATGCAGCTCAGGCGCTCGCCCATCTCCTTCAGGACCCTGGGGTCGCTGACACGGGTTTCCAGCTCGAGGTTGTCCCACACACCGTTCACCACCACGGCCGGGTCCAGATCGCGGAGCACGGCACGGATGTTCTTGGCCAATTGGCGGATGAAACGCATCCGTACCGGGCGGCTCTTGATGGTGATCTCGGGAAAGACTTTTACGATTAGTTTCATGAAAACAGCGCGCGCTGGGCCAGCCGAAAAAGGGGGGCGCGGATTATAGCGGAAATTGCTCAAGGTTTAACCAGTTAATGTGCAGAAGGTTTTGTGCGCACCAAAACAGGTCACTTTGCAACTTCGACGCCACATTAAGGGGCGTGAATTCAAGCTTTTATAGGCCCTGCGCCTCTATAAGCGTGAAATTGGGGCAAAAAACCCATGCTGGGGCACTGGCATGCAATTTGCTCCCTTGTGAGGCAGGTTGCCTTGGCAGAGTATTCGCGCCGGCATCACAAACATTTAAGGGCATCCACTACCAGCCCTAAGCCACCCGGAGGACACTATGTCGAAGTCGGTTCAACTCATCAAAGATCATGACGTCAAGTGGATTGATCTGCGGTTCACGGACACCAAAGGCACTCAGCACCACGTGACCATGCCGGCTCGCGACGCGCTGGATGAAGACTTCTTCGAAGTCGGCAAGATGTTCGACGGTTCTTCCATCTCTGGCTGGAAAGGCATCGAAGCCTCCGACATGATCCTGATGCCGGACGATTCCACCGCCGTTCTCGACCCGTTCACCGAAGAGCCGACCCTGATCCTGGTCTGCGACATCATCGAACCTTCGAGCATGCAAGGCTACGATCGCGACCCACGTGCGATCGCCAAGCGCGCCGAAGAGCACCTGAAAGCCACCGGTATCGGTGACACCGTATTCGCCGGTCCGGAGCCAGAGTTCTTCATCTTCGACCAGGTCAAGTTCAAGTCCGACATCTCCGGTTCCATGTTCAAGATCTACTCCGAACAAGGTTCCTGGATGTCCGACCAGGACATCGAAGGCGGCAACAAGGGCCACCGTCCAGGCGTCAAAGGCGGCTACTTCCCGGTTCCACCGTTCGACCACGACCACGAAATCCGTACCTCCATGTGCAACGCACTGGAAGAAATGGGCCTGACCGTCGAAGTTCACCACCACGAAGTGGCAACTGCCGGCCAGAACGAAATCGGCGTCAAGTTCAACACCCTGGTGAAGAAAGCCGACGAAACCCAAACCCTGAAGTACGTCGTGCACAACGTTGCCGATGCCTACGGCCGTACCGCTACCTTCATGCCTAAGCCTCTGTACGGCGACAACGGCTCGGGTATGCACGTACACATGTCCATCTGGAAAGATGGCAAGAACACCTTCGCAGGCGAAGGCTATGCCGGCCTGTCCGATACCGCCCTGTACTTCATCGGCGGCATCATCAAGCACGGTAAGGCCCTGAACGGCTTCACCAACCCGGCCACCAACTCCTACAAGCGTCTGGTGCCAGGTTTCGAAGCTCCAGTAATGCTGGCCTACTCGGCTCGCAACCGTTCCGCTTCGATCCGTATTCCTTACGTGTCGAGCCCGAAAGCCCGCCGTATCGAAGCGCGCTTCCCGGATCCGGCTGCCAACCCGTACCTGGCTTTCGCCGCACTGCTGATGGCTGGCCTGGACGGCATCCAGAACAAGATCCACCCTGGCGATGCAGCTGACAAAAACCTGTACGACCTGCCGCCTGAAGAGGCGAAAGAGATCCCACAAGTTTGCGGCAGCCTGAAAGAAGCCCTGGAAGAGCTGGACAAAGGTCGTGCGTTCCTGACCAAAGGCGGCGTTTTCAGCGACGACTTCATCGACGCTTACATCGCCCTGAAAAGCGAAGAAGAAATCAAGGTTCGTACCTTCGTACACCCACTGGAATACGAGCTGTACTACAGCTGCTAATCCGGTAGCGCCTGCGCAAGCGGCGTGACAAAAAGAGGCCTTCTTCGGAAGGCCTTTTTTGTGGGCAGTTTCCGACAACTGTTTTCTCATTCTCCTCGGACATTCACAGCATCGTCCGGCATCAATCCATTCGAGTTGCTCGTAGCCTGTATCGACTTGCTGAACTCAATGGATGGAAGAATGAAGACCTGCCTGTTCACACCCCTGATCGCCACGTTGACCATAGCGTTGCAGGGCTGCAGCCCCGCATCAACTCCGGCCGGTGTCGAACGTAAAATCCTGCTGCAAACCAGCACCTCCTGGGACAACACGCCTTACATTCGCTACCCCGATTCCGCGCCTGAACTGTCATTGCTCAAACTCAAGATACCGGCCAACACCGCACTCGACTGGCATACCCATCCGATCCCCAACGCGGCTTACATTCTCGCAGGCGAATTGACGATCGAGAGCAAGGACAATGGCCAGATCCAGCACTTCAAACAGGGCGACGCGCTGGCTGAAATGGTCAACATCACGCATCGTGGAATAACCGGTGACAAGCCGGTAGAACTTATTGTGTTCTATGCTGGCAGCCAAGGTATTCCATTGTCGGAGTAATCCTCGCTGGCCACCGGGAGTCTGAATGCGGCCGTTTTTCATGCTTTTGCTGCTGTCGTTGGCTTTTCCCGTGATGGCTCGGATTTACAGATACGTCGATGCCGATGGCAACACCGGATACAGCAACCAGCCACCTGATGGCGTTGAAGCTCATCCGGTCGAGCTGCCACCGCTCAACCGTGCCGAAAGCCAGCTGTCGGGAGAACCACAACCGCCCGCCAAAGCCAGCAACCCCGAACAACCTCGCACCACTTATGAAGCACTGAAAATCACCGGCCTTCCCACCACCGAAGCCCTGCGCGCCAACGACGGCACCTTCACCGTCAACGTGCTGATCAAGCCACGCCTGCAGGGAGCGCATCAGCTCAGACTATGGCTGGACGATCAACCGTACGGCCAACCAGGCAACGTACCGGTCCTGCAACTGGTGAACATTGATCGCGGCCAGCATCGTCTCGCCGTACAAGTGATCGACGGCGATGAGGTCGTGCAGCAAAGCCCGACCGTGACATTCACCGTGCAACGGGTGCACAAGCGTTGAAGGCCTGATGCTGATCGCTTGCCGGCTCACGCTCCCGTTATCGGGTCTTCAGCGGACTAGACGTCACCGAGAAGCGCCCCCTAAAGCTTTTTAACCTCGTTCAGGTTTGCGCACTATATTGGTGCGAATGGTTGCACTCACGTTGAAATCCAACCCATTTTGGTTCGAAAGTACCCGCGAAAGCTGGCAGAACGCCACGCAATCGAGCGTCAAACGCCTGTTTCAGGGGTTCGGCGCTTCTTTTCGGAGCCTTGGTTTGGTTTTTGCAGTTTCCTCGCATCAGCTTTTTATTCATGCGCCAAAAGAGGTCCTGAATGACCATCAGTGACGCACTACACCGCTTGCTACTCGACAACCTGACCACCGCGACCATCCTGCTCGATGCCGAATTGCGCCTCGAGTACATGAACCCGGCCGCGGAAATGCTCCTGGCCATCAGTGGCCAGCGCAGCCATGGGCAGTTCATCAGCGAGCTGTTCACCGAGTCCACCGAGGCCCTGAACTCCTTGCGCCAGGCGGTGCAGCAGGCGCATCCGTTCACCAAGCGCGAAGCGATGCTCACCGCCCTCACCGGCCAGACCCTGACGGTCGATTACGCGGTCACGCCGATCCTGAGCAATGGCGATACCTTGCTGCTGCTCGAAGTCCATCCCCGTGATCGCTTGCTGCGGATCACCAAGGAAGAAGCGCAGCTGTCGAAACAGGAAACCAGCAAAATGCTGGTGCGTGGCCTCGCCCACGAAATCAAGAATCCGCTGGGCGGGATTCGCGGTGCCGCTCAATTGCTGGCTCGCGAACTGCCGGAAGAAAGTCTGCGCGACTACACCAACGTGATCATTGAAGAAGCCGACCGCCTGCGTAACCTCGTGGACCGCATGCTCGGCTCCAACAAGCTGCCGTCGCTGGCCATGTGCAACGTCCATGAAGTGCTGGAACGTGTCTGCCATCTGGTCGAGGCCGAAAGCCAGGGCTGCATCACTTTGGTGCGCGACTACGACCCAAGCATTCCAGACGTCCTGATCGACCGCGAACAAATGATTCAGGCCGTGCTGAACATCGTGCGCAATGCGATGCAAGCCATCAGCAGCCAGAACGAGCTGCGCCTGGGCCGCATCACCCTGCGCACCCGCGCCATGCGCCAATTCACCATCGGCCATGTGCGCCATCGCCTGGTGACCAAGATCGAAATCATCGACAACGGTCCGGGCATTCCTGCGGAACTACAGGAAACCATTTTCTTTCCCATGGTCAGCGGCCGTCCGGACGGTACCGGGCTGGGCCTGGCCATCACCCAGAACATCATCAGCCAGCACCAGGGCCTGATCGAGTGTGACAGCCACCCAGGCCACACCACTTTCTCGATCTTTCTGCCACTGGAACAAGGAGCCACATCGACATGAGCCGTAGTGAAACCGTGTGGATCGTCGATGACGACCGTTCTATCCGTTGGGTCCTGGAAAAAGCCTTGCAGCAAGAAGGCATGACCACGCAAAGCTTCGACAGCGCCGATGGCGTGATGAGCCGCCTGGCTCGCCAGCAGCCGGATGTGATCATCTCCGACATCCGCATGCCGGGCGCCAGTGGCCTGGACCTTCTGGCACGGATTCGCGAACAGCACCCACGGCTGCCAGTGATCATCATGACGGCGCATTCCGATCTGGACAGCGCTGTCGCGTCTTATCAGGGCGGTGCATTCGAATACCTGCCCAAGCCGTTCGATGTCGACGAGGCGGTGTCCCTGGTCAAGCGCGCCAACCAGCACGCCCAGGAACAGCAAGGTTTCGAAGTCGCCCCGACCCTGACCCGCACCCCGGAAATCATTGGCGAAGCGCCGGCGATGCAGGAAGTGTTTCGCGCCATCGGGCGCTTGAGCCACTCCAACATCACCGTGCTGATCAATGGCGAATCGGGAACCGGTAAAGAACTGGTGGCCCACGCCCTGCATCGGCACAGCCCGCGCGCGGCGTCGCCGTTCATTGCGCTGAACATGGCGGCGATCCCCAAAGACCTGATGGAATCCGAGCTGTTCGGCCACGAGAAAGGCGCCTTCACCGGCGCGGCCAACCTGCGGCGCGGACGCTTCGAGCAAGCGGACGGCGGCACGCTGTTCCTCGACGAGATCGGTGATATGCCGGCGGACACCCAGACCCGTCTCCTGCGGGTACTGGCCGATGGCGAGTTCTATCGCGTCGGTGGCCACGTGCCGGTGAAGGTCGATGTGCGAATCATCGCCGCAACACACCAGAATCTGGAAACCCTGGTGCACGCCGGGAAATTCCGTGAGGACTTGTTCCACCGCCTCAATGTGATCCGCATTCACATTCCACGCCTGTCGGATCGTCGCGAAGACATCCCGACCCTGGCCAAGCATTTCCTCAGCCGTGCAGCACAGGAGCTGGCCGTCGAGCCGAAGCTGCTGAAAAACGAAACCGAGGAATACCTGAAAAACCTGCCATGGCCGGGCAACGTGCGTCAGCTGGAGAACACTTGCCGCTGGATCACCGTCATGGCTTCCGGCCGCGAAGTGCACATCGGCGACTTGCCGCCGGAACTGCTGAGCCTGCCTCAGGATTCGGCACCGGTGACCAATTGGGAGCAGGCGTTGCGCCAATGGGCTGATCAGGCGCTGGCACGTGGCCAGTCGAGCCTGCTTGACAGCGCGGTGCCGGCGTTCGAACGGATCATGATCGAGACCGCCCTCAAGCACACCGCCGGCCGTCGTCGCGATGCCGCTGTGCTGTTGGGCTGGGGTCGCAATACCCTGACTCGCAAGATCAAGGAGCTGGGGATGAAGGTCGATGGCGGGGATGATGATGAGGGGGATGAGGGCTAAACAGCCTTTAGCTCTTCGCTGATCGTCAGATCCAATCGCGGGCAAGCCCGCTCCCGCAGGGTTTGCGCAGATCCTGTCGGAGTGGGCTTGCCCGCGATGCTTTTAGGACGAGTGTGCACCGCCGCAATGCACCGTGACCCGCAATCGCGCACGGCAACTGATCTGAAATCCCGCCTGTTTTCGCAATCGAACCCCTATCGAAAAAACACGAAAGCCCCGAAATACGGGGCTTTCGGCGCTATCTGACGGATATCTGTTTCATTTTGTTAAAAGCTGGCACGCCCCCTGCAGTAGTCCATTCAGTGATTCAGTTCACTACCCAGTTTCGGGGACCTTGGTACAGGCAGGCCGGGGATTCCCCTCTTTACACCGGGCTCACACCGCACTAGCGACGAGCCGCCGTTTTGGGGTCCTTGGTACAGGCAGGCCGGGGATTCCCTCTTTACACCGGGTTCACGTCGCAATGCGCGAACCCTCCCGTTTCGGGAACCTTGGTACAGGCAGGCCGGGGATTCCCTCTTTTATTGCTCTCGGAGATGGATCTCCAGCCGCCAGCGGTCATCAACCTCGCTACCGGCCCAGTCACCCTGCAGAGGCCGGGCCGCCACCAGCGTCAGCACCAATCCCCCATCACTCAAACGCGTTCGCCAGTTCACGTCCTTGCCGTTGAGCTTGAGCTGACCCTTTTGCACCTTGCCTTCGGCTTCGAACAACAACGCGATACTGCCATCGACAATCTCGCCATGGGTCTTGGGTTCGTTGTTGAACCAGACCACCAGCCCGTTATCCACCACTTCGATCTGCTGCAATTCGCTGGGGTCAGGCGTGGTCAGGCGACCAATCATCATGCCAACCATCACCCCGACAATTGCCAGCGAAGCCATCACACGCGGGAATAGTTTCGAACGAGGGTCGGCTTGCGGCGTAGAATGCCGCTCATCTTTACCTTCGGAGCCGTGCATGTTTCACGTCATCCTTTTCCAACCGGAAATTCCGCCGAATACCGGCAACGTTATCAGGCTGTGCGCCAACAGCGGCTGCCACCTGCATTTGATCGAACCGCTGGGCTTCGAGATGGACGACAAGCGCCTGCGCCGGGCCGGCCTCGACTATCACGAGTATGCCACCCTGCAACGCCACCCGGACCTGGCCAGTTGCCTGGAAAGCCTCGGCCATCCACGGCTGTTCGCGTTCACCACCAAAGGTTCGCGACCGTTCCACGATGCCAGTTTCGTCGAGGGCGATGCGTTCCTGTTCGGCCCGGAAAGCCGCGGTTTGCCCGCCGAAGTACTGGACGCCCTGCCCGCCGAACAACGCCTGCGCCTGCCGATGCGCGAAGGCTGTCGTAGCCTGAACCTGTCCAACACCGTGGCGGTGGCCGTGTACGAAGCGTGGCGCCAGAACGGCTTCAAGTAACCTGAGCATCTTTTTCGCCTGACAGAAACAATCGCGGGCAAGCCCGCTCCCACAGGATTGTGCAAAACCTGTGGGAGCGGGCTTGCCCGCGATTTTCAGCAAGGCAACTTATTGAACGGTTGGAGTCTCGCCAGCCGCCTGCATGCGATGCAGTTCTTGTGCGTACAGCGCGTCGAAGTTCACCGGGGCCAGCATCAGCGCCGGGAACGAACCACGGGTCACCAGGCTGTCCAGGGTTTCGCGAGCGTACGGGAACAGGATGTTCGGGCAGAACGCGCCGAGGGTGTGGCTCATCGAGGCGTCGTCCAGGTTCTTGATCAGGAAGATCCCGGCCTGTTGCACTTCAGCGATGAACGCCACTTCGTCACCGTTCTTCACGGTGACCGACAGGGTCAGCACGACTTCATGGAAATCGTTTTCCAGAGCCTTTTGACGGGTGTTCAGATCCAGACCGACGCTCGGCTCCCACTGCTGGCGGAAGATTGCCGGGCTTTTCGGGGCTTCGAAGGACAGGTCACGCACATAAATGCGCTGCAAGGAGAATTGCGGTGCAGTTTCTTCTTCGTTCGCAGCAGTGTTCTGTTGGTCAGTCATCGCAGATCCTTCTTGATCCATGGGTCTTTTAGGTTTGCTTGTTTTGAATACGGCAGTCAGGCCTTGAGCATCGCATCGAGCTTGCCGGCGCGCTCCAAGGCGAACAAATCATCACAACCGCCAACGTGGGTGCTACCGATCCAGATCTGTGGCACGGACGTACGTCCGGCTTTCTGAGCCATTGCGGCACGCACCTGCGGCTTGCCATCGACCTTGATCTCTTCGAAGGCCACGCCTTTGTTCTCGAGCAGGTACTTGGCTCGCGAGCAATAAGGGCAGTAATCGCTGGAATAGACGACGACGTTGCTCATATCACTTCACCAGCGGCAGATTGTCAGCTTTCCAGCTGGAAACACCACCGGACAATTTGGCAGCGGTGAAGCCGGATTTCATCAGCTCGCGAGCGTGAGTGCCGGCGGTCTGGCCCAGGGCATCGACCAGAATGATGGTCTTGGCCTTGTGTTTTTCCAGCTCGCCGATGCGGGCGGCCAGTTTGTCCTGGGGAATGTTCAGCGCGCCAACAATGTGACCCGCAGCGAAATCCTTGCTCGGACGGATGTCGACCACCACGCCGGCGTCTTTGTTGACCAGTGCGGTCAGTTCGCCGGTGCTCAGGCTACGGCCGCCGCCTTGCATTTGATAGGCCAACAGCAGGGCCGCCAGTACGACGAAAATACCGACGAGAATGTAGTGGTTAGTGGCAAATTCAATCAGGTGAGCAACCATCGAAGGAGGTTCCAGGGCGTTAAAATGTCGGCCAGTATACACAGCCACCAAGGTGGGCCAAACCCCGTCCGGCGGTGACGCCGCAGGAACTTCGCTTTAAACTGCCACTCCCTTTTCCATCACCCCTTTTTATCTCAGCCACGAGTGGATTCCATGACTACCACGCCTAAACCTTTGGTCCTGATGATTCTCGACGGCTTCGGTCACAGTGAAAGCCATGAAGGCAATGCCATCTATGCCGCCAGGAAGCCCGTGCTCGACCGCCTGTGGGCCACCGTGCCGAACGGCCTGATCTCGGGTAGCGGCATGGACGTCGGCCTGCCGGATGGTCAGATGGGCAACTCCGAAGTTGGTCACATGAACCTCGGCGCCGGCCGTGTGGTGTATCAGGACTTCACTCGCGTGACCAAATCGATCCGCGACGGTGAGTTCTTCGAGAACCCGACCATCTGTGCGGCAGTGGACAAAGCCGTTGCCGCCGGTAAAGCCGTGCACTTCATGGGCCTGCTGTCCGATGGCGGCGTGCACAGCCACCAGGATCACCTGGTCGCCATGGCTGAACTGGCCGCCAAACGCGGTGCGGAAAAAATCTACCTGCACGCCTTCCTCGACGGCCGCGATACCCCACCGAAAAGCGCGCAATCGTCGATCGAGCTGCTGGACGCTACCTTCCAGGCGTTGGGCAAGGGCCGCATCGCCAGCCTCATCGGTCGTTATTTCGCCATGGACCGTGACAATCGCTGGGACCGCGTATCCCAGGCCTACAACCTGATTGTCGACGGCCAGGGCGAATTCAACTCCGCTACTGCCCAGGAAGGCCTGCAAGCCGCCTACGAGCGGGGCGAGAGCGACGAATTCGTCAAAGCCACCTCCATCGGTGAGCCGGTCAAAGTCGAAGACGGCGACGCCGTGGTGTTCATGAACTTCCGCGCCGACCGCGCCCGCGAGCTGACCCGGGTGTTCGTTGAAGTCGATTTCAAGGAGTTCGAGCGCGCGCGCCAGCCAAAACTGGCCGGCTTCGTGATGCTGACCCAATACGCCGCCAGCATTCCCGCACCAGCCGCCTTCGCCGCCGGCAGCCTGGAAAACGTGCTGGGCGACTACCTGGCGAAAAACGGCAAGACTCAGCTGCGCATCGCTGAAACCGAGAAGTACGCCCACGTGACCTTCTTCTTTTCCGGCGGTCGCGAAGAACCGTTTCCGGGCGAAGAACGCATCCTGATCCCGTCGCCAAAAGTCGCCACCTACGACTTGCAACCCGAGATGAGCGCGCCGGAAGTGACGGATCGCATCGTCGATGCCATCGAACACCAGCGTTATGACGTGATCGTCGTCAATTACGCCAACGGCGACATGGTTGGCCACAGTGGCGTGTTCGAAGCCGCGGTAAAAGCCGTTGAATGCCTGGACCAGTGCGTCGGCCGTATCGTCGAAGCCCTGGAAAAAGTCGGTGGCGAAGCGCTGATCACCGCCGACCACGGCAATGTAGAACAAATGTCCGATGAATCCACCGGTCAGGCGCACACCGCGCACACCACCGAGCCGGTACCGTTCATTTATGTCGGCAAGCGTGACCTGAAGGTCCGCGAAGGCGGCGTGCTGGCGGATGTGGCACCGACCATGCTGAAACTGCTGGGCCTGGAAAAACCGGCGGAAATGACCGGGACTTCGATTCTGGTGTAATCCACCCGTTCAAACCCTGCAAAACCCTGTGGGAGCGAGCCTGCTCGCGATAGCAATTTGACATCCAACACCCATGTTGAATGTACCGATGCAATCGCGAGCAGGCTCGCTCCCACATTGGTTTGTAGTGTTTTCCGGGCCAGTTATCACACAGCCCCAATTGGGCGTTTTTTTTGCAGCGTGGGGCGGGCATACTAGGCCGTCCCTTTCCCTGGTGTCGCCCGCCTCTATGCTTCGCGTCCTGATAGCCCTCGCTCTGACTTGCCTGCTCCAACCGGCCTTTGCTGACGAGCGCGCGCAAACCCAACAGCAGCTGGACGCCACGCGCCAGGACATTGCCGAGCTGAAAAAAATGCTGGGCAAGCTGCAGGAAGAAAAATCCGGTGTGCAGAAAGACCTCAAGGGCACCGAGACCGAAATGGGCAAGCTCGAGAAGCAGGTTGAAACCCTGCAAAAAGAGCTGAAGAAGAGCGAATCCGAGCTGCAGCGGCTCGATGCAGAGAAAAAAAAACTCCAGAGCGCGCGCACTGAACAGCAACGACTGATCGCCATCCAGGCCCGCGCGGCCTACCAGAATGGCCGTCAGGAATACCTCAAGCTGCTGCTCAACCAGCAGAACCCCGAGAAATTCGCCCGTACCCTCACCTATTACGACTACCTGAGCCAGGCCCGCCTGGAACAGCTGAAGAACTTCAATGAAACCCTGCGCCAGCTGGCCAATGTCGAAAAAGACATTGCCGCCCAGCAAGCGCAATTGCTGGTGCAACAAAGCAGCCTGGAAACCCAGCGCGGCGAACTCGAGAAGGTTCGCCAGGAGCGCCAGCAAGTCCTGGCCAAGCTCAATGACGACGTCAAGGCGCGCGACCAGAAACTGGCCGCCCGCGAGCAGGATCAGGCAGACCTGTCTAAAGTCCTTAAAACCATCGAGGAAACCCTGGCTCGCCAGGCTCGTGAGGCTGAAGAAGCGCGGCAAAAGGCGCTGATAGCCCAGCAGGAAGCCGAAAAAAAGCGTTTACGTGAGGCCCAGGCGCAGGCGGAAGCCACCGATGACGCCCCACGCAAACCCGTTAAATCGACACCCGGCGCGCTGGTTTCAAGCTCAGGCGAGACCTTTGGCGGCCCATTTGCGTCAACCCGAGGCAAACTTCCATGGCCTGTCGACGGTCGACTGTTGGCACGCTTCGGTGAAAGCCGTGGCGACGATGCCCGGACCAAGTGGGACGGCGTGATGATCGGCGCCGCAGCCGGCAGTGCGGTGCATGCAGTGCATGGCGGCCGTGTGGTGTTCGCCGACTGGCTGCGCGGTGCCGGGCTGCTGGTGATTCTCGACCACGGCAACGGTTTTTTGAGTCTTTACGGTCACAACCAGACGCTGCTCAAGTCTGCGGGTGACGTGGTAAAAGCCGGTGAGTCCATCTCCACTGTCGGTAACAGTGGCGGGCAGGACACACCAGCGCTGTATTTTGCTATTCGTCAGCAGGGTCACCCGAGTGATCCGGCGCAATGGTGCCGCGCGCAAGGATAGGCGTTGAGTCACCTACATTAGGAGTTCGTTCGACATGCTGCATTTGTCCCGCCTTACCTCGCTGGCCCTGACGATCGCCCTGGTGATCGGCGCGCCATTGGCGTTCGCCGCTCAACCGGCCCCGGCCGTCGCGCCCGCTGGCACTGCCGCGACCACCAAGGCACCGTTGCCCCTGGAAGAGTTGCGCACCTTTGCCGAGGTCATGGATCGGATCAAAGCCGCCTATGTCGAGCCGGTAGACGACAAGACCCTGTTGGAAAACGCCATCAAGGGCATGCTCAGCAATCTTGACCCGCACTCCGCCTATCTGGGCCCGGAAGACTTCGCTGAACTGCAGGAAAGCACCAGCGGCGAATTCGGTGGCCTGGGCATCGAAGTCGGCGCCGAAGACGGTTTCATCAAGGTGGTATCGCCTATTGATGACACCCCGGCATCCAAGGCTGGCATTCAGGCGGGCGACTTCATCGTCAAGATCAACGGCCAACCGACTCGCGGCCAGAGCATGACCGAAGCCGTGGACAAGATGCGCGGCAAGATCGGTCAGAAAATCACCCTGACCCTGGTCCGTGATGGCGGTACGCCGTTCGACGTGACCCTGGCCCGCGCCATCATTCAAGTGAAGAGCGTGAAGAGCCAGTTGCTGGAGTCCGGCTACGGCTACATCCGCATCACCCAATTCCAGGTCAAGACCGGCGAAGAGGTCTCCAAGGCCCTGGCCAAGCTGCGCAAAGACAACGGCAAGAAGCTCAACGGCATCATTCTCGACCTGCGCAACAACCCTGGCGGCGTGCTGCAAGCGGCGGTGGAAGTGGTCGACCACTTCATCACCAAAGGCCTGATCGTCTACACCAAGGGCCGTATCGCCAACTCCGAACTGCGCTTCTCGGCCACCGGCAAAGACGAAAGCGAAGCCGTGCCAATGGTCGTGCTGATCAACGGCGGCAGCGCCTCGGCTTCGGAAATCGTCGCCGGCGCCCTGCAGGATCAAAAACGCGCCGTACTGATGGGCACCACCAGTTTCGGCAAAGGCTCGGTCCAGACCGTGTTGCCACTGAATAACGACCGTGCGCTGAAGATCACCACGGCGCTGTATTACACGCCGAACGGCCGCTCGATCCAGGCTCAAGGCATCGTGCCGGACATCGAAGTGCGCAAGGCCAAGATCACCAACGAGCAGGACAGCGACTACTTCAAGGAAGCCGATCTGCAAGGCCACCTGGGCAATGGCAACGGCGGTGCCGACAAACCGACCGGTTCCAGCGGCAAGGCCAAGCCGATGCCGCAGGACGACGACTACCAACTGGCCCAGGCCCTGAGCCTGCTCAAAGGGCTGAGCATTACGTCCGGCCGTTGAGATGCGTCTGCGGTTCATTCTCGGCCTGATGTGTTGTCTGGCGGGCGCTGCTCATGCAGCGCCCGGGACGACAACGCCGCAAAAGGCCTATCTCACTCTGATCATTGATGACCTGGGGCAGAACCTGCCCCGGGATCGCCGTGTGCTGGCACTGCCCGGCCCGGTGACCACGGCGATCATGCCCGACACCCCTCACGCCAGCGAATTCGCCCGCGAGGCCCACCGCGCCGGCAAAATCGTCATCTTGCACATGCCCATGGACCCCGCCACCGGCCCGTTCGCCTGGCACCCCGAACTGCCCATCGAAGAGCTTGAGAAACGCCTGGACGCCGCCTTCAAAGCGGTGCCTTACACCGCCGGAATCAACAACCACATGGGCAGCCGCATGACCGCTCAGCAACCGGCGATGACGTGGTTGATGGCGAACTTGCAGGGTCGGCACAAATTCTTCGTCGACAGCCGCACCAGCGCACAGACCGTGGCGGCCGCCGAAGCGCAAAAGATCGGCCTGGCGAGTGTTTCCCGGGATGTGTTCCTGGACGATGAACGCACTGAGGCAGCAATCCTCACGCAGCTCCAGACGGCGATCAGCCTGGCGCACAAACAGGGTTCGGCGGTCATGATCGGGCATCCGTATCCGCAGACGCTGGCGGTGCTTGAGCGTGAGCTGCCCAAGCTCAAGGCGCAGGGCATCGACTGGATCGATATCAAGCAGATGATCAGTGTGCGCAGCAATCGGGCGACGGCTGCGCATGGCAAGGATGGGGTGTACCGCTGATGGACCGCCCCCTTTAGCCGGCTCGCTGGCGAATCGGCCTTGAGCCTTGCATTGCCCTTTCGGCCGCCATCGCTGGCAAGCCAGCTCTTACAAGGATGTATTGGCTGTCGCTACAGATACCGCGCCATGATCTCGTCGACCTTGCCTTCCTTGCGCAGTTGATCCAGTGCTGCCTGAAGCTTGGCCACCATTTCGTCCGACACATCCTTGTTCAACGCCAGGTACAACTCGGCGCTGTTGAACCGTAATACGGTCTTGAGCCCGTTCACGCCTTCCTGACGCGCCAGGTAGCGCCCGGCGGGGTCGCCCGTAGCCCACAGATCGATCTGGCCGTTGACCAGCTTCCTGGCGTTGTCCTGATCGCGCAGCACCACGACGGGGTTGAGCCCCTGCTTGGCCAGTGTCTCGGCGATGGCGTCGCCCTTGTAGGCGCCAATCCTGTACTTGCGGGCGTCATCCAGGGTTTCGAGGGTGATTGGGCTGTCAGCCTTGGCCAGCATGATCCAGTCGTCCGGACCGATAGGGCCAACCCACTTGAAGAGCTTTTCGCGATCGGGCAGCCGCGCCATGACGAACACGCCGTAGCCGGGCTTTTCCAGGGTGAGTTTGTAGATTCGCTCCCAGGGGAAGCGCAGCGTCAGGCTGTAGGTAATCTCGGCGCGCTTGAAGATTTCGCGGACGATGTCCGTGGCGATGCCATTGATGTTTTCGTCCTGCGCGAAGTTCTTGCCGTTCTTCGCCATGTTGTACGGAGGGAAGTTTTCCGTCAGCAACACCATGTCGGTGCCGGGATTGTCCGCCGCCTGCACTCCACTGAAGAACAACAGGCTAGCGCTGGCGAGGACAAGAAGAAGGCGTTTAAACATTGTCTGGCTACCGAAATCCATGGCGTACCCAAGAGTGCCTTGAGCCCGCCATGATGTCCACTGGCCTGCATCGGTTTGTTTAGCGCATCACAATTCCGCGATGGGCCATATAAGCCTTGGCTTCCTGCACAGTGTATTCGCCGAAATGGAAGATACTCGCCGCCAACACCGCACTGGCGTGGCCTTCGAGGATTCCGTCGGCCAGGTGTTGCAGGTTGCCGACGCCGCCGGAAGCGATCACCGGAATCCCCAGCGCATCGCTGATGGCGCGAGTGACGCCCAGGTCGAAGCCGTTTTTCATGCCATCCTGATCCATGCTGGTCAGCAGGATCTCGCCGGCCCCCAGGCCTTCCATTTTCTTCGCCCATTCAACCGCGTCGAGACCGGTCGGCTTGCGCCCGCCGTGGGTGAAGATTTCCCAGCGCGGGGTTTCGCCCGGACCGGAAACCTTCTTCGCATCGATTGCGACGACGATGCACTGCGAGCCGAAATGCTGCGCCGCTTCACCGACGAATTCCGGGTTGAACACCGCTGCGGTGTTGATCGACACCTTGTCCGCGCCGGCATTGAGCAGGTTGCGAATGTCCTGCACGGTGCGCACGCCACCGCCCACGGTCAGCGGGATGAACACCTGGCTGGCCATGCGCTCGACGGTATGCAGCGTGGTGTCGCGACCATCGACGCTGGCGGTGATGTCGAGAAAGGTAATCTCGTCCGCGCCCTGCTCGTCGTAACGACGGGCGATTTCCACCGGGTCACCGGCGTCGCGGATGTTTTCGAATTTCACACCCTTGACCACCCGGCCGTTGTCCACGTCCAGGCAAGGGATGATGCGTTTGGCCAGCGCCATGGTCAGTCCTCAGCCTTTGTACGAATCGCAGAAAGCTTGCGCTTCAGCGACGTCGAGAGTGCCTTCGTAGATCGCCCGGCCAGTGATGGCACCGATGATGCCTGGCGCCTTGGCGTCGAGCAGCGTCTTGATGTCGCCCAGGTTGTGGATGCCACCGGACGCGATCACCGGGATCCTGGTCGCAGCGGCCAGCGCGGCGGTAAACGGTACGTTGCAGCCCTGCATCATGCCGTCTTTGGCGATGTCGGTATAAACGATGGCGGACACGCCGTCGGCTTCAAACTGCTTGGCCAGGTCGATGACCTGAATGGTGCTGATTTCCGCCCAGCCGTCGGTGGCGACGAAACCATCCTTGGCGTCCAGGCCGACGATCACCTTGCCCGGGAACGCACGGCAGGCTTCGGCCACGAACGCCGGATCTTTCACGGCCTTGGTGCCGATGATCACGTAGCTCACGCCCGCTTTCACGTAGTGCTCGATGGTTTCCAGAGAACGGATACCGCCGCCGATCTGGATCGGCAGGTTCGGGTAGCGCTTGGCGATGGCGGTAACCACTTCGCCGTTGACCGGCTGGCCTTCGAAGGCGCCGTTCAAGTCGACCAGATGCAGACGACGGCAACCGCCCTCCACCCACTTGGCAGCCATGCTCACCGGGGCATCGGAGAACACCGTGGAATCTTCCATGCGGCCCTGGCGCAGACGAACACAGGCACCGTCTTTAAGATCGATAGCGGGAATAATCAGCATCTGGCAAACCTTCAGAATTGAATGTTCAGCTTGGCTCGGAAATCAGTTTTTCTCGAGCGCCCACAGGTCGCTTTCGATGCTTTCGAACCTCTCTTTGAGGTGCGTCTGCACATCGAAAATCGCCCTGTTGTAATAGTGCGGAGCAATTTCACGGGTAAACAGCTCAAGAATCTCAGCCGCCTCGAATGTGCCGAGGTCGAGTTCGAAGCGGTCTTCCATGAAACGCTTGATCTTGCTGTTGGCCTCATTCTCCTGCTCGGGGGTGAGCGTGAGGATCGGCGGCCTGGATTTCTTGACGGCCATTTACCAGCGACCGTCCCACGCAGCGAAGTTCTGCAGCAACTGCAGGCCATGGGTATGGCTCTTCTCCGGGTGGAACTGCACGGCGAAACGCGAGCCATCGGCCAGCGCCGCGGCGAAATCGACACCGTAATGACCACCGCCCACCACCTGCCGCGGGTTGGCGGCAGCGATGTAGTAGCTGTGCACGAAGTAGAACCGCGCCAGATCCGGAATGTTGTGCCACAGCGGGTGACTCACCGTCTGCTTCACTTCGTTCCAGCCCATGTGCGGGACTTTCAGGTGTTCGCCGTCTTCATGCAGGTCTTTGCCGAAGAACTTCACCGCGCCCGGGAACAGGCCGATGCAGTCGACGCCGTCGTTCTCTTCGCTGGTGTCGAGCAAGGCTTGCATGCCGACACAGATGCCGAGGAACGGACGGTCCTGGCTGACTTCACGCACCAGCGAGTCGAAGCCCAGGCGACGGATCTCCGCCATGCAATCGCGAATTGCGCCGACGCCGGGGAAAACCACCCGGTCGGCTTCGCGAATCACATTCGCATCGCTGGTGATCAGGACCTTGCCGGCACCGACATGCTCTAGGGCCTTGGCCACCGAGTGCAGGTTGCCCATGCCGTAATCGATAACCGCGACTGTCTGCATTACAGGACGCCCTTGGTCGATGGCATTTGACCGGCCATGCGGTCATCGAGCTCGACGGCCATGCGCAGGGCACGGCCGAAGGCCTTGAACACGGTTTCGATCTGGTGGTGGGTGTTGTGGCCACGCAGGTTGTCGATGTGCAGGGTGACGTTGGCGTGATTGACGAAGCCCTGGAAGAATTCCTGGAACAGGTCAACGTCGAAGCCGCCGACAGTCGCGCGGGTATAGGGAACATGCATCTGCAGGCCAGGACGGCCGGAGAAGTCGATCACCACGCGCGACAGCGCTTCATCGAGCGGCACGTAGGCGTGACCGTAGCGACGGATGCCTTTCTTGTCGCCGATGGCTTTGGTGAATGCCTGACCCAGGGTGATACCGACATCTTCCACGGTGTGGTGATCATCGATATGCAGGTCGCCTTTACTGACGATATCCAGGTCGATCAGCCCGTGACGGGCGATCTGGTCGAGCATGTGCTCAAGAAAAGGGACACCGATCTCAAATCGGGCCTTTCCGGTGCCATCCAGGTTGATCGAGGCTTTGATCTGGGTTTCCAGAGTGTCGCGCTCGACAGACGCCTTACGTTCGGCCATCACCAGCTCCGCAAAATCATTGGGCGAAAAAGGCAACCATTATAGGGGCGCGGGCCGGAAACAGAAACACGGGAGGTGATATCGCTGACGGAGTGAATCCGGGGGCTTCAGCGATGTACATGTCCATACAAGCCATTTTAAGGTCACATAAAACCAAAGTGGGAGCGAGCCTGCTCGCGAAGAGGCCCTCATATTCAACATCTCTGTCGACTGTCAGGCCGCATTCGCGAGCAGGCTCGCTCCCACAAGGGAAAAACGCTGACTTAGTGGAACAACACTGCCGTCTTCTGCAGGGTCACCCAAACACCCCACGCCAACGGAATCCCCACTACCAACCAAGCGGCAATCGCCAACGGCTTGGAGCCCGCCGCGGCTTTCCACTCCAGCACGGTGCTGCTGTCAGCGCCCTTGTCGTGGCCCAGTGCCTGTTCGGCGGCCAGTTCGGCGTCGGTCATGAAGTACTTGTCGGCCACCGGGTGCACCAGCAGGTTGCACAGGAAGCCCAGCACCAGAAGGCCGGCGAGAATGTACAAGGTGATGTCATAGGCCGCCGCACGCTCGACGCCGATGCTCAGCTGATATTCACGCAGGTAGTTCACCAATACCGGCCCCAACACGCCCGCCGCCGCCCATGCGGTCAACAGGCGACCGTGGATCGCGCCGACCATTTGCGTGCCGAACAGGTCAGCCAGGTAAGCCGGCACCGTTGCGAAACCACCGCCGTACATCGACAGAATGATGCAGAACGCCGCCACGAACAGCGCAACGTTGCCCAAATGACCGAGGTTCGGGATCAGCGCATACAGGGCAAAGCCCAGGGCGAAGAACACGAAGTAGGTGTTTTTACGCCCCAGATAGTCCGAGAACGAAGCCCAGAAGAAGCGGCCACCGATGTTGAACAGGCTCAGCAGACCGGTGAAGCCAGCAGCGATCGCGGCGATCGAAGCCAATTGCGCAGCGTCCAGCTGACCAAACGTCAGCCCGTTACCCAGCAACTTGCCGGCGAACACTTCCTGCAACAGAGGCGACGCCATGCCCAGGATGCCAATACCGGCGGAAACGTTCAGGCACAGCACCAGCCACACCAGACGGAATTGCGGGGTCTTCCACGCCACATTCACGTGAACATGACGATGAGTGATCATCGCATTCGAGGCTTTCTTCACCGGAGCGGTCCAGCCTTCAGGCTTCCAGCCGGTTGGCGGCACGCGGTAAGACAAGGCGCCACCGATCATGAACACGAAATAGATCGCGGCCATCACCAGGAAGCTCTGCCACACGCCGACACTGGTAGGCGAGGCGAAATGCCCCATCAGCGCTGCAGCCAGCGGTGCACCGACCATCGCGCCGCCGCCAAAACCCATGATTGCCATGCCGGTGGCCATGCCGCGCTTGTCCGGGAACCATTTGATCAGGGTCGACACCGGCGAGATGTACCCCAGGCCCAGGCCGATACCACCAATTACGCCGGAGCCGATCCACATCAGCCAGATCTGGTGCGTGTACACACCCAGCGCCGAAATCAGCAGACCGCCACACCAGCACAGCGCCGACACAACGCCAGCCTTGCGAGGCCCGGCATGTTCCAGCCAGCCGCCCCAGATCGCGGCCGAGCAACCCAGGAAGATGAAGAACAGGGTATAGATCCAGCCGAGCATCGAGATCGGCCAGTCGCATTGCGAAGAAAAGACTTGAGCGATAAAGCTCATGTCCGGCGCGCAAGCCACCGGAGCGGTGATTCCCAAAGCCTTGGACAGTGGCAACCAGAACACCGAGAAGCCGTAGGCCATGCCGATGCACAAGTGGATGGCCAGCGCGGCCGGTGGTACCAGCCAACGGTTGAAACCGGGCTTGGCGATAATGCGTTCCTTGGACAGGAACGCGGATCGATCGGCCGTTACGCCGTCCGCCGTAATGCTCGTGGTCATTGTGTATCCCCCAATTATTAGTATGGTTCCTCAGCCACTCTTCACCCCTCCAGCCTTGAGTGCACACAGGCATGACCGTTTTTTCCGGGTGAAACTTCCTTTCGCTGCGACATCTCGCCGCAGAAGGACCGACGAACGGACGAAGGTTACCATTTGCAAGTGACAGAAATACCAAACTGACATCACGTTTTGTACGTTATCTGACCTCTTGAGCGACAGGCCCCGGCAACGGTCGCCCCATCAGTTCGCGAATCGCTTACAACCCACAGGAATCACTATGCCAATCATTGTCGAGCCGTTGAACGAAGCCACCGGCCAGGATCAGCAAGACCTGCAGAAGATTTATCGCGACGCTCCGGACTGGCTGTTCGCACCGTTCGCCGGGGACTCATCGCTGATCGAAGCCTGCCTGCAGGACGGGTCGCTGATTGCCGGGCGCTTCAATGACCGGCTGCTGGGTGCGGCACGACTGCAACGGCACCCTGACGTCTGGCATTTGTCTCATCTATGCGTGCGAAAAATCACTCGTCGCCGTGGCGTCGCTGAACGTCTGGTGCGCGAAGCACAGAAGATGGCCGCGCAATCCGGTGCCACTTTGCGCCTGCTGTCCCCGGCCGGGCACCTGGAATCCCGGGCGCTGGCCGCAAAGCTGAATGTGCTACTGGATGTTATGTAGAAATGATCGCTGACCGGTCGTCCGTTACTGAGCGCTATACTCCTCGGCTAAATTTCGAATTCGACTAAATACAAGGACTCGCCCATGAAAGCGTTCGGCAAAATCCTGGGTCTGGTACTTCTCGGGTTGTTGCTGATCATTGTGGCGCTGGGCTTTGCCCTGACCCACTTCTTCGATCCCAACAACTACAAAGACGAGATTCGCCAGATAGCCCGCGACAAGGCCCACATCGAGCTGACGCTCAATGGCGATATCGGCTGGAGCCTGTTCCCATGGCTGGGCCTGGAATTGCACGATGCCGGTGTTGCGACCCTGGCCAAGCCCACCGAACCGTTTGCCGATCTGCAGATGCTCGGCCTGTCGGTCCGCGTGCTGCCGCTGCTGCGTCGTGAAGTGCAAATGAGCGATGTCCGCGTCGAAGGCCTGAACCTGCGCCTGACCCGTGACAAGGATGGCCACGGCAATTGGGAAGACATCGGCAAGGTCCCGGCACCGACCACGACCGGCACGCCTGCCGCCACCTCCGGTGAACCGGCCCCACAAACCACGACCCAGGTTGAAAAACCGTCCCAGCCGGTGCGCCTCGACATCGACAGCCTGACCGTCAACAACGCCCGCGTTGAATACAACGACGAGAAGACCGGCAAGCAATTCAGCGCCGAAAGCATTCAGCTCAGTACCGGCCCGGTGCATGACTCCACCAACACTCCGATCAAACTCACCGCGTTCCTCGGTACCAACCAACCGGTTCTGCGGGTGCGCACCGAGCTCAACGGTGAGCTGCGTTTCGAGCGCGCATTGCAGCGCTACAAACTCGAAGACATGAGATTGTCCGGCGAAGTTGCCGGCGACCCGCTGCAAGGCAAGACCATGACCTTCGCCGCCCAGGGCCAGTTGTTACTGGACAAGGCGGCCAACGTCGCCGAGTGGACCGGCATCAAGATCTCCGCCAACCAACTGCGTGCGCTGGGCGAGCTGAAGGTCAACGACCTCGACAAGACGCCACAGATCAGCGGTGGCCTGTCGATTGCCCAGTTTGATCTGGCGAAGTTCGTCGACAGCATCGGTCAGACGCTCCCGGCGATGGCCGAAGGCAGCCTGAGCAAGGTCGAACTGGTCAGTCGCCTGGCGGGCACGCCGACCAGCCTTGTACTGGACGAAATCAACCTGAAAGTCGACGACAGCACCTTCAGCGGCCGCATCGCCGTCGAAGACTTCGCCAAGCAATCGCTGCGAGCGGTGCTCAAGGCCGACACTTTCAACGTCGACCGTTATATGCGGCCGAAGTCGGCTGAGGCCAACAGCGCGACGCAAGTGCGTCAGGCCGAAGTCGCCAGCACCGAAGCGGATGCCCTGGCCGGCGCCGGCAGCACACCGCTGCCACAGGCACCGACCAAGGACGCATGGAGCAACGAGCGCCTGTTGCCGGTGGAGCGCCTGAGCAAACTCGATGTGGATGCCGACCTGACCTTTGGCCAGCTGACCCTGGAAAAACTGCCGATTCAGAACGCGGCGCTCAAGGCCAACGGCCAGGGCGGACTGCTGACCCTGACAAACCTGCGCGGCGATCTGTATGGCGGCAACTTCGAAGCCACGGGCACCCTCGACGTACGCCAGCAGGTACCCGCGCTGAACTTGCAGACGAAGATCAACCGGGTGCCGGTGGAGAAAATCCTTGAAAGCCAGGGCAAGAACCCACCGGTCAAAGGCCTGGTGACCCTCAACAGCAACCTGACCGGCAACGGCAACAGCCAGAAAGCGCTGATCGAAACCCTCAACGGCAACGCCGGTTTCGTCATCAACAATGGTGTGCTGCTCAACGCCAACCTTGAACAACAACTGTGCAAGGGCATCGCCACGCTCAACCGCAAAACCCTCAGCGGCGAGCCACGGGGCAAGGACACACCGTTCCAGGAACTCAAGGGCAGCCTGACCTTGCGCAATGGCGTGGCCAGCAACCCGGACCTGAAAGTGCGCATCCCGGGCATGACCGTCAAGGGTGACGGTGATGTCGACCTGCGAGTGCTGGGCATGGATTACCGCGTGGGCATCATCGTCGAAGGCGACACCAGCGCCATGCCGGACCCCGCTTGCCAGGTGGGCGACAAGTTTGTCGGTATCGAGTGGCCACTGCGTTGCCGTGGTCCGCTGGAACTGGGTGCCAAGGCATGCCGTCTCGACAACGAGCGCATGGGTCAGGTCGCAAGCAAACTGGCCGGAGACAAGATCAGCGAAAAAATCGACGAGAAGCTGGGCGACAAGGTCAGCCCTGAACTGAAAGATGCACTCAAGGGGCTGTTCAAGCGATGAAAGCCGAACAGTTTTCAACGGCGGTGCTGGATTGGTACGACCGCCATGGCCGGCATGACCTGCCATGGCAACAGGACATCAACCCGTATCGGGTGTGGGTTTCGGAAATCATGTTGCAGCAGACCCAGGTCAGCACCGTGCTCAATTACTTCGATCGCTTCATGGCCTCGCTGCCGACGGTCGAAGCCCTGGCCGCTGCGCCTGAGGACGAAGTGCTGCACCTGTGGACAGGCCTGGGTTACTACACCCGTGCGCGCAATCTGCAGAAGACCGCGAAGATCGTCGTCGACCAGTACGGCGGCGAATTTCCCCGGGACGTGGAAAAGCTCACCGATCTGCCGGGCATCGGCCTGTCTACGGCCGGGGCCATTGCCAGCATCAGCATGGGCCTGCGGGCGCCGATCCTCGACGGCAACGTCAAACGCGTGCTGGCTCGATTTACCGCGCAGGAGGGTTACCCGGGAGAACCAAAGGTCGCCAAACAGCTCTGGGCCAATGCTGAGCGCTTTACACCCCATGATCGGGTCAACGCCTACACCCAGGCGATGATGGATCTGGGCGCCACGCTCTGCACCCGCAGCAAGCCGAGCTGCCTGCTCTGCCCGCTGCAAAAGGGCTGCGAGGCGCACATGCTCGGTCTGGAGACGCGCTACCCGATCCCCAAACCGCGCAAGGCCGTGCCTCAGAAGCGCACGCTGATGCCGTTGCTCGCCAACGGCGACGGCGCGATTCTGCTTTACCGTCGCCCTTCCACCGGCTTGTGGGGCGGTTTGTGGAGCCTGCCGGAACTCGATGACCTCGACGACCTGCAGCACCTGGCTTCGCAGCACTCACTGGCGCTGGGCAATCAACAGGCCCTGCCGAACCTGGTGCATACCTTCAGCCATTTTCAGTTATCCATCGAACCCTGGCTGGTACAGGTCCAGGAGGACGGCCACCACGTGGCCGAGGCCGACTGGCTCTGGTATAACCTCGCCACCCCGCCGCGCCTGGGCCTCGCCGCCCCGGTCAAAACCTTGCTCGAACGCGCGGCCGCCGTATTGAACGCAGGAGAATCGTCATGACCCGCACCATCATGTGCCGCAAGTACAAAGAAGAATTGCCAGCCCTGGAGCGCGCTCCATTCCCGGGCGCCAAGGGCCAGGACATTTTTGACCACGTCTCGGCCAAGGCCTGGGCCGACTGGCAAAAGCACCAGACCCTGCTGATCAACGAAAAACGCCTGAACATGATGAACGCCGAAGACCGTAAATATCTGCAGGGCGAGATGGACAAGTACTTCTCCGGCGAGGATTACGCCAAGGCCGAAGGCTACGTTCCGCCTGCAGAGTAACCCTGCAAAATCGGGGGGCGGATCGTAAGCGACGGAATTAATTTAAGAAATTTTAAAAAAGTCGTTGACGTAAATCCGAAAAACCCTTTTAATGCGCCCCGTTGCCCAGATAGCTCAGTCGGTAGAGCAGGGGATTGAAAATCCCCGTGTCGGCGGTTCGATTCCGTCTCTGGGCACCAAATACCGAAAACCCTGAATCGCAAGATTCAGGGTTTTTTTATGCCCTGGATTTGTCCAATCCTGACGCCGCCGAAATTTCTTACACGAGCGGCGCCCTTTTCCTTTCAGTCGCGCCCTCACCCTCACACACGACTTTGAGATACGTCTCATTGAGCATGCCCCCCTTGCACAGTGAAACTTTTGCAGCAGCAAATCTGCCTGCATTCAACGTTTCAAAGTAAGGAAGCATTTCTTGAATACGCTTTTGAAGTTCCTCGCCCTGTCGACCATCATCGCGACAGCAAGCGGCTGTGTCAGCTACAACACCAGCCAACCTTCTTCGCCGATCGACAGCACCGTCAAAGCAGACCTGAAGGCAGACATCGCCGTCGGTGAC
The DNA here is from genome assembly GCF_054061835.1 of Pseudomonas sp. TE12234. Taxonomy (NCBI): domain Bacteria; kingdom Pseudomonadati; phylum Pseudomonadota; class Gammaproteobacteria; order Pseudomonadales; family Pseudomonadaceae; genus Pseudomonas; species Pseudomonas sp. TE12234. Next base: position 177,248 of record NZ_JBSSEP010000003.1, read on the forward strand.
GCCATCTCCGGCCAGTCTTCGGTCAACGTCCTGTTCGGCTTCCTCAAGTTTGGTGGCGATTCCCAATTTGCCGACGGCGTCAGCTACGGCGGTGAAAGCGGCGGCCTGAGCGGTCTTGGCCTGGATCCCGTCAGCGCCGTCAAATCGGCCGCGGCCTACAAAGCGGTCAAATCCTCCGGAGCCGACCTGATCGTCGCCCCTCGCTACGAAGTGAACGAAGAAAACTACTTCATCTTCAAGAAAGTTTCCGTCACGGTAAAAGGCAACAAAGGCAACATCCGCAGCATCCGCTAACACATCCCCCAGGTGTTTGTTCAGCACTCCATCCATTGCGTTTTGGCAAACCGAAAAGCCTAGTGCAATGCATTCCGTAAACAGCCATTGAAAGACGGCTGTTTGCGGACTTGAGAAGGGCCCGGGTCGCCCGCTCATCACCGGTCTTGGTTCGCACTTTCGGACTTTCAAAATTTTCCACCCCCATCGTTATTTCTGAGGATCCATTACTGCTGCAGGGCTGATTGCTTGAGTATTCAGGCTGCTGCATGAACAGTCATGTGATCGCCGGCCAATCACTAACAGGGAGGAATGTAATGTCTTGGGATCTCATTGGCATGTTGGCGCTCGTCGCTTTCTGCGCCGGCTTTTTGATCGTGGTCTGCTGCGCCTTGGCCATCAAGCTGCTGAGCGTAGAAACCAATCCCTTGCGCGTTGCGGTGATCCAGTCATTGGCTTGGTTATGAGCATTTCAATCAACCAGATCTCCCAACCAATCACCCACCACACGTACAAAAAACCCTGAGTCGCAAGATTCAGGGTCCTATTTGCCTCCCGGTTTTCTGGCCATTCGCTAACTTTTACTATTCCAGTGAAAGACCAGGTTGCGGGCCGCTCCGTTGCCGATATCCGCCGTATCCCGCCGCTCTTCGCCGTTGCGCGAGGCGACGACAGTGTATTTGCCAGCGGGCAACTGGACGTAAACCAGCGGGCCGGCTTCGCTGAGTGTCAGCACGGTTTGTCCGTGGTCCTTCTGTATGACCACGTTCACATCAGGGATGTACTCGTTTAGCGGGCCAACAGAGAAGATCATGTGCAGGTTGTAGCCCGTGGTCTGCTGGATAGCGTGCGCTTCATCATCGCCAATGCCGCCAGACAGATAGGCAATTCCGTTTTCCTCTTGCCGCTGAATCTGCACGCCCGAACCATCAACAGGCTCCAGGCTGGCGGCAGGCGATATGGCTGGAAACATGAATACGCCGACTGTGGCGATGGGCAACAGCAGTGAATGAAAGGTTTTCATGATGTCGACTCCCGGGCTCTTCAGAACCCAATCGTTACCCTTCTTTTGATTTGCGCGCGGAGGCAGGAGTTTTAGATTGATTCAGACTTGGGGTGAGCGCGGAACGACCCCGGACTGCTAAGCATCGACAATGCGCGATGCCTGAAGAGCGGCTGAAGGAGAAACAACTGTAGCCCCGATGGATTGTTCATCCGCCGTGTGAAGACTATCGTTGGCAACTCTCCGCAAAGGACGGGCACCGATGAACTTGCAGGAAACCCCACCTCTAGCGCCCACTCAGATCGAACTGCCGCTGGCGGGTGACGCCCTTGGCGAACCCTTCAAGGAGGTCGCGGCAGACGGCTTCGCACTGGGAGGTTTCAGCTGGCGGCATGCTGCCAAGGACACTCAGCGCCCGGTCGTCATCATCAATGCCGCCACCTCGGTGCGCTGCCGTCACTACTCACGCTTCGCGGACTACCTGTTTGCCAATGACTTTGACGTGATCACCTACGACTACCGCGGCATCGGTGAATCGCGCCCGACGTCACTGAAAGGATTGAAGGCCTCTTGGTCCGACTGGGGCGCCCTGGATTTCGAAGCGATGCTCAAGCGCGCACAGCGTGAGTTTCCCGATCAGCCGATCGATGTGGTCGGCCACAGCTTTGGAGGCTGTGCAGCGGGCCTGGGAGCGTCGGGACGGCTTATCCGCCGCATGGTGACGGTTGGCGCGCAATTCGCGTACTGGCGCGACTATGCACCCTCACATCGCTGGCGGATGCTTGGCAAGTGGCATGTGGTGATGCCGTTGCTCACGATGATTTACGGTTACTTTCCCGGCAAGCGCCTTGGCTGGCTGGAAGACACCCCCGCCGGGGTGGTCCGTGACTGGAGTACGCCCACCGCTCGTTACGAGAAGCGCCCCAGCGGCCGGGACCTCCACACAAGACACTTCGCCGCCGTCACCGCAAAAGCCCTGGCCATCAGTATCAGCGACGATCCCTATGGCACGATTCCCGCCATCGAACGCCTGCTCAACTACTTCACCCACAGCAACAACACTCACCTGCGCATTGCACCCGAAGACATCGGCGAAAAAGAAGTTGGCCATTTCGCCTTTTTTCGCAGCGCATACCAAGCCACACTATGGCCCATCGCATTGTCCTGGCTGCAAAACGGCGAGCTGGCCCCCGGCACACCCGGGCGGACGGTGCCACGCAGCTGAACCAGCCGCCCTTTCAACGAATTACGGAACGACGCCCATGGCCTCCGCCAACAAGCAGCAAAAACGCGCCTCCCGCGCCAAGGCCAAGGCCAAGCAAAACCGCACTCAACGGGCCGCCGCGCCGGTCGAGCTGGACCCGAACGACGACCGCATCGACTTCGAATCGGTGGACCTGACCGAACTGTTCAAGAAAATGATCGACGCACAAAAGATCAGCCAGCAAGCCATGTGCGCGGCCTTCCTCGAGGACCCGTTGCTGGAGTTGGTATACGAGCAGGAAGGCGAGGAAGGCGCGATGGATTTCATCCTCGCGGCGCTGATCGAGTATCGCCAATGGTCCGCCGACACCGACGAAGCCGGTGCCCTGGCATGGATCGAATCCCCGGCCTTCCAGGCTGACTACGTGGCGGCGTCCGACGCCATCGCGGCCCAAACCCAACAGAAACCGAACTGAGTTCCCATGGCCTCCCTGAACAAGCAACAGAAACGCGCCAAACGCGCAAAAGCCAAAGCCAGACAGATCAACATCCACGGCCGAAAACCCGCCGCGCAGGACGCTGACCTGGGCGAAATGGGCGAGCCGATCCCGGAATACACCCTGGCGATGTTCAGCAAGATGCGCGACGCGGAAGCCATCGGTCGCAATGACATGCTGCTGACCCTGCTGACCGACCTCGCCGGGATCATCAACGACCACCCAGAGCTGCTGGACATGGAAAACGCCGACAACGAAGCCATGGCCGCTACCCACCTGGCCGCCGACATGCTGATCGACTATCGCATGTGGGCTGACGGCATGGACCGCGACACCGCCCAGGCCTGGCTGACCGACTCGCAGTTCATCACCGACTTCGGCGATGCACTCGACAGCTATCGCCAGACGCTGGAAGCGCAGGAAGACAAAAGCGAGTAACGATTTCAACGCAAACAAAAACGGCCGCTTGTCATCGCTGACAGCGGCCGTTTTTCATTTCAACAACGTCTGGCGTGAGTCAGGGACTCAGCGCGCAACCGCCCCGATCATCTTCTCGTTACGACGACGGCGAGCAACCAGCAAGCCGGCCGCTACCACCATGATACCGAGCAGACCGGTCGCGAGGATTTCCACACGATGGGCCTCCTGGAACAGCATGATGGTCAGGGCGCCGACGATGAACACGATCACCGCGTAGGTCAGGCCCGGGAACAGCCACATGCTGAAGACGATTTTCTCGCCGCGAGCCATACGCTGTTTGCGCATGCGCAGTTGCGAGACCGCAATCACCAGGTACACGAGCAGTGCAATGGCACCGGAGCTGGCCAGCAGGAATTCGAATACCGCCGCCGGGGCCACGTAGTTGGCGAATGTCGCCAGGAACGCAGCACCTGTGGACAACATCACCGCCCAGTATGGCGTGCCGCTGCTGTTGGTACGGGTGGACATGGCCGGTGCATCACCGCGCTTGCCCAGGGAGAACAACATGCGCGACGAGGTGTAGAGCGCCGAGTTCAGGCAGCTGGTCACGGCGACCAGTACCACGATATCAACAATCATTTTGGCATTCGGAATGCCCATGCGCTCAAGCACGGTCTGGTAGGAACCGAGGCTGGCCAGTACCGGATCGTTCCATGGCACCAGGGCCACAACGATGAAGATCGATACGAGGTAGAACAAGCCGATCCGCCAGATCACCGAGTTGGTGGCCTTGGAGATTTGCTTGCCAGGGTTCTTCGATTCCGCGGCCGCGATGGTCACGATTTCGGTACCCATGAAGGAGAACATGGTGGTCAGGATCGCGCCCAACACAGCGCCCATGCCGTTTGGCAGGAAGCCCTGTGTGTCGAACAGGTGCGAAACGCCGCTGACCTGGCTGCCAGGCAGGAAGCCGAAGATCGCCAGCACGCCGAGCACGATGAAACCGATGATCGCCAGGACCTTGACCAGGGCGAACCAGAATTCGAACTCGCCATAGTTCTTCACGCTGAACAGGTTGGTTACCGTCAGCAACATCGTGATCACCAAGGCAAAGGCCCAGATAGCCACGTTAGGGAACCAGGCATGCAGGATGGTCGCGGCGGCGTTGGCCTCCAGCGGGATGACGAGCACCCAGAACCACCAGTACAACCAGCCGATGGTGAAACCGGCCCAGTGACCGATCGCGCGATCGGCGTACGTCGAGAAGGAACCTGTGTCCGGCGAAGCAACGGCCATCTCGCCGAGCATGCGCATGACCAACACCACCAGCATACCGGCGGCGGCGTAAGCCAACAGTACAGCCGGGCCTGCGGCGGCAATTGCGTGACCCGAGCCGACGAACAGGCCGGCACCGATAACCCCGGCAATCGACAGCATGGTCACATGACGCGGTTTGAGCCCCTGTTCGAGGCCATTAGAGCTTTGGGTACTGCTCATTGAAACTACCTTTGTAAGGAGAAGCGAATACGTTCACCCGCTCGGTGTTCCTCTTTGTAAAAAGAAACAAACGGGGCGTTCCGGAATCTGCACGCAATAATTGCGCCAAAATGTTTCAAAACCGTCTACCCCGGCGATTTCAACCTGACCGGACAGTCATCGCAAGCCATTGATATTAATGGCACTTTGCCAGAACGTTACCCTGCGACTCACTTCAAGTGACGATCCCGCGCACCGGAAACACACCCAAAAATGGCTCGACGCACGATAAAAGTGCAGTTCGGCCACCTTTGGCCTGTTTACGCTTCCAACCCCCCGCCAAAGCTGGCAACATCGCGCCCTTTTTTAGAACGGCCGCCTGGCTTTTTATCCGGAAGCAGGGTTCAAACGACTGTTCGGTTGTTGACGGGGCGACAGTCTGCTGTGCCGATGCGACAACCTGCCACATGCCACCCGTTTACTGCCCGTAGCGCTGTTGGCTGCCTTGGAAACGCTATGCTAGCTTGGCCGCCTCGCCAGTAAGGCCGCCAACAGCAGGAGCGCAAAACACAATGAGGAACGCACATGGCTGAGGCCACGCCCGCGCTTGAAATCCGCAACCTGCACAAACGCTACGGCTCGCTGGAGGTGCTCAAAGGCATCTCGCTGACCGCCCGCGACGGCGATGTGATCTCGATCCTGGGTTCTTCCGGCTCCGGCAAGTCCACGTTCCTGCGCTGCATCAACCTGCTGGAAAACCCGCATCAGGGCCAGATCCTGGTCGCCGGCGAGGAGCTCAAGCTCAAAGCCGCCAAGAATGGTGAACTGGTCGCTGCCGACGGCAAGCAGATCAATCGCCTGCGCAGCGAAATTGGTTTTGTGTTTCAAAACTTTAATCTGTGGCCGCACATGAGCGTGCTCGACAACATCATCGAAGCACCGCGCCGCGTGCTCGGCCAGAGCAAGGCCGAAGCCATCGAAGTGGCCGAAGCCTTGCTGGCCAAGGTTGGTATCGCCGACAAGCGCCATGCCTACCCCGCACAACTGTCCGGTGGTCAACAACAGCGCGCGGCCATCGCCCGCACCCTGGCCATGCAGCCCAAAGTCATCCTGTTCGACGAGCCCACCTCCGCCCTTGACCCGGAAATGGTCCAGGAAGTACTTAATGTCATCCGCGCACTGGCCGAAGAAGGCCGCACCATGCTGCTGGTGACCCATGAAATGGGCTTCGCCCGTCAGGTTTCCAGCGAAGTGGTGTTCCTGCACCAGGGCCTGGTAGAAGAGCAAGGATCGCCACAGCAGGTGTTTGAAAACCCGCTTTCGGCACGCTGCAAACAATTCATGTCCAGCAACCGCTAACGGAGCTACCCGCATGCAGAACTTCAAAAAAATCTTCCTGGCCGCCGCCGTCACCCTGGCCTTCAGCGCCGGTGCCATGGCCGAAACCCTGAAGATGGGCATCGAAGCGGCCTACCCGCCGTTCAACAACAAAGATGCCAGTGGCAACGTGGTCGGCTTCGACAAGGAAATCGGCGACGCCCTGTGCGCCAAGATGAAAGTCGAATGCACCGTCGTGACTTCCGACTGGGACGGCATCATTCCGGCCCTGAACGCCAAGAAGTTCGACTTCCTGATCTCTTCGATGTCGATCACCAACGAGCGCAAGCAAGCGGTGGACTTCACCGACCCGTACTACTCCAACAAGCTGCAATTCATCGCGCCAAAAGACAAAGAGTTCAAGACCGACAAGGCGTCCCTGCAAGGCAAAGTGATCGGCGCACAACGTGCGACCCTCGCCGGCACCTGGTTGGAAGACAACATGCCGGGCGTTGAAGTCAAACTCTACGACACCCAGGAAAACGCCTACCTCGACCTGACTTCCGGTCGCCTGGACGGCATCCTGGCGGACAAATACGTCAACTACGAGTGGCTCAAAAGCGACGCTGGCCGCGCCTACGAATTCAAGGGCGATCCGGTGGAAGAAAGCGACAAGATCGGTATCGCCGTGCGCAAGAACGATCCGATCCGCGAAAAGCTGAACGCCGCGCTCAAAGAAATCGTTGCTGACGGTACCTACAAGAAAATCAACGACAAGTACTTCCCGTTCAGCATCTATTGATCCTGACCTGCCGGACCGGTGCCGCCTGCTGACGGCGCCGGTCCCCGGCCTTGCCTGCCGCGATTTGAAAAGAAATCCATGATTATCGACCTCTACGGATTCGGCCCGGCGCTCGCCGCTGGCGCGCTGATGACTGTGAAACTGGCGCTCTCAGCCCTGTGCCTGGGACTGGTACTCGGTCTGCTCGGCGCCTTGGCCAAGACTTCCCCGTACAAGCCGTTGCAATGGCTTGGCGGCACCTATTCGACCCTGGTTCGCGGAATTCCGGAACTGCTCTGGGTCCTGCTGATCTACTTCGGCACCGTCAACCTGATGCGCGCCCTGGGCGAGTTCTTCGGCAACCCCGACCTGGAACTCAATGCCTTCGCCGCCGGCGTCATCGCCCTGGGCCTGTGCTTCGGCGCCTACGCCACGGAAGTGTTTCGCGGCGCGATCCTCGCCATCCCAAAAGGCCATCGTGAAGCCGGTGTGGCGCTGGGCCTGTCGAAATGGCGCATCTTCACCAAGTTGATCATGCCGCAGATGTGGCGCATCGCCCTGCCCGGCCTGGGCAACCTGTTCATGATCCTGATGAAGGACACCGCACTGGTGTCGGTGATCGGCCTGGAGGAAATCATGCGTCACGCGCAAATCGGCGTGACCGTGTCCAAGCAACCGTTCACCTTCTATATGGTCGCTGCATTCATGTACCTGAGCCTGACGATCCTGGCCATGACCGGCATGCACTTCCTGGAAAAACGCGCCGCTCGCGGCTTCGCGAGGAGCGCCCAATGAACTGGGAAATCATCATCAAGTGGCTGCCGAAACTGGCCCAGGGCGCAACCCTGACCCTGGAGCTGGTGGCCATCGCCGTGATCGCCGGCCTGCTGCTGGCGATTCCCCTGGGCATTGCTCGCTCGTCACGCCTGTGGTGGGTGCGGGCATTTCCCTACGGCTACATCTTCTTTTTCCGTGGCACGCCGTTGCTGGTTCAACTGTTCCTCGTCTACTACGGCCTGGCGCAGTTCGACATCATCCGTAACAGCTCGATGTGGCCGTACCTGCGCGATCCGTTCTGGTGCGCCACCGCGACCATGACCCTGCACACCGCGGCCTACATCGCCGAGATCCTGCGCGGCGCGATTCAGGCGATTCCGCCGGGCGAGATCGAAGCGGCGCGAGCCCTGGGCATGTCCAAGGCCAAGGCGCTGATCTACATCATGCTGCCCCGCGCCGCGCGCATCGGCCTGCCGGCCTATAGCAACGAAGTGATCCTGATGCTCAAGGCCAGCGCCCTGGCCAGCACCGTGACCCTGCTGGAGCTGACCGGCATGGCCCGCACCATCATTGCCCGGACCTACCTGCCGGTGGAGATCTTCTTCGCCGCCGGCATGTTCTACCTGCTGATGGCGTATGTGCTGGTGCGCGGCTTCAAGCTGCTGGAGTGCTGGTTGCGCGTCGATGCCTGCCAAGGGCGTTGATGCCCACGTGTTGACGGGCGAGTCCCTGCTCGCCCGCTTCACCGCGCTGGATGCTTTTCTGACACGGCACCAGGCGCTGTGGAAGCCTCGACCGTTCACCCATCTGCAGCTTCCCTGGGAAACGGCCTACCCCGAATTGGCCGCCTGGCTACGTGGCCGATCACTCGAAGACGCAGAGAACGCCCACAACCAACCTGCCCTGCTGGACGCGCCGGAACCTTTTGCTTCCTTGGCGGCGCTGTCTCTTGAATTGGCGGCCGTGGGTGAATTGCCGGCGCATGCACTGGAGGCTGCGGGGCATCGTCTGAACGTGGATGTGCCGGGTCGCAAGTGGCAGCAGATTGAAGCCTTCGCCAGTCGATTGCAGTTTGCCCATGTGCCGACGCATTGGCTGGACTGGTGCTCGGGCAAGGGGCACCTGGGGCGTCGGTTGCTGCATGCCGGTCAACAACTGACCTGCCTGGAATACGACCCGGCGCTGGTTGCCAGCGGACAGGCCCTCAGCCAACGCCATGGACTGCATGCGCTGCATATCGAGCAAGATGTGCTCACGGCGGATACCGCTACGCTATTGACCGCTGACCACACACCGGTAGCCCTGCACGCCTGTGGCGATCTGCACGTGCAACTGATCCATCTGGCCAGCGCAGCGGGCTGCAAACAACTCGCCATCGCACCTTGCTGCTATAACCGAATCAGTCTTCCCCAGTACTCACCGATATCTTCGGCCGCCAGGAACTCCGATCTACAGCTGTCTATCGACGATCTCGCACTGCCGATGAGCGAAACCGTGACCGCGGGTGCGCGCGTCCGCCGTCAGCGCGACACTTCCATGGCCCGGCGACTGGCCTTCGACCTGCTGCAACGCCAGCTGCGTGGCGTGGATGAGTACCTGCCAACGCCGTCCCTGCCAAGCGCCTGGCTGGACAGGACCTTCGCCGAGTACTGCCAGCATCTGGGCGGACTCAAGGACTTATCCACAATCGGCCCGCAAGATTGGGCGGCACTGGAAGCCAGCGGTTGGCAGCGCCTGGCGCAAGTGCGCAATCTGGAGCTGTTGCGTGGCCTTTTCCGACGCCCACTGGAGCTTTGGCTGGTACTCGATCGGGCGCTTTTCCTGTTCGAACAGGGCTACACCGTTCGCCTCGGCACCTTCTGTGAAACCCCGCTGACGCCACGCAATTTCCTGCTATTGGCACAACGCCTCTAATGATGCGCAGCCTGTGGATAACTCTGTTGATGAAAATATCGTGGATCCAACATTTACAGCTGTTTCAGGGGTGAAACGATACTGTTCAGATTTCGTACACTTGAATAAAAAACCTGAAAAACAGTGATTTGCGTGCCAGATGAGAACGAGTCCACAAATTCACGCACGATTGCGTGCGCCGACAACCACGTTGTGCATAAGCGTTAAACCAAAAGAACATAAACGACGCTGAAAACCTCAACTATCTTTGCCCAGCGTCAGAATTGTCTGGCGATCAGGAAGCAAGGAGCTGAGAAACCATGAGCACACTGAACAATGCGCAGGAAGCCGTCGATGCCGTTGCCAACCAAGCCATTGAAGCTGCATTGCAGCAAACCTTCGCGGTGGGTGGCGCCCTCATCAACAACGCAACAGGACAAGTGATTGCCGCGCTGCACAACAACGTATTGATGCCGTTCCCCCGCGGTGGCACGACTTACTTCCTGCCCCACGACCCTACCGCCCACGGCGAACGACAACTGGTGGACTGGTATTACGAAAACGCTTCGCCACTGAAGCTGCCACCGCCCAACCAACTGACCGTCGTGACTACGCTGGACCCCTGCGCCATGTGCGCCGGCTCGCTCCTGACCGCAGGATTCAATGTTGCCGTCAGTGCGATCGATGACTACGCGGGCATCAACTACAACAGCCAATTCACCTTTCCGTCGCTACCACCGCAAATTCGCCAGCAAGCGCAGAACACCTGGGGTTACTACGCGATTGCAGCACCTGTCAGCCGGGCCTATCAGGGGTCAACCAGCCCCGTGTTCGGTGGCCAGTCCATCGACTCGGCAGCGTATTTCCTCACCAGCTCGATCTTCTCTGCCAGCGTCAACACAGTGCGGGAGGCCAGCAACAACAGTGGATTACCGCCAGACCAGCTGAAAAATCCGTCCACGCTTCCAGCCAACAGCAAAGTGCGCCAGGCCCTCACTGCACTCAGCCCCTTTGCCCTGACCGTGCAATCAGCGAACCCGCGCGACCCCGGCGCAGAACTCGCCCCTGCACTGGTCAAAACCGCGCAGCAAAGTCCGGTGTTCAATTCGGTGGCGCTCATCGACCCGTTCGGCAATTTGCTGGTGTGCCTGGGAGGCCTCGAGAACCAGTCGCCGATTCGTACAGCGTTCATGGAAACGACCCGCAACTACGCGGTCATGCGCTGGACCCTGATGAATGACCCGGATCCGGCCGTTCGCGCTCAAGCCGAGCAATACCTGACCCATCCGAAGTACGGCACCTTCGTCTTTCTGTATGCTCCCGACCCCACCACCCCACAGGCAGTGATGACCTTCGGTGCATACGGTTCGACCATGGAAGGCCCCGTGCCGCAGAGCTATCCGTCCAACCTGCAATACGTGCTGTTGCCGGGCAACACCACGGCTCAAGCGTTGTCGACACTGGCCCAGAACCTGCCGCCGTTCTACACCCAAAGCGTGCAGGTAGCGCCCGCTCAAGTGCTGAGCCAAGACCTGATCAACGCCGTCAAGAACAGCGTTTGACACCGCCAGACAATCCCGCCGCCCGACCCTGTGGAAGAATCCGCAGGGCCGGACTGACACCTGCGCAAAAATAGTCTGAATTCAGGGGTTTACAGAACCAACCCAATCGCTATAATCGTCGCCCTGACACGCCGGTATAGCTCAGATGGTAGAGCAACTGACTTGTAATCAGTAGGTCCCGGGTTCGATTCCTGGTGCCGGCACCATACGCAACACAAAAGAGGCTCACCGAAAGGTGGGCCTTTTTTATTTATGGCTGTAATCTGACTCCTGACTGTAGGAGCAGGCCTTGGTTTGCGATCTCCCACCTTCCGTCTCCTATGACCTGCAAATCGGCAGATACGTCCGGACACGTATCACTCCCTGCCGATAGCTGCCCCTCGCCAAAGTGTTCGTTAAAGTAAGCACCCAATCGGCATCAGCACCTGCCGAATATCACGACAAGGAATTGTGAATGGGTGGTAAGCCGAAACCCGACCCCTCTATTGTTAGCGGCTTCAGGGTCGCGTTTGTAGAAGGCCAGAGAAAATATTATTTTGATGCGGTTGAGCAGCGTTATTACTCATGGGACTCCCTCCACGGTGAGTTTGAAGTATTTGACCGTCGTGGCTTCCATCTGGGTTCAGTCTGCCCAACCACGGGCGTTACATTGAAGCCTGCCGTACGCGGCCGCAGAATCAACCCGAATTGAGGGGGAAGCATATGAGTTTTATCGACGCTTGCCTGCGAGGCGACGTACTAGAAGAAGAGATTGAGCAGTTCGTTGAAAATTGGCACGAAGGTCGCCAAGGTAAAGATCTTGAACTGCACGACTACCTTGGCATGCAGTGGAGCGAATATCAGTTGTGGTCTACAACACCCTCTGTGCTGCCATTCATTTTGACTGCGCATAAGCGTGGCACAACACTGCAAGAAGAATTGAGCCGCAGCCGTACCGCCATGGCGGCCAGGGCATCTTCGGTGGCCGAAGCTGCAAAGGTCGAAGCCTGGTTACGTAGCATGGGCAAAATCTAGTGACCCCTGAAGAAAGAATGGCCAATCGTGTGTTGGCCATCAATAAACTCACGCCACCTTACGACCTGGAACAACTTGCACGACAGTACGGTGACCTTGAGTTTCACGATTTTCCATTCGCCGTGGACGGGATAACGATAGGAATTGGAGGGGAGGCCAGGCCAAAGATTCTTATTAACGTCACGATCCCAGTCACCCGACGGAAATTTACACTGGCCCACGAGATTGGGCACATCGTCATCCCTTGGCATACCGGTACAATCGTTACCCATATCGACCCTGGAGAAGTGGATTTTGCCTATATGCAAATGGAAGCAGAGGCGAACCGGTTTGCTGCCGAGTTACTCATGCCCACTGACTGGCTAGACGAAGAATTCAAGCACGCCACCACAGTAGAAAGTTATTTACGCTCAGTGCTTTCCAAGGTCGGTGCCTCCAAGGAAGCGACGTTCTACAAAGTCTTTCGAAACCTAGCCGCCCCAGTCGTCTGCATTCAAGTGGATAGCCTTTCCCGCTTGGTGAATGCCCAACGATCACCTACCGCACCATATACACCGGCTCGAGACACACCGATTAGCCGTGAGACATTTCACACAGATAATCGGTTTGAAAGCTTCGAGATTGATGGCCAACAATATTTGAGCTGGGTTTTCGTTGGACGAGATATAGAAGAGGTCGACCAACGACCATGGCGCGATGTGTTTTCAGAAATACTTGACGATACCGGTATGAGAGAACGCCTCCAGAGTATAAACGCCATCCTGGCGGCCTCTTTCAACAAAAACAGAACGCGCAGTGAAGCTGAAATCTGCGGGGCAATCATTCGTGCATTTGTTGACCGTGGAGACTATCGCTGTGTATTTCAGCACTCGCTTTTTGAGCAATACGTTATTAAGAGAGTGAAAGAGTTGAAGCAGCGTACTTGAGGCTTTGGGAAACTTATTAACATAATGATCACGTTTAATAATTTAAGTGCTTGATTCGACTCTTAGTGCCGCACCATACAAAACAAAGCCCCTGCAGAAATGCAGGGGCTTTGTTGTTTCTACCGCTTAAAAACCCGGCTCTTAGTGACCCGCGCTCTGACCACCATCGACGTGCAGGATTTCGCCGGTGACAAACTTGGCGCCGTCCAGGTACACGACCGCCTGTGCAATGTCATCGATCTCGCCCATATGCCCGACCGGGTGCAAGGCGCCCAGTGCGGCGTGGGTTTCTTCGCCGTGCATCGGGGTCTTGATGATGCCTGGCGACACTGCGTTCACCCGAATGCCCCGCTTGGCGTACTCGATGGCCAGGGATTTGGTGGCCGCGTTCAGGCCGCCTTTGGTCAGCGAAGCCAGTACCGATGGCACGCCGTCGATGGCGTGGTCCACCAGGCTGGTGGTGATGTTGACGACGTGGCCGCTGCCGTTTTTCTCCATCTCGGCGATGGCCAGCTGGGTGATGTAGAAGAAACCGTTGAGGTTTACCGACAACACGTTGGCGTAGTCTTCAGCGGTGTACGCGGTGAACGGCTTGGCGATGAAGATCCCGGCGTTGTTGACCAGGGTATCGATACGACCAAAACGTGCGATCGCTTCACGGATGACGCGCTGTGCGGTAGCCGGTTCGCCGATGTCGCCGGCCACGGTGAGAATGTCAGGATCGGTCGATGGCTTGATCGAACGCGAAGTGGCGACGATCCGGTAACCGAGTTCACGGAAGGCCTTGACCATGCCGTCGCCGAGACCTTGGGATGCGCCAGTGATGACAACGACTTTTTTCGAATTGCTCATGATGAACCTCTACTGATAAATGATGATTTGAAAAAGTAAGTAATCAGGCTTCGGCGGAGGCCGACGCCATTTGTCGCAACATCTGCTCGTAGTACTCGACCGACTGCGAACCGGACACCAGGTGACGGCCGTTCAGCACCATCGCCGGGACTGAATTGATGCCGCGCTGCTGGTAAAACGCTTCAAGTTCACGCACCTCGGCGGCGTACGCGCCAGACGCCAACACCTCGCGTGCCTGTTCCTGGTCCAGCCCGGCTTCTGCCGCCAACCGCGCCAGCGTCTGCTGATCACTCGGGTTCTGGCCTTCGCTGAAGTAAGCGCGAAGCAGGATCTTCTTCAGCGCCACCTGACGCCCTTGCTCCAATGCCCAAAGCAGCAAGCGGTGAGCGTCGAAGGTGTTGTAGAAGTGGGTGCGCTTTTCCAGGTCGAACTTGAAGCCGATGGCATTGCCGCGTTCGATCTGCATCGCTTTGCCATTGGCGACGTCCTGGGCGGTACGACCGTATTTGCGCATCAGGTGCTCGACGGCTTTCTCGCCTTCGGCCGGCATGTTCGGGTTCAGCTCGAAAGGCTTGTAAGTCAGCTCGACCGAAACCTCGCCCGCCACGTTCTCGATGGCCTGCTCCAGCGCCGTCGCCCCCAGTGCGCACCATGGGCACACCACGTCGGAGACGAAATCGATGGTCACCGACGGCGTCACGACTGCGCCTCTTCCGCCAGTTGCTTGCGGTACTGAGTGGTGGTGATCCCGGCGTAACCCCAGTTATCGGTGTCGACTTCTTCGATCACGATGTGGGTCAGGTCTGGACGCTTGTTGAGGACACGTTCCAGTGTTTCAGTGATTTCCGCGATCACCTGAGCTTTCTGCTCAGTGGTCACGCCATCGCGGGTGATGCGCACGCTTACGAAAGGCATTGAGGAATCTCCAGTGACCTTCCCGTCGGGATGATGGGAGAGGCGTTGGAGCTCAATGTATGGAGTTCGCTGGAGGGGATAAAGGTGGGAACGGGAACATCATTAATTACTTGGTGTAACTATTTTGACGTGAAAAAGCCTCGAATCACTCGGGGCTTTTTGGTTCACGCGCTGTTAACCAACGTAAGGTTTTAATTCGTTGCTGTCGCGGATAAGCAATTGCATCAATTTGGGATGGATAAAAAGCTTCTCCTTACCCACCTGCATCTCCTCGAGCACCCCTATGGAAACCAAGTCCTTGAGGTGACGTGACGCAGCCTGCCGTTGAGCAACTTTCTTGTCGACCACGTTACTGATGCGGCAGTAGGGCTGTTCGAAAATCACGTCGACCAATTCGCGTGAATAGGTCTTCGGTAGCTGATCACGCACGAATTGAGTGGTGTGTTCGGACAACGCGCGAATCGCGGCAATCTTGGCAGTCGTCCAGCGAGCGGTTTCTTCTACGGCGCTCAACATGAACAACAACCATGGCTCCCATGCCTGTTGGGTCGTCACCTCTAGCAGGAGCCGATAGTAATCGGCACGTTGGGCAATAATGTAGCGACTGAGGTAAAGGATTGGCAGATTCAGCAGGCCCTCTTGAATCAAAAACAAGGTATTGATGACCCTTCCGGTATGGCCATTGCCGTCGACAAAAGGGTGAATCGCCTCAAATTGATAATGCCCGACCGCCATGCGCACGAGAGGGTCGAGATCCGTTTCGTTGTGCAGAAAGCGTTCCCAGTTTGCGAGAAGTTCGCGCAGGTGCTCTTCCCCTTCGGGCGGCGTATAGATGACTTCACCCGTCCGGTCATTCGCAAGCTGCGTACCAGGTGTGCGGCGGATATCCAGCTTCGCACCCTTCAGCGTTCGGCAGATTTCCACAGCGGTGTTGGTAGAAAGTGGTCGTTCAGTCAGGGACTGGAACCCTTGATTCAGCGCTGTACGGTAGCGCAACGCCTCTTTGGTCGCTGGGTCAGCATGGTTTTCAGCGTCCTGAGCATGCTGGAACAGCAAGTCCGTGGTTGTGACGATGCTTTCTATTTCCGAGCTAGCCTTGGCTTCCAGCAACGGAATGGTATTGATCAGAACTGTCTGGTTAGGAATCAACTCCGCTGCCTGTTTCAATTCGGCCAGGGCGGTCCGTGCCTCAATGCATTTTTTGAGGACTGCGCGTGTTTCCAGCTCGATTCCTGGTGGTAATAGCGGCAATTGGTTGTATGGCCTGTCAGCGTGCCATGACAGCAGAGGTTCGCTCATGAAAGGAATCCTGATCGATTTGTTTGTTTTCTGAGCAGATATCGGCCCACTCATGTCGCGAGTGTAAACATGAGGCCATAACGTGTCGCAATTTTTCACTTTTTGCGACACGTTTTTGGAATATGTCGCCGCCGACGACATGTTCCTAACACATGTTCCCAAAATCGAGTTTCGGCGACATGAGCTCATGAAAAACACAAAAAAGCCCCGAACCAGTCGGGGCTTCTCTTTGCGCTCAGCCTCCAATCAGGCCTCGATACCGCAATCGATCATCAGAAAATGTTGATCGGGTAATCCACGAACACACGCACTTCGTTACCGCTGACGTTGTACTCGCTCGACTTCTGCGAAACACGCAGGACAGAACTGCGCAGCTTCACGCTCAGGTCTTTGGCCGGGCCGCTTTGGACGACGTACTTGAACTGGTTGAAGATTTCGCGCTCGGTGCCGTCTGTGCTGGTGGAGGTGGTGATGTTGTCACCGCGCACGTAGGCGACGTTGTAGCTCAGGCCGGGAACGCCGAAGGCGCTGAAGTCCAGGCCGTAGCCCAGTTGCCAGCTGCGTTCGTCTTCGGCGTTGAAGTCGGACCAGTAGGAGTTGGCCAGGTAGATGGTATTGCCGCCGTCGCCGACGCGACCCTGGTCTTTCTGATAGCCGCCGTAGGCGTAGCCCAGGTTGCTATCGCCGGTGCTGCGCTGGTGGGCGATGGTGAAGGAGTGCGGGCCGGTGACGAAGGTGGCGGCCAGGCTCCAGATCTTGTTGTCGTCGCCGGTGATACCGTTTTCACGGACGTAGGCGTCGTCCAGCTTGGTGCGGTAGCCGTTGAAGTCCAGGGTCAGCGCCTGATCCTTGTCGATCGGGAACACGTAGTTGGCGTTCACGTATTGCTTCTTCAGCACGTCTTCGACGTCGGACGCGTACAGCGCGCCTTTGAATTGTTCGGTGAACTGGTAGCTACCGCCCAACACGTTGATCGACTTCAGGCCACCGCTGTCACGGCCTTCAGCGCTTTTACGCGATTCGGCGGTGAAACGACCGGCGTTCAGTTCCAGGCCTTTGATCTCCTTGGAGGTGATCAATGTGCCGGTGTAGCTTTCTGGCAGCAGGCGCGAGTTGTCGTAGCTCAACACCGGCAGGGCCGGCATCTGGTCGCCGTAGGTCAGCGTGGTGCTGGACAGGCGGAATTTGACCGCTGCGCCACCCTTGGACAGGTCATCAGCCGGTTGGCCGCTGTCACCCTTTTTGAAAAAGTCGATACCTTGGGCGCCACTACGGCTTTCGCTGCGCTCCAGGTTGAGTGCGTAAAGGCCGAAAGCATCCACACCCACACCCACGGTGCCTTGGGTGAAGCCGGACGAGAACGTGCCGATGGCCGCTTGGCCCCACTCGGATTTATCCGGGTTGCCGTCTTTGTAATCACGGTTCATGTAGGCATTGCGCAACAGCACCTTGAGGCTGCTGTCTTCAACAAATCCCTTGGATTCGGCCTGGTCGTTAGCCATGGCCTGTGAAGCGCTCAAAATCCCCAGAGCGATCAGGCTGATTCGCTTGTTCAACATGTTGTTTTCCTTATTACCAGTGGGTACGCGCTGTGTCGAACGGCTGAAATGGCACTCTTGCGCTCTTTTTTCATCCCGCAAACAAAAAGGCCCGCCCACGATGACTCGCGGCAGGCCTTTTTATTATTTGGGATCGTGGCGGTCAGCCACAGGCGTTGGGCCGAATCGTAGCTGCGGCCTCAACGATGTGTCAATTTCATGAATCGTCGGTCATCAGGCGAAAATTGTCTGAAAAATGGCTTTGCCTGGCAGAAAACATCAAATGGCGCAGCCATCGATTCCGCAGGCTTGCATGGATACGGACGACACTGATGCGGGAAGTGCCTGACGCAACCAGTCCGCAAAGTCCTGCGGCTTGCCGAGCCATGGGCCGATATCGATAAGGGTGATTCGGCCATCCTGCTCCAGGGCAAACGTCGGAAAGCCCTGCCCGCCCACGGTTGCCAACAGCGCACGACTGTCCTTGATGTGACGCTCCGTGGGCGCCCCGGCGAATGCCATTTCGAAGGCTTGGGGATCGAGGCCGATGTCTTGCGCCAGTTCTGACAACACCGCGTGATCGGCAATCCGTCGTCCTTCCACGTAATGAGCGCGCTGTAAACGCGCCAACAACTCCAGGCCGCGCCCGGCCACTTTTTCGGCGGCCAACACCGCGGCGATCGGTGGGGCAGAGTCGAACACGGCGGTGTGATCTCGCAGCAGACCTTCAAAGTACGCCTCGCCGAATGGTTGCCCGGTGTACTCGGCGATACGCCGGTCATGGGGCATGACGTAGTTGCGCAGTTGCGGCGAAACGCTCTGGCGATTGGCGCCGGTCATCATGCCGCCACCATGGGCGATCACCGGCAGCACGCTGCGGGCAGCCTGAACCAGCGGTTCGGCGCCGTAACACCAGCCGCAAAGCGGGTCGTAAATGTAATGAAGAATCATGGGCAAGGCTCCGGCAAACAATCGGGGAATTTCAATGCCGGCAGACTAACGCCCCACCTGTTTCGGAAAAACGCCGGAATGGCTTTCAGACTGTTTCTTGAATCGGTCGAATCATGTGAGGGACGACTCCGCGGGCAAGCTTGCTCCCCCAAGCGTCGGCAGCGATGACAAAAACTTCGTCCATAAAAAAACGCTGCCATCCCGGCAGCGTTTTTCGTTTATCAATCCGTTGTTTTTCTTCTTATCCTTCCATCACATCCCACAACGCATCCAGCTCCGCTTCGCTGAACAAGCCAGCGGGGTAGCGCTCGATCATCATCCGGCGCGGATCACTTTCTGCGATCTGACGCGTTCCATTGGACTTGAACCAGTGCGCCAGGATCTGGAGCGATTCGCCGTTTACCGCCAGGGGATGCAACGTGCGCTCGCTCACCACATTCACTTCGGCGTTCATTTCTGCGCTCTCTCCTGGTTTGTGAGCGGCCTGACTTTATCCAAGGTTTATGACAGAACAACTAAGTTCTCCCCCTCCCTGCATTACACCGTCACAGATACAAGAGCTATGCCAAGGTATGCGAACAGTCGACAGGCGGATACAAAAAAGCCCGCAGTCCTGAAGGACTGCGGGCTTGCCGTGAAGTTGGGCACGAAAACGTTTGCCAGAATGAATTCGCAATCAACTCAAGCTGTTACAACTGCACTCACTCTTTGTGCGGCGCTGGCTGTTGTTGGGTAAGGCAGTGGATGTTACCGCCGCCCAGTAACAGTTCACGGCCAGGCACCATCACCACTTCGTGTTGCGGGAACAGGTTCTGCAGGATTTCCTTTGCTGGCGCATCCAACGGGTCGTCGAAGCTTGGGGCAATGATGCCGCCGTTGACGATCAGGAAGTTCACGTAGGAACCGGCCAGACGAACGCTCGGGTTGCGCTCTTGAGTGCCATCCACCGGATCGACACCGGCGCATTCTTCTTCCGTGGCGTACAGCGGCCCCGGAATCGGCATTTTGTGCACCGTGAACGGGCGGCCTTTGGCGTCGGTGCTACTTTGCAGCACTTTCATCGCGGCCTGGCAACGCGGGTAGTTCGGGTCCTGCGGATCATCGGTCCAGGCCAGCAGCACTTCACCCGGACGCACGTAGCAGCAGAAGTTATCCACATGGCCGTCGGTTTCGTCGTTGAACAGACCGTCCGGCAGCCAGATGATTTTATCCACAGCCAGGTGTGCGCTGAGCACCGCTTCGATTTCAGCGCGGTTCATGTGCGGATTTCGATTGCGATTAAGCAGGCATTCTTCGGTGGTGATCAGCGTGCCTTCGCCATCAACGTGGATCGAACCGCCTTCAAGCACGAAGCCTTCAGTGCGATAGCGCGGGCTGCGCTCGATCTCGAGGATCTTGCCGCCCACTTGCGAGTCACGGTTCCACGGCGAATACAGACCGCCGTCGAAACCGCCCCAGGCATTGAAATCCCAGTTCACGCCACGGACTTCGCCATTGTTATTGATGACGAACGTCGGGCCGGTATCCCGAACCCAGGCGTCGTCGCTGGACATCTCCACAACGCGGATATTCGGCACGTCCAGGCGGGCACGGGCGTTCTCGTACTGGCCGGCGGAAACGGCCACTGTGACCGGTTCAAAACGGGCAATGGCCTTGGCCACCGCCACGTGCGCGGCTTGCGCCGGTTTGCCGCCCAGGCGCCAGTTGTCCGGACGCTCGGGCCATACCATCCAGGTCTGGGTTTGTGGTGCCCACTCGGCCGGCATGTAAAAGCCGTCGGCGCGAGGGGTGCTATTCAATGTGGTCATGTCGATCAGGACTCCAGGGAACCGTCGAGGGTTTTCAGCGCGCCGTACAGGTTCGGACGACGGTCACGGAACGAGCCCCACGCGCTGCGGATGTGTTCCAGTTGGTCGAGGTCGAAGGTGTGAACCAGAATGCCTTCTTCGGTTTCGTTGAGTTCCTGCACCTTCTCGCCGAACTGGTTGGCGATGAACGACGAACCATAGAAGGTAATGTCGTAGCCGTCTTGTTCTTCGTTGCCGATGCGGTTACTGGCGATCAGCGGCATCAGGTTAGCGCCGGCATGGCCCTGTTGCACGCGTTGCCAGTGATCGCGGGACGAAATGGTCTTGTCGTGGGGCTCGCTGCCGATGGCGGTCGGGTAGAACAGAATTTCCGCGCCTTGCAGCGCCATGCTGCGCGCGGCCTCGGGGAACCACTGGTCCCAGCAGATGCCCACACCGATTTTCGCGTACCGGGTGTTCCAGACTTTGAAGCCGGTATCGCCCGGGTTGAAGTAGTACTTCTCGTGGTAACCAGGGCCGTCCGGGATGTGGCTTTTACGATAAATCCCGAGGTTACTGCCGTCGGCATCGATAATCGCGATGCTGTTGAAACGAGCGCGGCCGGCCAATTCGTAGAAGCTGATCGGCAGCACCACTTGCAGTTCCTTGGCGACTTTCTGGAAATGCTTGATGGCGACGTTGTCTTCGACCGTCGTGGCCAGTTGCAGATAATCCGGATTCGGCTTCTGACAGAAGTACGGCGCCTCGAACAGTTCCTGGATCAGGATGATCTGCGCGCCTTTGGCGGCGGCTTCACGGACCAGCCGTTCAGCGACTTCGATATTGCCTTCAAGGTCCCAGGAACAGGCCATCTGAGTGGCGGCGACGGTAACGTTACGGCTCATGAATCATCTCCGGGCAAGTGCGTGACGGTCGGGCATGGTTCATCCACGCCCTGGCATTGGCGACTTTATAGCCGATAAAAATCGGCTTTAAAAGCGACAAATATGCCTTACGTCTAAAAATAAGCACTTAAACCCGATAACAATCGAATTAACGCCACGACTCCTGTGGGAGCGAGCTTGCTCGCGATAGCGGTCTTTCAGTCAAAACATCCGTGACTGACACGACCTCATCGCGAACAGGCTCGCTCCTACGGGGCGGTGTTTACAGGTCTTCCGAGAGCACCTTCGAGAGCATGTCGACAAAGAAATCCACGCTGCGGCGCGTGGTGACCATTGGCGGTTTGATCTTGAGGACGTTCAGGAAATCGCCCGTCGGCTGCATGAAGATCCCCAATTCGCGCAAGCGATCGCACAGCGCGGTGGTTTCCTCGGTCGCAGGCTCCAGGGTTTCGCGGTTGCGGATCAATTCCACGCCCAGGTAGAACCCGGAACCGTGCACCGCGCCCACCAGCAGATGAATATCGATCAGCGCTTCCAGGCGCTCCTTGAAATATCCGCCAACGACCTGCGCGTTTTCCCAGAGCTTCTCCTCTTCCATCACATCCAGCACCGCCATGCCGACCTGGCAACTCACCGGACTGCCGCCGGCGGACGAGAAGAAATAGCCCTCGGCTTCCAGTGCTTCGGCGATTTCCCGGCGGGTGATCACCGCGCCCAGTGGCTGACCGTTGCCCATGCCTTTGGCCATGGTGATGATGTCCGGCACTACACCCTGCTCTTCGAAGCCCCAGAAGAAATGGCCCATGCGCCCGTAGCCGACTTGCACTTCGTCGGCGATGCACACGCCGCCCTGGGCACGCACCATGGCATAGACCTGCTTCAGGTAACCCGGCGGCAGCGAAATACCACCGGCATTGCCGTACACCGGCTCGCAGATGAAGCCGGCCAGTTGGCGTTTTTGCTCGGCGATTTTCGCCAGGTTGTGTTCGACGCTGCGCACATAGTCCGGCGCACTGTCGGGGCCACGGAACTCGCCGCGATAGGTGTTCGGTGCCGTCACCGGGTGCACCCAGTCCGGACGACTGCTCAAGGCTTTCGGGTTGTCGGCAATCGAGGTCGAGACCGCATCGGCGCCCACCGTCCAGCCGTGATAGGCCTCCAGCACGCTGAGCATGTCGCGACCGCCGCTGTAGGCCCACGCCAGGCGGATTGCCAGGTCGTTGGCCTCGCTGCCGCTGTTGACCAGGAACACGCGGTCCATGGAGTCCGGGGCCAGCTTCAACAAACGCTCGGAAAACTCGGCAACGGCTGCGTAGTTGAACCGCGAGTTGGTATTGAGCAGCGACCACTGGCGACTGGCGACCGCGGCCATGCGCGGATGGCCGTGCCCCAGCACCGCGACGTTGTTGAGCATGTCGAGGTAGGAACGGCCCTGCATGTCGATCAGGTGGTTGCGCCAGCCGCGTTCGATGCGCGGCGGGTCGACGTAATAGTGTTTTTGCGTGCGCGCGAAACTGGCATCGCGACGGGCCAGCAAGGTGTGTGCGTCAAGCTCTGGTTCAGCATCGCAGGCCAGGCCCAGCAGGGCTGCCGGTGACGGGCACAAGGCTTGCCAGGCGGCTGCACGTGACGGTGTGCAGAACAACGGTGCCGTCAACGAGGCACCACGAGTCAGTTGCACGATCAGCGGCCCGCTGACCGCACCCAGCACCTGACCTTTGACCAGCGCCGCTCCGATATGCAGCGACGGCGTGACGCCCCAGAGCCGCACGCTCAGTTGCGGGCCGTCGAGTTGCAACACCCCAGGCGACGGCTGATGGATCACGCCCGCAAATGGTGACTCGACCGCCGTGCCGTGGGGCACCCGCAGTTCTACATGCAACGGGCAGGTGTCCGGTTCGATCGCGCTGTCCGGTCGGGTGCGGGACAAACGGTATTGCCCGTAACGACTGGCCGCCAGACCGTGGGCGGCGGCCGCTTCGTTCAACAACCGCTGATCGATGCCCTCCTGCTCCCAGTTTCCGGCTTCGAAATGCGGGCTGAGCACGCCCAGGTCGATCAAGGCAAACTCACGACCGACCAGGCTTGGCAGCAGCGGCGCAAAGCCTTCGCCGACAATCTCCGGCAGGCTCTGGCCAACCGACGTCAGGATCGCCGCCTCCATCAAGGCCAGGGGCACCGAGGTGGCCACGCGGAAGATTTCCCACTCGTGGGTGAGGTTGTCGCGACTGTAGTCGTTGCCCGGATCGATGCTGACCTGCTGCTCACCACTGAGCACGAGCACCGCCGCGCGAGCGACGATCAGCGGCCACAATGCCAGCAACTCTTCATGGGTCAGCGGATTGACCGCGTGATAGGCCTGCACCGCCGGCAAAATGCAGAACGGGTCGCCGTCGGCGTGATGCAGCAACGCCGCGCAGGTCACCGACAGGTCAGTGATGCGCCAGGTGCGGATCAAATCACCGAAATCGATCACGCCCTGCAATTGCCAGTGGCGTTGCGCATCGCGCTGCCACACCACGTTATCGTCGGTGATGTCCATGTGGATGGCCTGCACCGGCAGCTTGTCCACCAGTGGCTGCAAATGACGCTCGGCCTGCCCGGCCGCTTCACCGATCAATGTGCGCTGCGCGTCGTCCTGGATCACCGGCAACAAATGCGCGATCAACGCCTGAGCATGACGAGCGTCCCACTGCAGGGTGCGCTCCAGTCCCGGATGATCAAAATCCGCCAGCGCCAGGTCCATCTCGCCGCACAAGCGACCGAAGCCGGCCACCACCGTACGATTGAAATGATCCAGATGGGTCAGGGACTGGCCTTCGATGTAGTCCAGCAAGCGCACGTGTACCGACTGGCCTCCGACTTTCAGCGTCAGCAGGTCCGCACCATTCTTCGCGGGGATCACCCGTGGCACGTGCACGTCCGGGTGTTGGCCCAGATGTTTGAGCCCGGCGTGCTGGGCTTGCAGCTCCAGCGCCGAATAGTCGCCCCGACAGATTTTCAGGACAAAACGGCCCTGGTCGCTGTCGACGCGGTAGTTCAGATCCTGCTGGCTGCCGAGGGCCTGCAACCTTCCGCCCAGCCCGTAATGCTCTTGCAACAGCTCAAGCGCTTGCTCCGCAGAGACTTGCGGACTGGGCAAACTGGCGCGATGAATCAACGTGGCGAGCGGCATACAACAACCCCTGAAATTTTATTAGGCGCCTATATCGCCACTGCTCGGGGCGATACGCAACCCCCCTGTCATCCGCCAGATGATCGACAGGCCAGGTAAACCAGAAAAGAAAAAATGACGCAGCACTCAACTTGAACAAGACTCTACGCAAGAATGTCGACCATCAAATGTCTATTACTGGAGTAACACCATGAATGTAGCTACCACCGACCTACCCGGCGTTCTGATCATCGAACCCAAGGTTTTTGGTGATGAGCGAGGATTTTTTTACGAAAGCTTCAACGCAAATGCTTTTGCAGCGGCGACGGGAGTAGAAAAGCAATTCGTTCAGGACAACCACTCGCGCTCGCAAAAAGGCGTGCTTCGTGGCCTGCACTACCAACTGGAAAATACACAGGGCAAGCTGGTTCGCGTCACGGCCGGTGAAGTGCTCGACGTGGCCGTGGACATTCGCCGCAGCTCGCCGCATTTCGGCCAATGGGTCAGTATTCGATTATCCGCCGCCAATAATCGCCAGCTCTGGATTCCTGAAGGCTTTGCCCATGGCTTCGTGGTCTTGAGCGACTATGCCGAGTTCCTCTACAAGACCACCGACTACTACAACCCATCGTCCGAGCGCGCCATTCGTTGGGATGATCCGGACCTGGCCATCGACTGGCAACTGGACGCCGAGCCGCAACTGTCGGCCAAGGACAAGGTCGCGGCCTTCTTCAAGGACGCTCAGGTATTTGCCTGAAGCAGGCACACCCGCCCCAAGGTGCGCAGACTGCGCCCGCAAGCCTAGGCATAATGCGCCTGTACCCACAGGCGCTCGATGCTTATGACCCCGACCCTCCCCCGCAGACCTCGCTGGCGCAGCCTGGCGCTGCTTGCCTTGTGCCTGGCGCCGTTGTTGTGGCCGCTGGAGCATCTGGCCGAGCGCTATTACCGCAGCGAACTGGCCAGCCAGAACCGGCAGACCCTTGACCTCTATGTCGCCAACCTGCTGGGCACCCTGCATCGCTATGAAGTACTGCCGCAGATCCTCGGCGATTTGCCGGCCTTGCGCGCCGTGCTCGGTGCGCCGGACGACGGCGTCACCCAGGGCAATGCCAATCGCCTGCTGAAAAACATTCGCGCCCAGACCGGCGCCGAAGTCATGTACCTGATGGACACCACGGGCAAGACTCTGGCGGCGTCCAACTGGGACAAGCACGACAGTTTCGTTGGCCGTAACTTTGCCTTCCGCCCGTACTTCAGCGAGGCCATGGCCGGGCGGCTCGGGCGCTTTTTCGGGCTGGGCACCACCTCCGCCAAACGCGGCTACTTCTTCGCCGCGGCGGTGCGCGACGGCGAGAAAATCATCGGCGTACTGGTGGTGAAGGTTGACCTCGACCACACCGAAAGCCTGTGGGGCAAAACCCCCGAACAACTGCTGCTGACCGACCATAACGGCGTGGTCATCATCACCTCGCGGCCGGAATGGCGCTTTCGCGCGACCCGTCCGCTGAACGATGAAGAGAGCAAGGCCATCACCGCGATCCAGCCTTACCCGACGCGGGAGCCCCAGCCCTTGAATCTCAATCCCAACGCCTGGCTGACCCAGACCCAGTCGATCGCGGAAACCGGCTGGGACGTCAGCATCCTCGCCCCGCGCACCCTGATAGACCGCCCGGTACGCACGGTGGTCGCCATCGGTGGCGCCACGTTGTTGGTATTGATGCTGCTCCTCGGCCTGATGATGCAGCGCCGCCGCCATTACCTTGAACGAATCGCTTTCGAAGCCAAGGCCCGACGCGAACTGGAAGCCCGGGTTGCCGAACGCACCAGCGATCTGGAAGGCCTCAACCGTCGATTGAAACAGGAAGTGCTGGAGCGCGAGCAGGCCCAGCAAGAACTCGTGCGCGCCCAGGACGATCTGGTGCAGGCCGGCAAACTGTCGGCGCTGGGCACGATGTCGGCGAGCATCAGCCACGAACTCAACCAACCGCTGGCGGCGATTCGCAGCTACGCGGAAAACGCTGAAGTGCTGCTCGATCACCAGCGTACCGACGATGCGCGGGGCAACCTCAAGCTGATCAGCGAACTGACCGGGCGCATGGCCTCGATCATCGCCCATCTGCGCGCCTTTGCCCGCCGTGATCGGCACGCCCCGGAAAGCGTCGCCCTGCAACCGGCGCTGGACGATGCCCTGGCATTGCTGGCCAAGCGTCGGCGCAGCATGGAGGTCGAACTGATCCGCGACCTGCCTGCCGCCACCCTGTGGGTCGAGGCCGGCGAAACCCGCCTGCGTCAGGTGCTCGGCAATCTGCTGGCTAACGCCCTGGATGCCCTGACGGAAAAAGGCCCGCCGCGAAAACTCTGGCTCAGTGCCCAATCCACCGCCGATGGCGTCAACCTGTACATTCGCGACAATGGCCCCGGCTTTTGCATGGAAGCCCTGGGCCGCGCCAGCGAGCCTTTCTACACCACCAAGACCCGCACCCAGGGCCTTGGGCTGGGCCTGGCGATCTGCGAAACCCTGATGCGCGCCTTCGGTGGTGAACTGTCGTTCGCCAACCACAAGGAAGGTGGCGCGTTGATTACCCTGAAGCTGCGCGCCGGCGCACCGGGTGTGAGCCTGCAACCGTCCGAGGACCGAAGTGCATGACCATCGACAACCGCATCCAGGTCGTGTTGATCGACGACGATCCCCACCTGCGCCAGGCCCTGAGCCAGACGCTGGATCTGGCCGGCCTGAAAATCCTGCCGCTGGCCGAAGCCAAAGGCCTGGCCGCACAACTGGAACGCGACTGGCCGGGCGTGGTGGTCAGCGATATTCGCATGCCGGGCATGGACGGCCTGGAATTGCTGACTGAACTCCACGCCCAGGACCCGGAGCTGCCGGTGTTGCTGATTACCGGTCACGGTGACGTGCCCCTGGCGGTGCAGGCCATGCGCGCCGGGGCCTACGACTTCCTCGAAAAACCTTTCGCCAGCGACGCTCTGCTCGACAGCGTACGTCGCGCCCTGGCCTTGCGCCGACTGGTGCTGGACAACCGCAGCCTGCGTCTGGCCCTGAGCGATCGCAATGAATTGAGCGCCCGCCTGGTCGGGCAATCGCCCTCGATGCTACGGCTGCGCCAACAAATCGGGGCCTTGGCGGCGACCAAGGCCGACGTGCTGATCCTTGGCGAAACCGGGGCCGGCAAAGAAGTGGTCGCGCGGGCGCTGCATGACCTGTCGAACAGACGCAGCGGTCCGTTCGTGGCGATCAACGCCGGCGCACTGGCCGAGTCGGTGGTTGAAAGCGAGCTGTTCGGTCACGAGCCAGGCGCCTTCACGGGCGCGCAGAAACGCCGTATCGGCAAGTTCGAATTCGCCAACGGCGGCACGCTGTTTCTCGATGAAATCGAAAGCATGAGCCTGGATGTGCAGGTGAAATTGCTGCGGTTGCTGCAAGAACGGGTGGTCGAACGCTTGGGCGGCAATCAGCTGATTCCGCTGGACATCCGCATCATCGCCGCCACCAAGGAAGACCTGCGCCAGTCCGCCGATCAGGGACGTTTTCGCGCCGACCTGTATTACCGACTGAATGTCGCACCGCTGCGTATTCCACCCCTGCGCGAGCGCGGCGAAGATGCCTTGATGCTGTTCCAGCATTTCGCCGATGAAGCCAGCGCCCGCCACGGCTTGCCGCCCAACGAGCTGCAACCGGGGCAACGGGCGCAGCTGCTGCGCCATACCTGGCCGGGCAACGTGCGCGAACTGCAAAACGCCGCCGAACGTTTCGCCCTCGGCCTGGAGCTGGCACTGGACAATACAGAGCTGCAAGACACTGCGGGAGCACCGCTGACGGTGGTCAGCGGTGGCCTGAGCGAGCAAGTGGAAAACTTCGAAAAAACCCTGATCTCCGCCGAACTGGCGCGCTCGCACAGCTCGCTACGCAGCGTCGCCGAAGCCTTGGGCATTCCACGCAAGACCTTGCACGACAAGCTGCGCAAGCACGGCTTGAGCTTCGCCGACAGTGGCGCCTCCAGCCACACCGACGAACTCGATTGAGCCACGGTCAAATCATCCATTTAAAACAAGAGGCCCTGCATGAACCGCGACAGTCGTTACCTGGAAACCGTTCTCCATCACGACATCCCCCTCACGCGGGACATGGGCCTCAAAGTGCTCGACTGGCACGATCAGCAGCTGCGCCTGTATTTGCCGCTGGACGCCAACGTCAACCACAAGAGCACCATGTTCGGCGGCAGCCTGTATTGCGGCGCGGTGTTGGCCGGCTGGGGCTGGCTGCATTTGCGAATGAAAGAAGAAGGCATTGAAGACGGGCACATCGTGATTCAGGAAGGGCAGATCAGCTACCCGCTTCCCGTCACCGGCGATGCGAACGCCATTTGCCAGGCGCCGAGTGCTGCGGTGTGGAAGAAATTCCTGACCATGTACCAGCGTTACGGCCGGGCGCGGTTGACCCTGCATACGCGGGTCGTGAATGCGGGAAGCGAGGAAGACGCCGTGACGTTCACCGGGCAGTACGTACTGCACCGCTGAAGCGCAATGACCATCGTAGGAGCCGGCTTGCTGGCGATTCATGCAACGCGGTGTGTCAGACACACCGCATCGCTGGCAAACCAGCTACAGGTTAGCCAGCGCCAACAATTTATCCCGCCACGCCGACTTCGCCGGCAGCGCCAAAAAGAACTCATTCAATAGCGATTCCCGCGCCGGATAGCTGAATGGCGCGCCACTCAATTCCAGCACCTCGCCACCCGCCCCTTCCAGCACGCCTTGCGCGGCCGCCGTGTCCCACTGCGAAGTCGGTGCCAGGCGCGGATAACAATCCGCCGCCCCTTCGGCCAACAGGCAAAACTTCAGTGAGCTGCCGATATTGGCCAGTTCCAGCTCACCCAGGCTGGCGCTCAACCCGGCCAGCAAACGTTCCTGTTCAGGGCTGGAATGGCGACGACTGGCGACTACGGTGAACGCCACACCCGCCGGCGGCACTTCGCGAACCTGAATCGGCAGCGGCGCTTCACCCCTGTCGCCACGCCAGGCGCCCAACCCGGCACCGCCCACGTAAAAACGTCCGCTGGTCGGCATCGACACCACACCAAACACCACACGCCCCTGCTCGATCAGGGCGATGTTGACGGTGAACTCTTCACTGCCGGAAATGAACTCCTTGGTCCCGTCCAGCGGATCGACCAGCCACCAGCGCTGCCACCCGGCGCGCACGCTCCGGGGGATGTTGGCGTCCTCTTCGGACAGCACCGGAATGCTCGGATCGAGTGCCGTCAGCCCGGCCAGAATCAGATGATGGGCAGCCAGGTCGGCGGCGGTCACCGGAGAGTCGTCGGCCTTGGCTGTCACCGCCGTACCTGTGCGCCAGAACGGCAGGATCGCGTCGCCCGCCTGCAAGGCCAGTTCAACCACCGGCGCCATCAATGGATGAGGAAAATTCATGGCAGGAACACTCCGCGTTGAGTCAGCAGGTCGCGGGCCAGATAAAGCGCCGCCAAGGCTCGCCCCTCAGTGAACTGCGGGTTTTGCGCCAGAGCGGACAGCTCGCGCAGGTTGACCTTGCTCTGACCCATCGGTTCCGGCTCGTCGCCCTCCAGACGTTCCTCATAGAGGTCGGTGGCCAGTACCACCTGGATCTTTTGGCTCATGTAACCGGGCGACAACGACAACTCGGTCAGATGCTCCAATTGCCGCGCACCGAAACCAGCCTCTTCCTTGAGCTCCCGCTCGGCCGCCGCCAGCACGTCTTCACCCGGCTCGATCAAGCCTTTGGGCAGCGACAGTTCGTATGCATCGGTGCCGCCGCAATACTCTTCGACCAGCACCGCATGATCGGCGTCGAGCATCGCCACAACCATCACCGCGCCATACCCGGCACCCTTGCCGACCAATCGCTCATAAGTGCGCTCTACGCCATTGGAAAAGCGCAACTTCAGTTCTTCGACACAGAACAAACGGCTGGTGGCGACGATCTCGCGGGCGAGGACGGTGGGTTTCTGGCGCATGAGCGGCTCCTGGGCAATAGCGGGTTACTATACCCGGCCTATCCTGATTGTTGTCTTCGGATACCTTTTTTACGCTGGAGAAGTTTTTATGTCCCTGCTGCCCTGGCACGACATCGACACCGTTCTGCTGGACATGGACGGCACGCTGCTGGACCTGCACTTCGACAACCATTTCTGGCTGGAGCATCTGCCCCAGCGTTATGCCGACTTGCACGGGATAAGCCGGGCCATGGCCGAGCTGGAACTGCAGCCGCTGTTCGAGCGCAATGCCGGTCAGTTGCAGTGGTATTGCCTGGATTTCTGGAGTGCCGAACTCAAGCTGCCGGTGCGCGAACTGAAGCTGGAAACCGCGCACCTGATCGCCCTGCGCCCCGATGCGGACACCTTCCTGGCGGCGATCAAACGGGCCGGCAAACGCGTGGTGCTGATCACCAATGCCCACCGTGACTCTCTGTCATTGAAGCTGGAAAAAATCGAACTGGCGCCCTACTTCGAACGCTTGATCAGCTCCCACGACTACGGTTTCCCCAAGGAAAACCCCCAGTTCTGGGAGGCGTTGCAGGCGGACATCGACTTCGATCCGGCGCGCAGCCTGTTTATCGACGACACCCTGCCGATCCTGCGCAGTGCCCGGGAATTTGGCGTGACGCATTTGCTGGCCGTGAAAGAGCCGGACAGCCGAAAAGGGCCGAAGGACACGGCAGAGTTTGCGGCGGTGGAGGATTATCGAGATTTGATTGCCGGGCTTTGAGACCTGACACCGTCATTGTGGCGAGGGAGCTTGCTCCCGCTTGGCTGCGCAGCAGGCACACTTCAGCTGACATGATCTATCAGAAAGAACACATTAGCCGGATTGGGAGTGCTTCGCCCTCCAGCGGGGGCAAGCTCCCTCGTCACGGGTTTTGTCTTTACTCGGGAATTCGCAACGACTGCCCCGGATAGATCTTGTTCGCATCCTTGAGCATCGGTTTGTTGGCTTCGAAAATTTTGTTGTACAGGTTGGCATTGCCGTACACACGCAGGGAAATGGCGCTCAGCGTGTCGCCCTTCTCGACCACGACAAACTTCGCCGCCACGATCACAGGCCCGATCACGGTGATCTGGTCTTCAACGCCGCTGACACCCGCCACATTGCCCAGTGCCAGGAGGATTTTTTCCTTCTCTTCCTGCGTATTCGCTTCGCCGCTGGCAATGACCTTATCGCCCTCGACCTTCACCTGAATCTTCGACGTGTCGATTCCCGTCAGCGCGCTTTGCACATGTCGGGTCAACGCTTCACTGTTGGCTTCGGCCTTGTCCGGCGTCAGTGCATCGAGGATTTTTTCACCGGCTTCTTTTAGAAAACTGAACAGACTCATCGGGCGCTCTCCATGGGAATTAAGTGTTCAGACGCAAAAGCCTAGACCACCCCCGTGACTTGTGGATCCAACCCGACCAATGACGCCGCTTCCCCCGGGAGATAGAATCGGCACCTGCTCAACCCCCTGGAGCCGCCCTGGAGCGAAGATGGACATCAAGCAGCTGAAATTCCTCATCGCTCTCGACGAAACCCGTCATTTCGGCCAGGCCGCCGCGCGCTGCCACATCACCCAGCCGACCCTGTCCATGCGCCTGCGCAACCTTGAAGAAGAGCTCGACTTGCCGCTGGTCAATCGCGGTCAGCGCTTCGAAGGCTTCACCGCGCCGGGCGAGCGGGTGCTGGCCTGGGCGCGCACGGTGTTGGCCGCCTACGACGGCTTGTACGCCGAGGCCGCCGCCTGTCGTGGCAACCTGGTCGGTACTTTGCGCCTGGGCGTGGTGCCGTTGTCGAGTTTCGATCCACTGCCGCTGCTGCAACACCTGCACGCGCAACACCCGAACCTGCGCTTCGAACTGTCGGCGTTGAGCTCCGAGCAAATCCTCGAACAACTGGCGAATAACCGGCTGGATATCGGCGTTTCTTATCTGGAGCGCCTGGACGGTGAACGCTTCGAGTCGCTGACGTTCAGCGAAGCGCGCATGGGCCTGCTGTACGATCAGCGTTTCTTCAACTTCGGCGAGTCGCCTCTGACTTGGGAATCGTTGATCGAGCTGCCGCTGGGCATGCTCACCAGTGGCATGCACTTTCGCCAGTCCATTGACCACAATTTCCACATCCGTGGCCTGACACCGCAACCGTTGCTGCAAACAGACGCGGTGCATCAATTGCTACAAGCGGTGCACGGCGGTCTGTGCTGTGCCGTGATGCCTCTGGACGGCGGTTTTGAACAGCTCACCGACCAACTGCGCCTGCACCCCATCGACAATGCCCAGACCCTGGCCCGACTGGGGCTGATCATGCGACGCAGCGCCCCACGCTCAGCGTTGGCGGAAGCCTGTTTTGCGATTTTGCAGCAATCGCTACCGAAGGCTTGATCGACGCCATCTATCAGTGGATCAGTAATAGCAATTAGACGCGACACGTTGTCGCGCCTAGTCTTAAAGCTGATCAAACCGTAGGTGATGCCATGAACGCCAAGCGCCCTGACTGCTCGGCGCCCGCCTCCACAACGCCCGAGCCCGCTGCCAGCCAGACTTACAGCTACAGCAACCTTCAATACACCGAATCAGCCAGCACCGCGTTGGCCGAGGAAGTCGCGTTGGCGATTGCCTACAACGGCATCAGCCAGGCGGTCATGCTGGTGACACCGACCGATCTCGAAGACTTCGTCGTCGGCTTCAGCCTTGGAAGCGGCATCATCCAGGACGCGTCCGAGATTTATGACCTGCAACTCAGTGGCTCGGGTTCGGCGCAGTACGCGCAAGTGACCATTGCCAACCGCGCGTTCTGGAACCTCAAGCAACAGCGTCGGCAACTGGCCGGCACCAGCGGTTGCGGGCTCTGCGGCGTGGAAGCGGTCGAACAGGCATTGCCGGACCTTCAAGTGCTGCCCGGCGCACCGTTGCCGCCCGCCGAATGGCTCGACGGCCTGCGCCAGCGCATCAGTGAGTTCCAGCCGCTTGGCCAGTATTGCG
This sequence comes from Pseudomonas sp. TE12234, assembly GCF_054061835.1. Lineage (NCBI taxonomy): Bacteria > Pseudomonadati > Pseudomonadota > Gammaproteobacteria > Pseudomonadales > Pseudomonadaceae > Pseudomonas > Pseudomonas sp. TE12234. The sequence continues at coordinate 210,796 of NZ_JBSSEP010000003.1, forward strand.
GTGCGGTACACGCTGCGGTGTTCATGAACGATCAGGGCCAATTGTTGCTGGGTCGTGAAGACATCGGCCGGCACAACGCCCTCGACAAACTGATTGGTGGCCTGATCCGTCGCAACATATCGACCACCGGCGGGCTGGCGATTGTCACCAGTCGCTGCAGCCTCGAATTGATCCAGAAAGTGCTGCGCGCCGGCATCCAGACCCTGGTCAGCCTGTCCTCGCCCACCGGCCTTGCCGTGCAATGGGCCCGTCGTCACAACCTCAATCTCATCCATCTGCCACAAAAGAATGCGCCACGGGTTTACAGCCCGGCTTTGGAGAATCAAGCGTGAGTCAACACCGTCAAGCCGACCAGACACCCGTTCCTCGCTACAAACCCTACAAAGGTCCGGCCGGTGGTTGGGGCGCACTGATCAGCGTCGCCCAGGCCTGGTTGACCAGCGACAACGCGCTGAAAAACCTGCGCATGATGCTCAAGACCAACAAGAACGGCGGTTTCGACTGCCCTGGTTGCGCCTGGGGCGACTCGCTGGAAGGCGGCATGGTGGCGTTCTGCGAGAACGGCGCCAAAGCGGTGAACTGGGAAGCGACCAAACGGCGTGTCGATGGCAAATTCTTCGCCAGACACAGTGTCACTTCGTTGCTGGAGCAGAGCGACTACTGGCTTGAATACCAGGGCCGCCTGACCGAGCCATTGCGCTATAACGCCGAGACCGATCGCTACCAACCCATCAGCTGGGACGATGCCTTTGCCCTGATCGCCAAGCATCTGCGCGGTTTGTCGAGCCCGGATCAAGCCGAGTTCTACACCTCTGGGCGTGCCAGCAATGAAGCGGCTTTTCTCTATCAATTGTTCGTGCGCGCCTATGGCACCAACAACTTCCCCGACTGCTCGAACATGTGCCATGAAGCCAGTGGTGTCGCGTTGGCGCAAAGCGTTGGCGTCGGCAAAGGCACCCTGACTTTCGATGACTTTGAACACGCCGATGCCATTTTCGTCTGGGGCCAGAACCCCGGCACCAACCACCCGCGGATGCTTGAGCCGCTGCGCGAAGCGGTGAAACGCGGCGCACAAGTGGTGTGCATCAACCCGCTCAAGGAACGGGGCCTGGAACGCTTCCAGCACCCGCAACACCCGATCGAAATGCTCACCAACCGCGACAAGCCGACCAACACCGCATACTTCCGCCCGGCACTGGGCGGCGACATGGCGATCATGCGCGGCATGGCCAAGTTCCTGTTGCAGTGGGAGCGCGACGCGCAGAAGGCGGGGGAACCTGCCGTGTTCGATCACGAGTTCCTCAATGAGCACTGCGTCAACGTGCTGGATTACCTCGCAGTCATCGACGACACCCCGTGGGAGCAGATCGTCGAGCAATCCGGCCTGCCTCTGGTGGAAATCGAGCAAGCGGCGCGCATGTACGCCAAGGGCAAGAACGTCATCATGTGCTGGGCGATGGGCATCACCCAGCATCGTCACTCGGTGGCGACCATCCAGGAAATCGCCAACCTGATGCTGCTGCGCGGCAACATCGGTCGACCAGGCGCGGGCCTGTGCCCGGTGCGTGGCCACAGTAACGTGCAGGGCGATCGGACCATGGGCATCAACGAGCGCCCGCCGGTGGCGTTCCTCGATGCGCTGGAGCGTCGTTTCCAGTTCAGAGTGCCGCGCGAAAACGGCCACAACGTGGTTGAAGCGATTCACGCCATGGCCGAGGGTCGGGCAAAAGTGTTCATTGCCCTGGGCGGTAACTTCGCCCAAGCCACTCCCGACAGCCCACGGACCTTCCAGGCCCTGAGCAATTGCGACCTGACCGTGCAGATCAGCACCAAGCTCAACCGCAGCCATCTGGCCCACGGTAAGGACGCATTGATTCTGCCATGCCTGGGTCGCACCGACATCGACCGACAAACCGAAGGCCCCCAAGCGGTCACCGTCGAGGACTCGTTCAGCATGGTCCACGCCTCCAATGGCCAATTGGAACCGCTGTCGAACCAGATGCGTTCGGAGCCGGCGATTCTGGCCGGCATCGCGGCAGCCACGCTGGGCAGCCACCCGGTGGACTGGAACTGGTTGGTAGCGGACTACAGGCGCATCCGCGACCTGATTGCCGACACCATCCCTGGCTTCAAGGACTTCAACGAGAAAATCAAGAATCCGGGTGGCTTCTACCTCGGCAACAGCGCCGGTGCGCGCAAGTGGAACACCGCGTCAGGCCGAGCCAATTTCCGCCCGAATGCGCTGCCGGAGAACCTGGTGCATGAGCGCACCCGCGCCACCGGCGTACTGCCGGACCTGATCCTGCAATCGATGCGCTCCCACGATCAGTACAACACCACGATCTATGGGCTCAATGACCGCTATCGCGGGGTGAAAGGCCAGCGTGACGTGTTGTTCGTCAACGAAGCCGACATCATTCGCCTGGGCTTCAAGCCGGGGCAGAAGGCTGACATCGTATCGATCTGGGATGATGGCCTGGAGCGTCGGGTGAAAGGCTTTACGCTGCTGGCGTTTGATATCCCGGCCGGGCAAGCGGCGGCCTACTATCCGGAAGTGAACCCGTTGGTGCCGCTGGAAAGCACTGGGGATGGCAGCCATACGCCCACCTCGAAGTTCGTCGCCATCCGCCTGGAAGCGGCGAGCGAGACCGGGTTGATCATGGCCAGGTCGGCTTAAGCGGCGGCAGGTCGAGCCCCATCGCGGGCAAGCCACGCTCCCACAGGGTTTGAGTTGTATGCATTCCCCATGTACGACTTAAATACTGTGGGAGCGTGGCTTGCCCGCGATGGCGTCCGACATGGCAACACATGATCCGGATCATTCGACACTTTCCAATCGCCCACAAAAAAGGCCGTTTTTTCTCAAAAACGGCCTTTGCCAAGTAGCTACAGACCGGCCTGAAACCGTTAAGTTCCGCCCCAAAAACAGTAACTTATCGAAATGTGCGCAAGTCGTGTTACTCGTCGGATTTCGATTGTCACACTTATGACACAGCCTCAGGATCGCGCCGTCATCCCCTTGAGGTTCCTTTATGAAGTTCTCCTCGATTCTCTTGTTGTCCCTTGGCCTGGTCAGTGGCTTCGCCTCCGCTGGCGGCACCACCGAAGCAGGTGTGGGCGGCGCATTGGGCGGGGTTCTGGGCTCGGTCGTCGGTCAGTCGTTAGGCGGCAATACAGGTTCCACCATTGGCGCGGCCCTGGGCGGCGCGGGTGGTAGCGCAGTCGGCGCAAACAAACACAGCCGTGGCGAAGCCGCCATTGGTGGTGCGCTGGGCGCAGCAGGCGGTAACGTGGTCGGCCGCAGCATGGGCGGCACCACCGGCAGCCTGATCGGCTCCGCAGCAGGCGGCGGCCTGGGTGGCGCGCTGGGTAACCACATGGGCAACGAGAGTAACCATGAGGACGATCGTCGCTCCTATCGTGGCCATGATGATCGTCGTTACTACCGTGACGATCACCCGGGGCGCGGCCATGCCTATGGGCATCGCAAACATCACAGGTACTATCACGACCGCGACTGAGGCCTCGATCGCCTCGTCAGCCGGTACTTCATAAAATCGCAGCCCAAGGGCTGCGATTTTTTTTGCCTGTCTAAACCACCAGGCGCTCCAGCGCTGCGCGCAACTGCCCGGGAATTGCCACCGGCTGATTGGACGCACGATCCACAAACACATGCACAAAGCGTCCCGCCGCGCAGGCTTCGTCTTCCCCGGCCTTGAACACTGCCAGTTCATACTGCACCGAACTGTTGCCCAACTTGCCCACCCGCAAGCCGATTTCGACCCGGTCCGGGAAGGCGATGGAAGCGAAGTAGTCACAGGCCGAACTCACCACGAAGCCCACCACCTGGCCTTCGTGGATATCCAGCCCCCCGACCTCGATCAAATAAGTATTCACCGCCGTATCGAAGAAGCTGTAGTAGGTCACGTTGTTCACGTGACCATAGGCATCGTTGTCGTGCCAGCGCGTGGTGATGGCTTGGAAATGCGGGTAATCGGCGCGTTGAGGCATCAGTGTGGGTTCCTGAAGTCGGGCAGCCAGTCTACGTCGAAAAACGTGTCACGAAGCGTCGCCAGGGGACGCCGTGCTTGCCAGATGCTGTTCAGCCCACCCACGTACCTCGGCGTACGGATAATCCTCAAGCACTGCAAACCCCGAGATCGCCCGCGCCTTGAGTTTGGTGAACAGCGGCACGCTGATCCCGCAGAGAAACCGCGTCACCCGCTCGGCCGATGGCACACCGCCTGTGTACTGTTTGTGCCTGTGGATAAAATCCCCGCACAAGCGCTCAAAGTTTTTATCCACAAGCGCCGGCAATGGCGGTGGCTCCGGCAATCGCGCCACCTGCCCGTGACATACCGAGCAATGTCCGCATTGCGTTGGGGCATTGGCGTCGCCGAAATACTCGGCCAGGCGATATCCCAGGCATTGCTCGGTAGCGAACAGATCCAGCATGGCGTGAATCCGCGCGATCTCGGTTTGTTCATGCCGGGTGAAATACCCATGCAGTTCTTCACTCAACGCGACGCTATCGAAGCCGGTTTGCAGCAGGCTATAGACCTCGGTCATCTGCTTGCTTTCCAGTTCGACCCAACCCTTCTCCTGAAAGTAATCCAGCGCCTTGACCACTCGGCTGCGCTCGGCCTGGTGCTGCTGATACAACGCCTCGAAATTCACCGTGGCCCAGGTCCGTGCGCGGCTGGAGGTCTGGATGATCGCCGCGACGAACGCCCTGCGCTCGCCCTCGAAACGCGCCAGCAACGCCTCGGGCTCCAGCAAATACTTGAAACGGTATTCGGCGTAGTAGGCGTAACGCGGGGCGATCAGGCCCCGCAGTTCCAGCTGCACCAGCAAGGTCTTGAGCGGCAGTTGACGAATGTTGCTCTGATCCGCCAACGGCCCCAGCAAAAACTCCCATTGCCCCTCGGGCGCGGCGGCCTGCATTTCGTCGAGTACGCAGCGAATGCCGTCCAGCTCCGGGGTGTCGCCATAGACAAAGTTTTCCAGCACGTTGAGGCTGTCGCGGTTGGCCAGGACCAGGCAGTCGGAGGGCTGTCCGTCACGCCCGGCACGGCCGATTTCCTGGCTGTAGTTTTCGATGGATTTGGGCAGGTCGAAATGCACCACGTTGCGGATGTCGCTCTTGTCGATGCCCATGCCGAACGCGATGGTGGCGACGATGCAATTGGACTGCCCGCTCATGAAACGCTTCTGGATCGCTTCGCGTTGCTCATGGGGCAACCCGGCGTGATAGGCCTCGGCCTGAATGCCGTGGCGGCCCAGGTGCTCGGCAATCTGTTCGGCGGTTTTCTGCAGAGTGACGTAGACGATGCCCGGCTGGTCGGGACGCTGGCTCATCCACTCGACAAGACGTCGGCGCTTGTCCTGCCCGCGCACCGGTTCCACCAACAGATTGAGGTTCGACCGATAGAAACCGGTGGTCACCACATCCTCGGGGGCGATGGCGAATTTGCCCTGCATGTCGACGATCACTTTGGGCGTCGCAGTCGCCGTCAGCAGCAATACCTGAGGGATGTTGAACTGGCGCTGATAGTCGGGAAGCTTGAGGTAGTCGGGGCGGAAGTTATGGCCCCACTCCGAGATGCAATGCGCCTCGTCCACCACCAACAGCGAGATCGGCACTTGCTGCAAGAAGTTGCGAAAGCGCTCGTTTTTCAGGCGCTCCACCGAGATCATCAAAATCTTCAGTTCACCGGACTTGGCCCGGGCCATGACATCGCTGGCGTCATCGCGGCTCTGGGCCGAATCGATACTGCCCGCGGCTATGCCGTGGCGCTGCAGGAACGCCAGTTGATCCTGCATCAATGCCAGCAACGGCGAGACCACCAGCGTCAGGTGCGGCAACAAGACCGCCGGAAGCTGATAACACAGGGACTTGCCGGAGCCCGTGGGGAAAATCGCCGCCGCCGAGCGCCCCGCCAGCACCGCGCTGACCGCCGCCTCCTGGCCGGGCCGAAACTGTGGATAACCGAAAACCTGTTCCAGGGTGTTGTGCATAAGCTGTCACTCCGTTGACCGCTGCGAAGAGCAAAGCCTAGCCGGCGATTGCAGCGGGCCGAGAAAAGGTCGGGGCGGAAAAAGATACGGGATGATACAGCGGATGGTTCGGCAGCATCGCAAGGCTTATGGAATGTCGCGACTGTCAGGGCGCCATCGCGAGCAAGCTCGCACACGAGGATCCCCGCCGTTCACAAACTTGAGGATGATGCAAAACCTGTGGGAGCGGGCTGGCCCGCGAAGAGACCGGCCCATTCACTACAAAACTCGAAACACCCTACCGTTTCTGAAGCGCCCTTTACCGAGCTTTTCGACGCGTTGACTGATAAAGCCGTAGGTATTTTTACCACTGCCAGTTTCAGCGTAAAAAACCGCCACCCACTCGTAGGCTTCTTCCTCAAACGTCAGTAAAAACCCTACAAAACCTGTCCATCTCAGCCGTCTTGTGGCACCGGCTCACGCCCTTCTATAGTCACCGACGCGGCTGAAATCAGTGAATCGGCCTGCCGGGCACACCTGCCGTTTTCGCACAGGACTCACCTTGATGATCAACCCCGAATCACTCAACGACCGCTATCGCCCGCTCAACACCCGCTACAGCGAAACCCCGGTGCTGGTGATCGACACCGAAGCCGATCCGGTCGAGATCCTCGACGCCGCCCAGCAGCGCATCCGCGCCGCCAGTGACCTGTTGGAAACCCTGTACTGCCTGTGCTTCAAAGAGGCCGACGCCAGCGACATCCCCAATATCGTTGGCGCACTGTACCTGCTGACCCAGGACGGCAATGCCCTGCTCTGCATCGCCCGGCAACGTCTGCCGAAACTCACTGGCCAGGCCCCACCATGTCCCCCTGTGGGAGCTGGCTTGCCAGCGATGAACGATCACGCAGTGCACTGTGGGTAAGTGCGTCAGCAACGCCCTATGCAAGCTTCGGCACGGTCCTACAAAAGAAGACAACTTGTCGGCTATCGCCGGCGGGGGACGCAAACCTATAGTCCGGACTGTCGCTGCCAAATCAGCGACTCGGGCTTGGTCACCCGATGGAACACATAAACACGTCCGTTGTATGCTGCCGGCACCTCAAGTGTCTGCACGCTTTATGGTGGCTGTGTTTGGGACGCCTTCGGGCGTGCCGGTCTTATGTGTTCTTCCGGTTGACCAACCCGAACACAGTCCGCCTCCATCGCTTGGTCACGATGACAGCGGTTCATCCAATGCATTTGAGAATACATAAAATGAAAAAATGGAATCCATTCACCAACGAACGCTACCTCCCGCTCCACACCAACCTCACCAACACCCCACCCCTGATCATCGACACTGAAGCCAACCCCCAGGACATCCTCGAAGCCGCCCTCCAGCGCATCCGAGCCTCCAGCGACCTGCTCCGAACCCTGCACTGCCAAAACTTCCACGACGGCGATGTCGAAGACATCCCCCACATCACCCACGCGCTGTACCTGCTGACCCAGGACGGCTGCGACCTGCTCAAGGTCGCCCAGCAACGCATGCTCAACTGGAAAGCACCGGTCTGAGATTATTTTTAAAACTGGCATTATTCTGGCTGTTTATCGTTATTTCAGCTGGAATAATGGCAGTACTGATGGGGTCCCCTATCAATTTCTATGCAGTGAGGCAGCTTTAAGGCGAGGCGATGCTCTTTCACTTAAGTGCTATTATTCTGGCAGTTAAGGCTAAAAAATGAAGGAATATTGGCACATGGCCAAGAAGACAGCGCCACTCCTGCCCGCCGCTTCCCGATTGCTTGCCGAGTTCGGGGAGCGACTGAAACTGGCACGATTGCGCCGCAAGCTCACCGCCAAGCAAGTCGCCGAGAGATCAGGCATGTCACTGACAACCTTGCGCTCTCTGGAATCAGGTGGTTCAGGCGTGACCATCGGTGCCTACCTGTCCGTAATGCAGGTGCTTGGCCTTGAAAAAGACCTGAACAAACTCGCGGCAACCGACGAGGTGGGGCGGCAACTGCAGGACGCACAATTGAAATCCAGGGCCACTTCATCCAACGACTTGAACCGACAGGCACGTAAAGTCAGCGTGGCTAAAAAAGCCCCTCCCAAAACCGGAAAAGAGACTGAAGTAATTGAAAGCGCCAGCCCCGTAGAAGATCTGTTGGCTGACTACCCCTTCAACACCCACTCTCTTTCCAGTCTGTTGACCCAGAAAAAAAACAAGTCCACGACAGGTGAACAATGACGCAGATTGCGGTGTATGCCGATTGGGAGTCCTTGAACGGGCCCAGGCGTCTCGGTTTCCTGCATGCCCGAAAGACCCGTTCCACAGAAGTCTTCGAATTTGAGTACGACAGGGTTGCGCTGGCAGATCCGGAGCTGAATTTCACGCCGCTCGACCCTCGCATTGGCCTCTATGAAGGTCGGCAGTTTCCGGGACAACATCAAAGCCGGTTTGGCGTGTTCGCTGACTCAAGCCCGGATCGATGGGGCCAACTGTTGATGAAACGGCGGCTGGAACGGGATATCCGCGACGGCTTGATTGCCAAGGGCAGCAAGCTCCACGAGTCAGATTTCCTGTTGGGCGTACATGATCTCTATCGGGTCGGTGCGATCCGCTACAAGCTTAATGACCAAGGCAACTTTCTCGATGATCGCGATGGCGTCGCCGCCCCGCCTTTCATCGAGTTGCGAGCGCTAGAACAAGCCAGCCGAGCCTTGGAAAACGATCCGGACAACACCTCACTCGATGGCCGCGAGTGGCTGAGAATGTTGATCGCACCGGGCGGTTCACTCGGTGGTGCCCGCCCCAAGGCCAGCGTTGCAGACGAGCACGGTCATTTGTGGATCGCCAAATTCCCCAGTACCCGCGATGACTATGACGTTGGCGCCTGGGAACTGGTGGTCAATGCCTTGGCCAATCATTGTGGCTTGCGCGTCGCAACCGGTATCGCCCGACGCTACGCCAGTGATCATCACTGCTTCATGATCAAGCGCTTCGATCGCACCGAACGGGGTGGCCGACTGCACTTTGCCTCGGCCATGACCCTGACTGATCGCGTTGACGGGGACGATGCCTCAGTCGGCGCAAGCTACCTTGAGTTGGCCGAAGTGCTCATGGAACACGGCTCGCAAACCCATGCTGACCTACGGGAGCTGTGGTCTCGCATTGTGTTCAACATTCTGGTTTCCAATACTGACGATCACCTGCGCAATCATGGCTTTATCCTCGACCCAGGTCGGGGATGGCGCTTGTCTGCCGCCTATGACATAAACCCGGTGGTCCATGCCGACGGTTTGAAACTCAACATCACCGAAGCCGACAACGCACTGGATCTGGAGTTGGCGCGGGAAGTGGCGGAGTATTTTCGGGTCAGTCGTGCGGATGCAGAAAATATCATCGACCGCTTCAAATACGTTGTCAGCCAATGGCCAACGCTGGCGCAGGCATTGGGGCTATCAAAACGTGAGCAGGACAATATGGCACCTGCATTTCGATTGGCGGAGCCTATGCAATGAACCTCGCCCCCCACTTCCCCGACGACCACTTCATGCAGCGACTCATGCAGTTGCTACACGAAGAAATCGGCCTGCCCGAACGCAAAACCATCTGCCTCGACACCTCGATCAACTTCGATCTGGGTTGCAACGGCGCGGATGCCCAGCACCTGATCGAAAGCCTGGAAGAGCAGTTCGCCATCGACTTCATCGACTACGACGCCTATCGCTACTTTCAGCCGGAAGGGTTTGATGTCTTCCTCAAGCGCAGGGCAAAGGGACGTGGCGACAAAGTCCCACTGACTATCGGAATGCTCTACAAAGCGATCAAGGCCCAGCGGTGGGATACATCAGAATTGGAGGGCATGGAGCTAAACGCATAAGTGCCATTATTCTGGTCGTTTAGCGCCTATTCGGCTGGAATAATGGCAGTTATGTTTTTTGCCGGCCTGAATCAGGCCCATAAAAAAACCGCCCCGAGAGGCGGTTTTTTCATTGCATCAAACCAACGCTTACAACTGAGGACCGGCAGCCTTGATCGCGTCGCTCACGTCGAACTTCTTGAAGTTCTCGGTGAACAGGCCGGCCAGTGCTTTGGCGGCTTCGTCGTAGGCGGCTTTGTCAGCCCAGGTGTTGCGTGGGTTCAGCAGGCCAGTCTCAACGCCCGGTACGGCCAGTGGCACGTCGAGGTTGATGGTGTCCAGGTGCTCGGTCTCGGTACCAATCAGCGCGCCGCTCTGGATCGCTGCGATCACCGCACGGGTGGTCGGGATGTTGAAGCGCTTGCCGACGCCGTAGCCGCCGCCAGTCCAGCCGGTGTTGACCAGGTAGACCTTGGAGCCGAAGCCGCGGATACGCTTGATCAGCAATTCTGCGTATTCGCCAGCCGGACGCGGGAAGAACGGTGCGCCGAAGCAGGTGGAGAAGGTCGACTTGATGCCGCTGCCCGAACCCATTTCAGTCGAACCCACCAGAGCGGTGTAGCCGGACAGGAAGTGGTAGGCCGCTTGCTCTTCGTTGAGGATCGACACTGGCGGCAGCACGCCGGTCAGGTCGCAGGTCAGGAAGATCACAGCGTTCGGCTCGCCACCGAGGTTCTTCTCGGAACGCTTGGCAACGTGCTCCAGCGGGTAAGCGGCGCGGCTGTTCTGGGTCAGGCTGACATCGGTGTAGTCGGCGTGCTTGGCGTCATCGATCACGACGTTTTCCAGGACGGCGCCGTGCTTGATGGCTTTCCAGATAACCGGCTCGTTCTTCTCGGACAGGTCGATGCACTTGGCATAGCAACCGCCTTCGATGTTGAACACCACGCCCTCGCCCCAACCGTGCTCGTCGTCACCGATCAGGTAACGGCTTTCGTCGGCGGACAGGGTGGTTTTACCGGTGCCGGACAGACCGAAGAACAGGGTCACGTCGCCTTCTTCGCCGATGTTGGCGGCGCAGTGCATTGGCAGCACGTCGGCGGCCGGCAGCAGGAAGTTCTGCACCGAGAACATGGCTTTCTTCATTTCACCGGCGTAGCGCATGCCAGCGATCAGCACTTTCTTCTGAGCGAAGTTGATGATCACGCAACCATCGGAGTTGGTGCCGTCACGCTCTGGAACGCATTCGAAGTTGGCGACGTTGAGCACTTGCCACTCATCACGACCAGCCGGGTTGTACTGGGCCGGGTTGATGAACAGGCAGCGACCGAACAGGTTCTGCCAGGCGGTCTGGGTGGTCATCTTCACGGCCAGGTAGTGCTCGGAAGCCGCACCTACATGCACGTGGGAAACGAAATGCTCTTGCGCGTTGTTGAACGCCTCAACGCGGTTCCACAGGGCATCGAACTTGTCGGCCGGGAACTTGCGGTTGATCGGGCCCCAGGCGATGGCGCCCGTGGTGGTCGGCTCATCAACGATGAAACGATCGACTGGCGAACGGCCGGTACGGTGACCGGTGCGAACAACCAGTGCGCCGGTATCGGCAAGCTCGCCTTCACCGCGGTTGAGGGCTTCTTTGACCAGATCATCAACACTCAGATCGGTGTACACGGCGTTATTGGCTTGCGTCATGAGGTTCCCCGTCGGCCAGTGGCCGAGTGCTCCAAACGTTTTGTAGTAGAAAGTCGTGCACTACTACCGCGAAAAAAGTGGGCCGGATTATGCCAGAAAAGCCCAAAAATAGTAGGGCCCTCCCGTCGTAACGGCGTTATTCCGGCACAAACCAGTGAATTTACCTGCGCTGAACCGTTTTAGTGACGGGTATCTGACGGCGTCTCGACACCCGCACCAGCGAACAATTGAGTGACATCGGCGGCATCAAACAGGTACTGATGGTTGCAGAACTGGCAGTCGATCTCGATTTTTCCACCGTGCTCAATCACCAGGTTCTGCGCGTCTTCCATACCCAGACTGACCAGGGCATTGGCCGAACGCTCTCGCGAACAACTGCAACGGAAACGCAGTTTCTGCACGTCGAACATACGCACCTGCTCTTCATGGTAGAGGCGATGCAGCACGGTTTCGTTGTCCAGGCTCAGCAATTCATCGGAGGTCAGGGTGGTGGCCAGCGCGGTGAGGTGCTGCCAGCTGGCGGCGCGTTCTTCTTCGTCCTTCAAACGGTCGGCGGGCAGTTGTTGCAGCAACAGGCCACGGGCGCGACGGCCATCGGCGCAGAGCTTGATGCGAGTGCCAATCTGCTGCGACATGACGAAGTAGTTGGTGAAGCAGTCGGACAACGTTTCGCCATCCAGATCGACGACGCCCTGGTAGCGTTGGCCCTGGTTCGGGTCAATGGTCAGGGTCAGCGAGCCATCGGGCATCAAGTCGGCCAGGGTTGCGTCGGCGGCAATCCGGTCCGCCTCGTAACGCGCCAGGCCACGAATGTCGCGCTCACTGGAACATTCGATCATCAACAGCGGGATCGGGCCTTCGGAACGGGCTTGAAGGATCAGCAACCCGTCGAACTTCAACGTGCCGACCAGCAAGGCCGCAGCGGCCATCAACTCGCCGAGCAGTTGCGCGACCGGCTCCGGATAGGCGTGTTTGGCCAGGACTTCAGCGTAGCTGAGCTCCAGCGAAACCATCTCGCCACGGGTGTCGCTGTCATCGAAGATGAAGCGTTGGGTGAAGTCGTTATCCGGTAAGTCGGTCATAAGTCTGGTATCTGAAGTGGTGACAAAAGTGGTGACAGAATTCGAGGTTACGCCTTGGCTATAGCGTATTGCTGCCTGGTTTTGGGTTAGAGGCCGATGGCGGTGTGCGTTTTACGACGAATGGCACAGGCTCGTCAGGCCAATTACCTCATATGGCTACGCGCAGGCGCAATTACAAGTCTTGGCCTGACTCAGTTGATCGGTGGGTTCGGTCAATCATTCGTTGCTGCTCCCACGAAACTTGAACAGATCACGCCGCTGTTTCTTGCTCGGCTTGCCGTCGGTACTCACACCCAGTGCGCCAGCCTTGCGCTGGGCCGCGGCATTTTCGCGCTTGGCAATACTGGCTTCGGTTTCGGCGTACAGCGTCTGTGCTTCCGGCGCGCCACGGCGAACAATCGACAGCGCCTGGACGACCACCGTACGCTCCTCGAAACCGGTGCGAATCACAAACTCATCGCCAATGCGCGGTTCCTTGCCCGGTTTGCAACGCTCACCCCGGCAATGCACCTTGCCGCTTTCAATCGCTGCCTTGGCCAGGGCTCGGGTTTTGTAAAAACGCGCGGCCCACAACCATTTATCGAGGCGGACTTTGTCGTCCTCTTCGTTTTTTTGTGCCATGGGATTTCCTCATTCTGAAATATTGGTGAACTGTACTACCGTTTCTGTCGTACCAAGAATTACCTCGTCTCGGATTACAATGCAGGCATTCCAGAACCTCCCTGAAGGGCTGGAAATCCGGGCCGTAGATATCTGTCGCCTTTTAATCATTATTCTGCGTGAATACCGCGAATCCGGCCGCGTGCGGCCGAGCGGTTACTACCGGTTGAGCACCTTTGAAGACATTTGACCATTTGACCGTCGTCGGTCTGCGCGAGTGGGTGGCGCTCCCGGATTTGGGAGTGGCAGGCCTTCGGGCAAAAATCGACACCGGCGCCAGCACCTCCAGCCTGCATGCCACCGACATCGAGACCTTCGAGCGCGACGGTGAGCAGTGGGTGCGCTTCACCGCGCACCTGGGCACGGTGGTGCAATTGCGTCACCGCCGCTGCGAAGCACCGCTGGTGACGATGAAAACCATTAAAAGCTCTAACGGTCACGCGCAGGTGCGATACGTGATCAGCACCACCCTGGCCCTGGGTGATCGGGTCTGGCGAGTCCAGTTCACACTCGCTTGCCGCAAATCCATGCGATATCGCCTGTTACTCGGTTCCAAAGCCCTGATCGATGGCCAGTTGGTGGTCAATCCGGGCATTAAATATGTACAAGACAAGCCGGTGTTCCCGGTATCTACCTCCTCCACAGGTGTTGCATGAAGATCGCTGTGCTGTCGCGGAACCCGCGTCTGTATTCCACCCGCCGCCTGGTCGAAGCCGGTACTGAACGCGGCCATGAAATGGTGGTGGTCGACACCCTGCGCGCCTACATGAACATCGCCAGCCACAAACCTCAGATCCACTACCGCGGCAAGCCGCTCGAAGGTTTCGATGCGGTGATCCCGCGCATTGGTGCATCGGTCACGTTCTATGGTTGCGCGGTATTGCGCCAGTTCGAAATGATGGGGGTTTTTCCGCTTAACGAATCGGTGGCCATCGCCCGCTCGCGGGACAAACTGCGCTCGCTGCAATTGCTGTCACGCCGGGGCATCGGTTTGCCGGTGACCGGGTTTGCCCACTCGCCGGACGACATTCCCGACCTGATTGCGATGGTCAACGGCGCACCACTGGTGATCAAGGTGCTCGAAGGCACCCAGGGCATCGGTGTGGTGCTGTGCGAAACCGCCACGGCGGCAGAGTCGGTGATCGAGGCGTTCATGGGCCTCAAGCAAAACATCATGGTTCAGGAGTACATCAAGGAGGCCGGCGGCGCCGACATTCGCTGCTTCGTGGTGGGCGACAAGGTGATTGCGGCCATGAAGCGCCAGGCCAGGCCTGGAGAGTTTCGTTCCAACCTGCATCGCGGTGGCAGTGCCAGCCTGATCAAGATCACGCCGGAAGAACGCATGACGGCGTTGCGGGCAGCGAAGGTCATGGGACTGGCGGTGGCGGGTGTGGATATCCTGCGCTCCAATCACGGACCGCTGGTGATGGAAGTGAATTCGTCGCCGGGCCTGGAGGGTATCGAGACCACCACCGGCAAGAACGTGGCGGGGATCATCATCGAGCATCTGGAAAAGAATGGCGGGCCGAACATGACGCGGACCAAAGGGAAGGGCTGATCCTGGAGGCTTGTGGCGGCTGGAAGGCCGCCTTCGCGAGCAGGCTCTCCCACAGGGGATTACATTCCAATGTGGGTGCCTGATCGCGATGGGGCCATCAGCCCCACCGAAGAAGTCAGCGCTTAAACCGCATCTCGCGGCAGCATCAACCCCAGCGGCAAGCGCACCCGCGCTTCCAGCCCTCCGCCGGAACGGTTACGCAGTTCAACATTGCCGCCATGCATCGAAGCAATCCGCTTCACGATTGCCAACCCCAAACCGGTGCCCTTTCCGCCCCGTGCACGGTCGCCACGGGTGAACGGGTTGAAGATCGCTTCCAGTTCCGCGGGGTCGATACCGGCACCACGATCCATGACGCTCAGCACCACATATGGGGCGGCGGTGTCCCCAGACACATAGGCCGCCACTTCCACGCCACTTCCGGCGTGGTGCAGCGCGTTGCCAATCAGGTTGTTCAGCAGTCGCTTCATCGACACCCGCCGCAACGGGAATGGCTGGATGGGCTCCAGACGCAAGCGCACTTTCTCTTCGGTCTGGTTGTACGGCGCGGCGACTTCGCGGACCAGATCGCTCAGGTCCACCTCCTCCACCGACTCGTCGCGGCCGTCGCGGATGAACGCCAGGAACTGGTCGAGAATCGCATCCATGTCCTCGATGTCGCGAACCATGTCGTCGGTCAGGTCGCTGCGGTCGCCCATCAACTCCAGGGACAAGCGCAATCGGGTCAACGGCGTACGCAGGTCATGAGAGACCCCGGCCAGCATCAGTTCGCGCTCGCGACCGGCCTGCTCGACATCTTCGGCCATCTGGTTGAAAGCGCGGTAAACCTCGGTCATTTCGCTCGGCGTATCGCTGATCGGCAAACGCACGCTGCGACCCTGGCCAAGTTGACGTGCGGCATAGACCAGGCGCTTCAGAGGTTGATTGAGCTGGCTGACAAAAATCCACGCCGCTGCGGTGGACAGCAGGCCAATGGCGAGGAACCAGCCCAGGACGTTCCAGATTTTCTGGCCGCGTAGCGGATGCGGGTACAGCGGTACTTTCAGCCAGCCTTCACCCAGGCTTGGCGCCCGGACCCACAACGCCGGCGGCGCATGCATGCGCAATCGCACCTCGGTGTCCGCCCCCAGTTCGGCCTGCATCTGCCGCTGATAGATCTCGCTGTAGGGCCAGTGTTGTTCACCTTCCGGCACGCCGGCACCTACCACCCGTATCAGGGGTACGGCATCGGCGATCTTGTCGCGGTTTTTTTCATCGGCCGCCCAGTACGCGCGCAACGTCAGGGCGACACCGTGGCTGTACTGACGGTCCACCAGCACGTCCTCGTTCATCAACAGATAAACCAGGGTCAGTGCCTTGGAGAACAGAACGACGATGAGCACCAGCCAAAGGGTGCGGGAGAAAAAGCTCTGGGGGAACCAAACCGGGGTTTTCATGGATAACCGCTACACACTTGCAGGAGCGAGGAATGCTCGCACATTGCGGATCGCGAGTCTGCGGGCATGATCATATGACCCCTGGCCCGCACGACCCGCTCCTACAAAGCGCCGATCACTTGGTGGCGGCGCCATCCGGAACGAACACGTAACCCACACCCCAAACCGTCTGGATGTAACGCGGCTTGGACGGATCAGGCTCGATCATCCGGCGCAGACGGGAAATCTGCACGTCAATGGAGCGCTCCAGAGCATCCCACTCGCGACCACGGGCCAGGTTCATCAGCTTGTCACGGGTCAATGGCTGACGGGCATTCATCACCAACGCCTTGAGGACCGCAAACTCACCGGTGGTGAGCATGTGCACTTCTTCACCGCGCTTGAGCTCGCGGGTGGCCAGGGACAGTTCGTAGTCGCCGAAAGTCACGCTTTCGTCTTCGCTGCCCGGTGCGCCCGGCACCGGGGCCGATTGACGACGCAACACAGCCTTGACGCGCGCCATCAGCTCGTCCGGGTTGAACGGCTTGGCCAGGTAATCGTCAGCGCCCAGCTCCAGGCCCTTGATGCGGCTCAGCTCATCGCCCTTGGCGGTCAGCATGATGATTGGAATCTGGTTGTTTGCACCACGCAGGCGACGGCAGGCGGTCAGGCCGTCTTCGCCGGGCAGCATCAGGTCGAGGACGACCAGGTTGAATACTTCGCGTGCCAGCAGGCGATCCATTTGCTCGGTGTTCGGGACGGCACGGGCGCGGTAGCCCTTGCTGACGAAAAAACGCTCCAACAGGCTGCTGAGGCCCGGATCGTCGTCAACAATAAGAATTTTCTCGCCTTCAGCAATGTTTGCAGTGCTGCTCATTGGATGCTCCTTTGATCTCGGCGCGCATTATGGCGTAGCTGCCGTTATACGCACCGTGTGCATTGTTAGCAGATTTTTCCTTTACCGCCAGAAAACCGGCCGTTACACCCGTATCCCGCGATGCCCCCTAACGGCAGAACGCTGGTTATAATGCGCGGCCTTTTGTGTCAGGCAACATCAGACAGGTACTACAGACATACGCTATTTATTTTCGTAGCGTTGGCAGTATTTGTTCGATTTCACGGGTCAACGGAGTGCCTGTTGACTCAGGTAGCGGCGCAGGCCAGGCCGCTCAACCAGACTCGCCAAGCCCCTATTTCTGCGCCTGCGAGCCTGCTTTCACAATTTGTCAGGTGGTTTTATGGACAGCATCAACAGCCGCATCGCCGAGGAACTCGGCGTACGCCCACAACAGGTCGAAGCGGCCGTCGCGCTACTCGATGAAGGCTCTACGGTTCCCTTCATCGCCCGTTACCGGAAAGAAGTGACCGGCAGCCTCGATGACACCCAGTTGCGTCATCTGGAAGAACGTCTGCGCTACCTGCGAGAACTCGACGAACGGCGCATCAGCATCCTTGCCAGCATCCAGGAGCAAGGCAAGCTGACCCCGCAACTCGAGCGTGACATCAAGCTCGCCGACACCAAGACCCGCCTCGAAGACTTGTACCTGCCGTACAAGCAGAAGCGCCGCACCAAGGGCCAGATTGCCCTGGAAGCCGGCCTCGGCGACCTGGCCGACGGCCTGTTCAACGACCCGACACTGACACCGGATGTCGAAGCCGCGCGCTTCGTCGATGCCGAAAAAGGCGTGGCCGACGTGAAGGCTGCCCTCGAAGGCGCCAAGTACATCCTCATGGAACGCTTCGCCGAGGACGCCGGCCTGCTGGACAAGCTGCGCAATTACCTCAAACAGGAAGCCACCCTCAGTGCCCGCGTGATCGCCGGCAAGGAAGAGGAAGGCGCCAAGTTCCGCGACTACTTCGAACACGACGAACCGTTGAAAAGCATGCCGTCGCACCGCGCGCTGGCGATTTTCCGTGGCCGCAACGAAGGCATTCTCAGCTCCGCGCTGAAAGTCGGTGATGAACTGCCCGGCACCATGCACCCGTGCGAAGGCATGATCGGCCAGCACGTCGGCATCCAGAACCAGAACCGCGCCGCGGACAAATGGCTGGGCGAAGTGGTGCGCTGGACCTGGAAGGTCAAGCTCTACACCCACCTGGAAACCGACCTGCTGGGTGAACTGCGCGATAGCGCGGAAACCGAAGCGATCAACGTGTTCGCCCACAACCTGCACGACCTGCTGCTGTCGGCCCCGGCCGGCCCGCGTGCCACCCTGGGCCTCGACCCGGGCCTGCGCACCGGCTGCAAGGTCGCCGTGGTTGATTCCACCGGCAAGCTGCTGGATCACGCCACGGTTTATCCGCACGTGCCGCACAACAAATGGGACCAGACCATCGCCGTGCTCGCCGCCCTGTGCGCCAAGCATTCGGTCGATCTGATCGCCATCGGCAACGGCACCGCCAGCCGTGAAACCGACAAGCTGGCCGCTGAGCTGATCAAAAAATATCCAGCCATGAAGATGACCAAAGTCATGGTCTCCGAAGCCGGCGCGTCGGTTTACTCGGCCTCGGAACTGGCATCCAAGGAATTCCCTGACCTCGACGTGTCGATCCGTGGCGCCGTGTCGATTGCTCGCCGCCTGCAAGACCCGCTGGCCGAGCTGGTGAAGATCGATCCGAAATCCATCGGTGTCGGCCAGTACCAGCACGACGTGTCGCAGCTGAAACTGGCGCGCGGCCTGGATGCGGTGGTCGAAGATTGCGTGAACGCCGTGGGCGTGGACGTGAACACCGCTTCCGTGGCGCTGCTGGCGCGCATCTCCGGCCTCAATGCAACCCTGGCGCAAAACATCGTCAGCCACCGCGACGAGCACGGCGCATTCAAAACCCGCGCCGCGCTGAAAAAAGTCGCGCGCCTGGGCGAGAAAACCTTCGAACAGGCCGCCGGCTTCCTGCGCGTCATGAATGGCGAGAATCCGCTGGATTCGTCCGCCGTGCACCCGGAAGCCTATCCGCTGGTTCAGCGAATCGCGGCTGAAACCGACCGTGACATCCGCTCGCTGATTGGTGATGCCGCGT
Organism: Pseudomonas sp. TE12234; assembly: GCF_054061835.1. Classification (NCBI taxonomy): domain Bacteria; kingdom Pseudomonadati; phylum Pseudomonadota; class Gammaproteobacteria; order Pseudomonadales; family Pseudomonadaceae; genus Pseudomonas; species Pseudomonas sp. TE12234. Next base: position 230,069 of record NZ_JBSSEP010000003.1, read on the forward strand.
TCCTCAAGCGTCTCGATCCGAAGAAATACACCGACGAAACCTTCGGTCTGCCGACCGTGACCGACATTCTCCAGGAGCTGGAAAAGCCCGGTCGCGACCCGCGTCCCGAGTTCAAGACCGCCGAGTTCCAGGAAGGCGTCGAAGACCTCAAGGACTTGCAACCGGGCATGATCCTCGAAGGTGTGGTGACCAACGTGACCAACTTCGGCGCGTTCGTCGACATCGGCGTGCATCAGGACGGTTTGGTGCACATCTCTGCACTATCGGAGAAGTTCATCAAGGATCCACGGGAAGCGGTGAAGGCAGGCGATGTGGTGAAAGTGAAGGTCATGGAAGTCGACATCCCGCGTAAACGCGTGGGCCTGTCGATGCGCATGAGCGACACCCCGGGCGAGAAAATCGACGGTGCTCGCGGTGCACGTCCAGGATCGGCTCCGCGCCAATCCCAGAACACCGCGCCGCGCAAGGAAACCACGGCGGCGGCTCCGGCCAACAACGCCATGGCTTCGCTGTTCGCCAATGCCAAGCAGTTGAAGAAACGCTGATGGACATCCCGGCCGGGCTGACCGAAAGCGCGTTTTTCAAGCATCTGGGCTGTCGTCTGCACAGCCTGGAAACCGGGGTGGCGCAAGTCGCCCTGGCGCTGGAACCCGAGCTGCGCAATCGCGGCGGCAAGCTGCACGGCGGGGCCTTGTTCAGTCTGGTGGACATTGCCATGGGGCTGGCCTGCTCCAGCACCCACGGCTTTGATCAGCAGAGCGCGACCATCGAATGCAAGATCAACTACATCCGCGCCGTCGCCGACGGTGAAGTGATGTGCACCGCCCGGGTGATCCACCCGGGCCGGCGCACGCTGGTGGTCGAAGCTGACGTGATGCAAGGCGACAAACTCGTCGCAAAAGCACAAGGCACGTTCGCTGTCCTGTAGCTAGACGTCATCGATTTGAGTTAATTTCAACGCAATCAAACCTGTGGGAGCGAGCTTGCTCCCACAGGGATTGTGCGGTTATTGACTGACCGGCATATGGCCTGAGCGGCTCCAGAAACCAGGCGAAAACGCCAGTTTTAACTTCACCCTTGTAGACCGTCTTGCCCACCCCCATATTGGGGCGACTGACGCGTGAAGGAATCCAACTTGAGCGAACTTCTCAACCGCCGCCTGGCCCTGCTCGGCGAGCGCGCTAACCTCTCTCTGCTCGAACAGTGCCTTCACGGCATCGAACGTGAATGCCTGCGCGTGACCGATGAAGGTCGGCTGGCGCAAACGCCGCACCCGGAAGCATTGGGTTCCGCGCTGACCAACGAACAGATCACCACTGACTATTCCGAATCGCTGCTGGAGTTCATCACCCCGGCCCTGCCCGATCCGGCGGACACGCTGGCGAGCCTGGACAAGATTCATCGCTTTGCCTACAGCAAGCTCGGCAACGAGTACCTGTGGAGTCCGTCGATGCCGTGCCCGCTGCCGGCCGAGGAAGATATCCCGATCGCCTATTACGGCACGTCCAACATCGGTCAGCTCAAGTACGTCTACCGCAAGGGCCTGGCCCTGCGTTACGGCAAGACCATGCAGTGCATCGCCGGGATTCACTACAACTTCTCCCTGCCGGAGAAACTCTGGCCTCTGCTCAAGCAGGCCGAAGGCTTCGTCGGCACCGACCGCGACTATCAGTCGTCGGCCTACATCGCCCTGATCCGCAACTTCCGCCGCTACAGCTGGCTGCTGATGTACCTGTTCGGCGCATCGCCGGCACTGGACGCCGGCTTCCTGCGCGGCCGTTCGCATCAGTTGGAACAGCTGGATCCGGACACCCTGTACCTGCCGTACGCCACCAGCCTGCGCATGAGTGACCTGGGTTACCAGAGCAACGCCCAGGCCGGCCTGACGCCGTGCTACAACGATCTGGGCAGCTACATCGACAGCCTGCGCAAAGCGGTGGCCACGCCCTATGCGCCGTACGTCGAAGTCGGCACCCACAAGGACGGTGAGTGGGTTCAACTCAACACCAACATCCTGCAGATCGAAAACGAGTACTACTCCAACATTCGCCCCAAACGCGTGACCTACACCGGCGAGCGGCCGATCCAGGCGCTGATGGCCCGTGGCATCCAGTACGTTGAAGTTCGCTGCCTGGACATCAACCCGTTCCTGCCGACGGGCATCGATCTCACCGAATCGCGCTTCCTCGACGCCTTCCTGCTGTACTGCGCCCTGAACGACAGCCCGTTGCTGACCAACACCAGCTGCGGCAATGCGACCTCGAACTTCCTCAGCGTGGTCAAGGAAGGTCGCCGTCCTGGCCTGCAGCTGCAACGCGATGGTCACCCCGTAGACCTGAAAGAGTGGGCCGCACAATTGCTGGAAAACATCGCGCCCCTGGCGGCGATGCTGGATCAGAGCCACGGCGGCGATGCCCACAGCAAGGCGCTGGATGCGCAACTGGCCAAGGTCAAGGACCCATCCCTGACGCCATCGGCCCAGGTCCTGGCGGCCATGGCCGAGCACAAGGAAAGCTTTGCCCAGTTCTCCCTGCGCCAAAGCCGCGCCCACGCCGAGTTTTTCCGCAGCCAGCCATTGCCGGCTGAGGAACAGGCCCGGTTTGAAGAACTGGCGCGCTCGTCGCTGGCTCAACAGGCGGAGCTGGAACAGAACGAAGTCGGCGATTTCGACGTGTTTGTCGGGTCGTATCAGGCGAGCATTCTGGCGATCAGCAACTAACCTGCAGCCGTAGCCTCCTTGTGGGAGCGGGCTTGCCCGCGAAGGCGCCGTATCAGTCAACATGGTCGTCGACTGACACGCCCTTTTCGCGAGCAAGCCCGCTCCCACAGAAAGACGATCCAAGCGACTCCTTAGATTTTTCCGCTCATAAGCTCATTCGAAAAAGTTATTTATTTTCGAATTCTTAGATCATTTAGTCTCCTTTCACGCCGACTCTCGGTCGCCTGACAAGGAGCTTCCCGATGAAACTGCATTTCCCTCTTCGCCTGCTGGCGGCCGCCTCTCTAGCGGCAGCGAGCTTCTTTGCCCAGGCGGCTGATGTGACTGTCGCCTACCAGACCACCGTTGACCCGGCCAAAGTCGCCCAGGCCGATGGCGCCTATGAAAAAGCCACCAAGGCCGACATCAGCTGGCGCAAATTCGATAACGGTGCCGACATCATCGCCGCCATCGCCTCCGGTGACGTGCAGATCGGCTACCTCGGTTCCAGCCCCCTGACGGCGGCCATTACCCGCAAAGTCCCGGTGGAAACCTTCCTGATCGCCACCCAGATCGGCGCCGCCGAAGCGCTGGTGGCCCGTGACGGTTCCGGGATCAAGACCCCGCAAGACCTGATCGGCAAGAAAATCGCCGTGCCATTCGTTTCCACCGGCCACTACAGCCTGCTGGCCGCTCTGAAGCACTGGAACATCGACCCCTCGAAAGTCACCGTCCTCAACCTCGCCCCGCCCGCCATCATCGCTGCATGGAAACGTGGTGACATCGATGCCACCTACGTGTGGGACCCGGCCCTGGGCGTCGCCAAGGAAAACGGCAAAGTGCTGATCACCTCCGGCGAACTGGCCAAGTTCGGCGCGCCGACCTTCGATGCCTGGATCGTGCGTAAGGACTTCGCCGAGAAGCACCCGGAAATCGTCACCGCGTTCGCCAAAGTGACCCTGGACGCCTACGCCGACTACCGCAAAGACCCGAAAGCCTGGCTGGCCAATCAAGGCAATGTCGACAAGCTTGTAAAACTGTCTGGCGCCAAGGCCAGCGATATTCCGCTGCTGCTGCAAGGCAACGTCTATCCACTGGCGGCTGATCAGGTCATCACCCTGGGGGCGCCGACCACCAAGGCCATCACCGACACCGCCGCGTTCCTCAAGGAACAAGGCAAGGTCGAGGCTGTGCTGCCGGACTACGCACCCTACGTCAGCACCAAGTTCATCACCAACTGATCGGGAGTTCATCGCCATGGCCTTGCTACAGCTGGAGCGCATCAGCGCACAGTACCCTGGCAGCCCGGAACCGGTGCTGGCGGATATTTCCCTGAGCCTGGGGCCCCGGCAATTGCTGGTTGCCCTCGGCCCGTCCGGCAGTGGCAAGACTTCGCTGTTGAACCTGATTGCCGGTTTCGTCGAACCCAGCGCCGGGCGCATCACCCTCGACGGCGTGCCCGTCAAAGGCCCGAGTGCCGAACGCGGCGTGGTGTTCCAGGACGACGCTCTGCTGCCCTGGCAGGACGTGCTGGCCAACGTCGGCTTCGGCCTGGAACTGGCCGGCATTCCTCGGGACAAACGCGAAATCCGCGCCCGGGAAATGCTCGCGCTGGTAGACCTTTCCGGATTTGAACACCGCCGCATCTGGCAACTGTCCGGTGGGCAGAAGCAGCGCGTCGGCCTGGCCCGCGCCCTCGCTGCCGACCCACGGGTTCTATTGATGGACGAACCCTTTGGCGCCCTCGATGCGTTCACCCGCGAGCAGATGCAGGAACTGCTGCTGCAAGTCTGGCGGCGCACGGCCAAACCGGTGTTCCTGATTACCCACGACATCGAAGAAGCCGTGTTCCTCGCCACCGACCTGATTCTGCTGGCGCCCAATCCGGGGCAAATCGTCGAACGCCTGAGCCTGGACTTCGGCCAGCGTTACGCGGCCGGCGAGTCGGCACGGGCGATCAAATCCGACCCGCGCTTTATCGAAACCCGCGAACACGTGCTCGCCAGAGTCTTCTCCCAACGCAGCGCCGCCCAGCGGCAGGAGCGCGCATGAGCAGCTATGAAATTCCGGCCGTTGCGATAAAACCCGGCGCTTCGGTGATTCCGGTTCGTCGCACTTTGAGCACTCGCTGGATCAGCGTGCTGACGCTGATCGCCCTCGTGGTCCTCTGGTGGGCCGTTACCGCGACCGGTTTGATTGAACCCTTGTTCCTGCCACCACCGTCCGCCGTCCTGCAAAAAGGCTGGTTGCTGGCCACCAGCGGCTACATGGATTCGACCCTGTGGCAGCACCTGGGCGCGAGCCTCAGCCGCATCGGCCTGGGCCTGGGCTTCGCGGTGCTGAGCGCCGTACCGGTTGGCATCGCCATCGGTCACAACCGCATCGCTCGCGGCGTTCTCGATCCGCTGATCGAGTTCTACCGCCCGATTCCACCGCTGGCCTATCTGCCGCTGATCGTGATCTGGTGCGGCATCGGCGAGCTGTCGAAAGTGCTGTTGATCTACCTGGCCATTTTCGCCCCGATCGCCATTGCCAGCGCGACCGGTGTACGCACGGTCGACCCGGCGAAATTGCGCGCCGCGCAGTCGTTGGGCGCGACCCGTGCGCAGTTGATTCGCCATGTGATTCTGCCCAGCGCGCTGCCGGATATTTTGACCGGTGTGCGCATTGGTCTGGGTGTGGGCTGGTCGACACTGGTCGCCGCCGAATTGATCGCCGCCACCAGCGGCCTGGGTTTCATGGTGCAGTCGGCCGCGCAGTTCCTGGTCACCGATGTGGTGGTCCTGGGGATTCTGGTGATCGCGCTGATCGCCTTTGCCATGGAGATGGGCTTGCGCGCCCTGCAACGCAAACTGGTGCCATGGCACGGCCAGGCTCACTAAAAATTGCCATGTGAAAAACCTGTGGGAGCAAGCTCCCACAGGAGTCAACACTCAGAGTTGAAGAGAACCATCATGAGCCACCTGACCATCACCCCACTAAGCTCCGCCCTCGGCGCGCAGATCAGCGGCGTCGACATCAGCCAGCCACTGAACCTGGAACAGCGCGACGCCATCGAGCAAGCGTTGCTCAAACATCAGGTGCTGTTCTTCCGCGACCAACCGATCACGCCCCAGCAGCAAGCGCGTTTCGCGGCCAATTTCGGTGATCTGCACATTCACCCGATCTACCCGAACGTGCCGGAACAACCGGAAGTGCTGATCCTCGACACCGCCGTCACCGACGTGCGCGACAACGCAATCTGGCACACCGACGTGACCTTCCTGCCCACCCCGGCGATGGGCGCGGTGCTCAGCGCCAAGCTGCTGCCGGAGTTCGGCGGCGACACCCTGTGGGCCAGCGGGATTGCGGCGTACGAAGCCTTGTCGGCGCCGGTGAAAGCCTTGCTCGAAGGGCTGACCGCCACCCACGACTTCACCCGTTCGTTCCCGCTGGAGCGCTACGGCAATACGCCAGAAGCGTTGGCCCAATGGGAAGAAGCACGGCGCAAGAATCCACCGCTGTCGCACCCGGTGATCCGTACCCATCCGGTGAGCGGGCGCCGTTCGTTGTTCGTCAATGAAGGGTTCACGTCGAAGATCAACGAGCTGTCGGAAACCGAAAGCGAGGCGATTCTGAAGTTCCTGTTCGCCCACGCCACCCGGCCGGAATTCACCATTCGCTGGCGCTGGCAGAAAGACGACATCGCGTTCTGGGATAACCGCGTGACACAACATTACGCGGTGGATGATTACCGGCCGGCGCGGCGGGTGATGCAGCGGGCCACGGTGTTGGGGGATGTGCCGTTTTTTCGCTGAACTCCAAGTGCAGTGTTGATTGTCCCGGCCCCATCGCGAGCAGGCTCGCTCCCACACTGGTTCTGTGTTGACCAAAATTTTGCGGTCAACCGCCAGCCCTGTGGGAGCGAGCCTGCTCGCGATAAGGACGGAGCAGACGCCAGAAGACCTAGCTGACGGTTACTCAGCCGTCGAAGGCTTCTCCCAAAGATTGATCCCACCCTCCTGGGCAAACCGGTCGATCTCCGCCAGCTCCTGCTCACTGAAACTCAAATTCTTCAACGCCCCGACGTTCTCGATAATCTGCTCCGGCCGGCTCGCACCGATCAGCGCCGAGGTTACGCGCGGGTCGCGCAGGGTCCAGGCCAGGGCCAGTTGCGCCAGACTTTGACCGCGACGCTTGGCGATCTCGTTAAGCGCACGCACGTGGGCAATGTTGGCCTCGGACAGGTGCGAAGCCTGCAACGAAGCGCCGCCAGGACGATTGACCCGTGCATCCGCCGGCACGCCATTGAGGTACTTGTCGGTCAGCAAACCCTGGGCCAGTGGCGTGAACGCAATCACACCCGTGCCAAGTTCGTCGGTGGTATCGAGCAGATCTTTTTCCACCCAGCGATTGAGCAGGTTGTAGGCCGGTTGATGGATCAGCAGCGGGACTTTCCACTCTTTGAGCAGCGCTGCCATTTCGCGGGTCTTCACCCCGGAATAGGACGAAATGCCGATGTACAGCGCCTTGCCCTGTTGCACCGCGGTGGCCAGCGCGCTCGCAGTTTCCTCCAGCGGGGTGTCCGGGTCGAAACGGTGGGAATAGAAAATATCCACGTAATCCACGCCCAGGCGCTGCAGGCTCTGGTCGAGGCTGGCCAGCACGTATTTGCGTGAACCGCCGCCCTGACCGTAAGGGCCGGGCCACATGTCCCAACCGGCCTTGCTGGAGATGATCAGCTCATCGCGGTATTGCTTGAAGTCCTCGCGCAGCAAACGCCCGAAGTTGATCTCGGCGCTGCCGTAGGGCGGGCCGTAGTTGTTGGCCAGGTCGAAATGGTTGATGCCCAGGTCAAACGCGGTGCGCAACAACGCACGCTGGGTATCGATCGGCGTGCTGTCGCCGAAGTTGTGCCACAGGCCCAGGGACAGCGCCGGCAGCACCAGCCCGCTGCGGCCCACGCGGCGGTAAGGAATGGAGTCGTAGCGGTTTTCGGCAGCGGTGTAAGTCATCGAATCCTCTCTTGTCTGTCTTGAATCTGGTATCGACTGCTTCGCCAGTCGCCCAGCATACGCTTAGACAAACGCCAGAAAAGCCCGGCGTCGACCAATTGCTGAAACGTTTCACAGAATTCATCGTTTGATCTTCATCCGGCCCGCGCAAACACCTCCCCCAAACACCGGCATCGGTGACGGTGGTGTGTCATTGAGGAATTTCATCCCGGGTGAATGGGCAGATCCTGCGGGTCAAGGGTGGGTTGGTTTAAGGCCGGGCCCGCCTGACCTATGCTCAGTAGTGGTATTGATGACTTGGCTTGCACTGACACCGTCGTGACCCCAATCGCGAGCAGGCTCGCTCACACAGGGATCGCGGTGATCTTTGTGGGCGCGAGCTTGCTCGCGATCGCGGTTTGTCGGGCATTGCTCATCTATCGGATGGAACACAGACCATGCACACCACCATCATCATCACCTTCGGCCTGATCCTCCTGGCGCTGATGCTGTTCATCGGCGAGAAAATCGGCTTCACCCGCCAGACCCTGGCCTATGGCTTTGTCGCGCTGTGGCTGGCGCTCACATTGATCAATTCCGCGGTCGGCATGGTTCACGCCGGTCAGCCATTGAGCACCGAAGTGGTGGTCGGCACCGTGGTGTTCAGCGTCCCGGTGGCGGCGCTGGTGCTGTTCATGGTGCTGACCAGCGAAACCTGATCCCCCGATCAACGCACCAGATGCAGGAACTGCATGTGCCGCTCGTACTGATCAAGGATGTCGTTGATGATCTGCTCCTTGGTGTACCCCACCAGATCGTAGTTCTGACTGCCCTCGCTCAAATGCACTTCGGCCCGATAATAACGACGGTTGTTGAGCTCCTTGGAGCCCATGCCGCCGCGGGCAAATGACGGCGTGAAGTAGCCACGCATCTGCACCTGATAGATAAACGGATGCTCGTCACCGTGACCGATTTCCAGGCTGATGTTGTCATTGGCCGGGTCCGGCTGTGTGATGACCTTCAGGCCCTTTTCGACGAACACCGCCGAGACTTCTTCAATGGCCGGGCGCACCGTCGAATCGAGGAAGCGATAGACCTCGTCCCGCGACGGGAAATGCACCGCCTGACTCAAGCGCTGACGCCAGCCGCCGCGCCGCGAGCCGGACACCGGTGCCAGGGAATGCAACTGCGCGATCTGCTTTTGCGACTCCAGGTAAAACGCTTTGTGCAGCCCCCACATCATCAACAGCAGAATCAGCGAGAACGGCAGCGAAGTCAGCACCACCGCCGACTTCAGCGCATCGATGCTGCCGGAGAACAGCAGCGCACTGGTCACCAGCGCCGTCATCGCGCCCCAAAACACCCGCAGCCATTTCGGCCCGTCTTCGTCCGGATTGCCGCCCTTGGCGGACAGCGTCGACAACACCACCGTGCCGGAGTCGGCCGAAGTCACGAAGAACACAAAACTGATGAACACCGTGACCGCAATCACGGTTTTGCTCCACGGGTAGGTTTCCAGCAGCAGGTAGAGGGTCATCGACGGGTTATCAATGGCCGACATGCCCAGCGCACTCATGCCGTGGTTGAGCACTTGATCGATGGCGCTGTTGCCGAAGATCGACATCCACGCCAGGGTGAAACCGAGCGGGATCAGCAGCACACCGAAGACGAATTCGCGGATGGTGCGGCCGCGGGAAATCCGCGCGATGAACAGGCCCACGAACGGCGACCAGGCAATCCACCAGGCCCAGTAGAACACCGTCCAGCCGCCGAGCCAGTCGCTGGGTTTGTCATAGGCGTACAGGTCAAAACTCTTCATCGGCAAGGCGCCGAGGTAGTCACCGAGGTTCTGGATCAGGGTATTGAGCAGGTGCTGCGTCGGGCCGGCGAACAACACGAACAGCAGCAACGCGCAGGCCAGCAGCATGTTGATGTCGGACATGACCCGCACCCCCTTATCGACGCCGGACACGGCAACGATGATCGCCGCCCCCATCATCAGGGTGATCAGGCCGACCTGAATCCACTGGGTGTGGGCGATGCCGAACAGGTAGTCCAGGCCCGAGTTGAGGTGCAGCACACCAAAGCCCATGTCCGCACCGAGACCGAACACCGTGGCGATGATGCCGAAGCCATCCACCGCGTAGCCGATCGGCCCGTTGATGCGCTTGCCAATCAGCGGATACAGCGCCGAACGCAAGGCCAGCGGCAGGTTATGGCGGTAGGCGAAATACGCCAGCGCCATGCCGACGAAAGCGAACACACCCCAGCCGTGCAGGCCCCAGTGCAGAAACAGAATCTGCATCGCCTGACGCGCCGCGTCCGCCGTGCCGGCCTCGCCTTGGGGCGGTTGCAGCATGTGGGTCAGCGGTTCGGACACACAGAAGAAAAACAGGGTGATGCTGATGCCGGCGGCGAACAACATGCCGGCCCAGGACAGGTAGCTGAACTCGGGCTCGTCGTGGTCGGCACCGAGCTTGATCTTGCCGTAGCCGGACAAGGCGGTGACCACCACGAAGACCAGATACAGCGTCATCGCCAGCATGTAGTACCAGCCGACCGTATTGGCCGCCCAGTTTTGCGCCGCCAGCAACCAGGCACCGGCCTGTTCGGGCAAGGCGATGACCACGACGCCGAACAGCAGAATGAAACTCGCCGCAAAGTAGAACACCGGCGGATTCATGCGGACCAGGCCGCTTGGAGGGAGGGACGATGCACTCATGAACGGTGCACCTCGAAGGGGTAAAACGTGGCTGTAGAAATCAGACTCAGCAAAGGCAAGCCTCCTGTTGTGAGCGGGCGGCGAACCACCGGTTTAACTTGAATGAACGTTCAATTTAAACATGGATAGGGTGCTAAGGACTAATCGCAGGGCTCGGCGGTCGTTTTCCTGTGCCAGTTCAAGGGAGGGTATGAGGCAGGATTAAATCAAAGCCGTTAGCTCGATTCGGCATGAAATCCAATCGCGAGCAAGCTCGCTCCCACCGTGGATCTTCAGTGAACACCATGACTGTGAACACCCGAAAATCCTGTGGGAGCGAGCTTGCTCGCGATGAGGGCCTGTCAGTCAGCCAGGATTTCTGGAATTACTTCTGCGCCCCATCATCATGCTGCAGATTCGCCTGGGTCAGGTTGCTGCCCGCCGGCACGCTGCGGGTCAGCCAGACGTTGCCGCCAATGGTCGAACCCTTGCCAATGGTGATCCGCCCCAGAATCGTCGCGCCGGCATAGATCACCACGTCATCCTCGACAATCGGGTGACGCGGCTGGCCCTTCTGCAATTGACCGTCTTCGTCCGCCGGGAAGCGCTTGGCGCCCAGGGTCACGGCCTGATAGATCCGCACGCGCTCGCCAATGATGGCGGTCTCGCCGATCACCACGCCTGTCCCGTGGTCGATGAAAAAACTGCGGCCAATCTGCGCGCCGGGGTGAATGTCGATGCCGGTGGCCGAGTGGGCGATTTCCGCGCTGATCCGCGCCAGCAACGGCAAACCGGCGCGATACAAATGGTGAGCCAGGCGATGGTGGATCACCGCCAGAATCCCCGGATAGCACAGCAATACTTCATCGACGCTGCGTGCCGCCGGGTCACCGTGATAGGCCGCCAGAACATCGGTATCGAGCAGGCTGCGCAACCCCGGCAACGCGAGGGCGAAGTCCTGGATGATCTGGATAGTCCTGGCCTCGACCTCGGTATCGACCTTGGCGCTGTGGCGCGCGGCGTAGCGCAATTCGAGCCGCGCCTGAGCCAGCAAGGCATTCAGTGCGACATCGAGGGTGTGTCCGACGTAGAAGTCTTCGCTTTCCTCGCGCAGGTCCACCGGCCCCAGGCGCATGGGAAACAGCGCACCGCACAAGGCTTCGAGAATCTCCGCCATGGCCGCGCGGGACGGCAATTCGCGCCCTCCCTGCTCGGTGCTGGCACGGCCGTTTTGCGCGCGCCACTGGTCACGTGCCGTGCGCAGCTGGCTGACGATGCTCTGCAATTGCCAATGGCTGGAACGCTCACTCACGGTAAAAACTCCTCACGGGCGGCCGGACAGTCTGGCCGCGTCAAAGGCAAATACTTTACGGCAAGGGCCGTGAGCCAAATTAAGAACCAATTGTGCTGTGTTAAGCACTGTTGGCTATAAGCGATTGGTGGTTGGCGGTTGCCGCTTCAAATAGGCGTGCCTATAGTCCACACATCTCCCACCGCCAGTACGGAACCATGTTCAATCAAGAGCCGATCAAACAACAGCTTGCCCGCTTTAACCGTCTCGACCTGCTCGGTCAGCCCACCGCCCTGGAAAAGCTCGAACGCCTGTCGACCTGGCTGGGCCGCGACGTGTACGTCAAACGCGATGACCTGACACCGCTGGCCATGGGCGGCAACAAGCTGCGCAAACTCGAGTACCTGGCCGCCGATGCCCTGGCGCAAGGTGCCGACACCTTGATCACCGCTGGCGCGATTCAGTCCAACCATGTGCGCCAGACGGCCGCCATTGCCGCCAAACTGGGCCTTGGCTGTGTAGCGCTGCTGGAAAACCCCCTCGGCACCGACGACGCCAACTATCTCGGCAATGGCAATCGGCTGTTGCTGGACCTGTTCGATGCCAAGGTCGAGCTGGTGGAAAACCTCGACAATGCCGACGAGCAATTGCATGCCCTCGCCGCTCGCTTGCGCAGCAACGGCAAAAAGCCGTATCTGGTGCCGATTGGCGGCTCCAATGCGCTGGGCGCCCTGGGGTATGTGCGTGCCGGGTTGGAACTGGCGGAACAGATCAAGGACACCGGCCTGAATTTCGCCGCCGTGGTGTTGGCCTCGGGCAGCGCCGGAACCCACAGCGGCCTGGCATTGGCCTTGAGCGAAGCACTGCCGGATTTGCCAGTCATTGGCGTCACGGTGTCCCGTAGCGATGAGGACCAGCGGCCGAAGGTACAGGGCCTGGCCGAGCGCACCGCCGAGTTGCTGGGTGTAAGCCTGCCGAAGAGTTTCAAGGTCGAGTTGTGGGACGAGTATTTCGCGCCACGCTACGGCGAACCCAATGCCGGGACTCTGGCGGCGGTGAAGCTGGTGGCGAGTCAGGAAGGCCTGCTGCTGGACCCGGTCTACACCGGCAAGGCGATGGCCGGGTTGCTTGATGGCATCGGTCGTCAACGCTTCGATGAAGGCCCGATCATCTTCCTGCACACCGGTGGGGCGCCGGCGTTGTTTGCCTACAAGGATTATCTGTAACTGCACTGGAGCCGTTTCGCTGGAAAGCCAGCTCGTACAGGTGCAACGCGAACTCTGTAGGCGCTGGCCAGCGAAAGCGAGAGCCACCAAGACATATACTAATAACGCATAACAAAAATAGAATTTATTATTTTCTAATCTAATAACGCCATCATATAGTCATACCTTAGGCAAATTTGCTGCAAGACGCATACGCTGCTTTAGGGCAGGATATCGCAGTCGTTCAAATCCCGAATTTGCCAACTTTCCTAAAGCGTCTTCCATAAGAAAACACAGGGGCTTGTCATGAATTTTTCCGCACTACGTCGAAATCTGCTGGTAGGTTCGCTGGGCCTGGCGCTGGGCGTCGGTCTGCTGGGACAAGCGGTTGCCGGTGAGCAACTGCAAAAAATCAAGGACGCTGGCGTGATCAACGTCGGCCTGGAAGGCACCTACCCGCCGTTCAGTTTCGTCGACGCCGACGGCAAACTGACCGGCTTCGAAGTCGAGTTCTCCGAAGCCCTGGCCAAAGAGCTGGGCGTGAAGGTCAAACTGCAACCGACCAAATGGGACGGCATCCTCGCGGCGCTGGAATCCAAGCGTCTGGACGCGGTGATCAACCAGGTGACCATCTCCGAAGAGCGCAAGAAGAAGTATGACTTCTCCGAGCCTTACACCGTTTCCGGGATTCAGGCGCTGACGCTGACCAAGAACAAGGACACCATCAAGACCGCCGCCGACCTGGCCGGCAAGAAAGTCGGCGTAGGCCTGGGCACCAACTACGAAGCGTGGGTGAAAGAGAATGTGCCCAAGGCTGACGTCCGCACCTACGAAGATGACCCAACCAAGTTCCAGGACCTGCGTGTCGGCCGTATCGACGCCATCCTGATCGACCGCCTCGCCGCGCTGGAATACGCCAAGAAAGCCAAGGACACTTCTGCCGCCGGTGAAGCGTTCTCCCGTCAGGAAGCCGGCATTGCCCTGCGCAAAGGCGAGCCTGAGCTGTTGGCCGCTGTGAACAAAGCCATCGACAAGCTGCGCGCCGACGGCACGCTGAAAAAGCTTTCGGAAAAATACTTCAGCGCTGACGTCACTCAATAATGGAAGAAGCTTTTCAACTCGCACTGGACTCCCTGCCCTTCCTGCTCAAGGGGGCCTACTACACGGTCATCTTGAGCCTGGGCGGGATGTTCTTCGGCCTGGTGATGGGCTTCGGCCTGGCCCTGATGCGCCTGTCGCGCTTCAAACTGGTGAGCTGGATCGCCCGCATCTACGTGTCGTTCTTTCGCGGCACGCCGTTGCTGGTGCAACTGTTCGTGATCTATTACGGCTTGCCGCAATTGGGCATGGAACTCGATCCGCTGCCGGCAGCCCTGATCGGCTTCTCGCTGAACATGGCCGCCTACGCCTGTGAAATCCTGCGTGCCGCGATCAGCTCTATTGAGCGCGGCCAATGGGAAGCGGCTGCCAGTATCGGCATGACCCGTGCGCAGACCCTGCGCCGGGCCATCCTGCCGCAGGCGATGCGCACCGCATTGCCGCCGCTGGGCAACAGTTTCATTTCGCTGGTCAAGGACACCGCCCTGGCAGCCACCATCCAGGTGCCGGAGCTGTTCCGTCAGGCTCAGCTGATCACCGCCCGTACCTTCGAAGTGTTCACCATGTATCTGGCCGCCGCGCTGATCTACTGGATTCTGGCCACGGTGCTGTCGCACCTGCAGAACCAGTTGGAAGCCCGGGTCAATCGGCACGACCAGGAGTCCTGACCCCATGATTGTCGTAGAAAAACTGACAAAGCAGTTCAAGGGTCAAGTCGTGCTCAACGGCATCGATCTGCAAGTGAAGGAAGGTGAGGTCGTGGCGATCATCGGGCCGAGCGGCTCGGGCAAGACCACGTTCCTGCGCTGCCTGAACTTCCTGGAAGAACCCACCAGCGGCCGGATCAAGGTCGGCGACATCGAGATCGATACCAGCCGCCCGTTGAACCAGCAGCAGAGCCTGGTGCGCCGCTTGCGCCAGCACGTGGGCTTCGTGTTCCAGAACTTCAACCTGTTCCCCCATCGCACCGCCCTGGAAAACGTCATCGAAGGCCCGATCATCGTCAAGAAGATCCCGCACGCCGACGCCGTTGCCCTGGGTAAAAAGCTGTTGGCCAGGGTCGGCCTGGCGGGCAAGGAAGACGCCTACCCGCGCCGCCTCTCGGGCGGTCAGCAACAGCGTGTGGCGATTGCCCGTGCGCTGGCGATGGAACCTGAAGTGATCCTGTTCGACGAACCGACCTCAGCGCTGGACCCGGAGCTGGTAGGCGAAGTGCTTTCGACTATTCGCAGCCTGGCTGAGGAAAAACGCACCATGGTCATCGTCACCCACGAAATGGGCTTTGCCCGCGACGTGGCCAATCGTGTGGTGTTTTTCGACAAGGGCGTGATCGTCGAACAAGGCGAAGCGAAGGCGCTGTTTGCCAATCCGAAGCAAGAGCGCACCAAACAGTTTCTCAGCAAGTTCCTGAATAACGCTCACAACTAAATCCCCTCGCAACAATTGCAAACTTCCATGGATGGAAGTTTCACCCCCTATCAAAACCCCTTTCACACATAATTAAGCAACACACACAATAAGCATCTTTTTGTCAGAGCACACGGTACATATTTATATCCTGCAACAAACACATAACGTCTCCAGGCCGCTCGCCGCCACCCCACACTATCGCCAAAAACCCAAGCATTGCTGGCCCTCATGGTCAATGTCGACGCACCTATAGCGTTTATTAACTTCACTACGTAGGAACTTTCTGAATAACAGCGGATTTTGTATTCGAGCAACTAACGCTATTGACACTTATTCAAGCGAACTCGTATCTAGTCTCCCACCGGCGTCAATCATCACGCGCACTCATTATTTCCACTCAAAGTAATGAACGGTCTTGCTGCTCGACATTAAAGTTTCCGGTTTTCCAGAAACGGACCTCGTTGCAAGACTCCAAGGAGACTCTATGACAAGCACCTCGAACAAAACCGGACTGGCGGCCCCGACCCTGGCGCAATCCCACAAAACCGGCATCAACATCACTTCCGCCGCGCACCTGCTGATCGAGGTGCCCGCCTACGCCACGATGGACGAAGGCGACCTGATCGAACTGTTCTGGAACCACTGCTACGTCGCCTCCCGCGTGCTGACCGCCACTGACGTCGGCCATCCCGTTCAACTGCGCGTGCCCGAGAGCTTCATCGACAATGGCACCTCGCGCATCCACTACCGGGTCATGCAGGTGGGCCGGGGCCCGGCGCTGTCTGCCGCCAGATCCGTACAGATCAAACTCGATTGCCCCGGTGGCCAGCCCTCGGCCCTGTGTGGCGATGAAAACCAGAGCCTGGCACCGGTCAGCATCCCCGAGACGATCCGCCGCCAGGGGGTCAATCCGAACCAGGTCAAACGCGGTGTGCCGTTAACCATCGAGCCGTACCTGAACATGGCCGCCGACGATGAAATCACCCTGCGCTGGGGTGACGTGCGCATGGACCTGCCCCGGGTCAAGACCAGCGATGTTGGTCAACCGATCCAGGTCTGGGTGCCGCCTGCGATCATCCTCGAAGGCGGCGAAGACCTGCGCCTGGAAGTGACGTACTGCATCCTCGACCGCGTGGGCAACAACTCGCGCTGGGCGCCGGCGCGAACGCTGAAGATTGGCGGTGCCAACCCTTACCTCAAAGTCCCGAAGAAAGCCCCCCTCAAAGCAGCCGAAGCCCGCAGGCGATGAGACATTTGCGCCTTGCGCGGCGCTTTTTCTACAGGAGCAAGGCGTGTCCGCGATGGCGATCCAATGGGCGCTATCGCGGGCACGCCTTGCTCCTGCAAAAAGCCAAATCCAGCCTTGAACTGTTGCCCCGGAAACAACTGTTGCCCCATGAACAGTGGGCGATGACACACTTCTATCTATATTCCTAAAAGTTAGTTCATAACTTATTTATAAAAGCTTAGGGTATATAGACCGGACCACCGGACATTCTTGTTTTCGTTCGCCGCACCCCGCGGCGCTTCCATGAGATGTGAGGTAGGTATGGTCCGGAACACAATCACCCCAGTGCAGATCGCCAGGGCATTGCGTGCAGCCAAGGAGTGGCGTTGATGTCCAGTCTGGCAGAAGCAATTGTCCAGAGTGATCTGGACGTCGCCCCGCTGTTGTTGCCCGCGCAGGTCTTGCGCAACGACGCACAAGCGATCAAGGCGGCCCATGAGCTGGCGCAAGTCGCCCGCCTGCAAGCGGCCAAACGCGACCAGCAGCGCAAGCTGCCGTGGTCGGAAGTCGAACAGTTCACCCGCAGCGGCCTGGGCAGCATCGCCATCCCGCGCGAGTACGGTGGCCCACAGGTTTCGTTCGTCACGTTGGCCGAGGTGTTCGCGATCATTTCCGCGGCAGACCCGGCGCTCGGGCAGATCCCGCAGAACCAGTTCGGCATCCTCAACCTGGTGTCCGGCAGCGCCACCGAAGTGCAGAAAAAACTGCTCTTCAAAAGCGTGCTCGACGGCTGGCGCATCGGCAATGCCGGCCCTGAACGCGGCAACAAAAACACCCTGGAGCTCAAGGCGCGCATCACCGCCGATGGCGATGGCTATGTCCTCAACGGGCAGAAGTTCTACTCCACGGGCGCGCTGTTCGCGCACTGGGTCGCGGTCAAGGCGCTCAATGACGACGGCAAGCAAGTGCTGGCCTTCGTGCGTCGCGGCACGCCGGGCTTGCGCATCGTCGACGACTGGTCCGGTTTCGGCCAGCGCACCACCGCCAGCGGCACCCTTTTGCTCAACAACGTGCGGGTCGACACCGAGCTGGTGGTGGACAACTGGAAAATCAATGAAAAGCCCAACACCCAAGGCGCCGTCTCGCAACTGATCCAGGCCGCCATCGACGCCGGTATCGCCCGTGGCGCCATCGACGACGCCATCGAATTCGTGAAAACCCGTGCCCGGCCATGGATCGACGCCAAGGTCGACCGGGCCAGCGATGACCTCTACGTGATCGCCGACATCGGCAAACTGAAAATCGAATTGCACGCCGCCGAAGCCCTGCTGCGCAAGGCCGGGCAGGTGCTCGATCAGGTCAGCGCCGCGCCGCTCACCGCCGAGTCCGCCGCCCGCGCCTCGATTGCCGTGGCCGAAGCCAAAGTGCTGACCACCGAAATTTCGCTGCTGGCCAGCGAGAAGCTGTTCGAACTGGCCGGCAGCCGCGCCACCCTCGCCGAGTTCAACCTCGATCGCCACTGGCGCAACGCCCGGGTGCACACCCTGCACGACCCGGTGCGCTGGAAATATCACGCCGTCGGCAGCTATCACCTGAACGGCACATTGCCCGCTCGCCATTCCTGGATTTAACGACCAGAACACTTTTCACCAGAGCTCTGGAGAACCACATGACCCTTTCTCAACATGTCGCGGTCATCACCAGCGATGAGCAAGCCCTGATTGTCGCCAGCGACCTGGCCGAAGATTTCAAACGCGACAGCGCCCTGCGCGACCGTGAACGCCGTTTGCCACACCCGGAACTGGAAGTGTTTTCCCGCTCGGGCCTGTGGGGCATCAGCGTGCCCAAAGAGTACGGCGGCGCCGGGGTTTCCAACGTCACCCTGGCCAACGTCATCGCCCTGATCGCCCGGGCGGACGGCTCGCTGGGGCAGATCCCGCAGAACCATTTCTACGCCCTCGAAGTGCTGCGCGTGAACGGCAGCCCCGAGCAGAAAAAACGCCTGTACGCCGAAGTGCTGGCCGGTCAGCGCTTTGGCAATGCCCTCGCCGAACTGGGCACCAAAACCGCCCATGACCGCGTCACCCGCCTGACCCGCGATGGCGACGGCTATCGCATCAACGGCCGCAAGTTCTACTCAACCGGGGCCATTTACGCCCAACGCATTCCGACCTCCGTTGTGGACGAAAACGGCGTGCAGCAACTGGCGTTCGTCCCGCGCAACAGCCAGGGCCTGACCGTGATCGACGACTGGAGCGGCTTCGGCCAGCGCACCACCGGCAGCGGCTCGGTGGTGTTCGAAGACGTGTTTGTCGCCGCCGAAGACGTGATTCCGTTCCAGAGTGCCTTCGAGCGCCCGACACCGGTTGGCCCGCTGGCGCAGATTCTCCACGCCGCCATCGACACCGGCATCGCCCGCGCCGCCTATGAAGATGCGCTGCACTTCGTGCGCACCAAAACCCGGCCGTGGATCGACGCCACCCACGAAAAAGCCACCGATGACCCGCTGACGATCAAGAGCTTCGGCCACTTGAGCATTCGCCTGCACGCTGCCGAGGCCCTGCTGGAACGCGCCGGTGAACGCCTCGACCAGGCCCAGGCCGACACTAACGCCGAGACCGTCGCCGCCGCATCGATTGCCGTCGCCGAAGCCCGCGCCCTCAGCACCGAAATTTCCCTGGCCGCAGGCAGCACCCTGTTCGAACTGGCCGGCAGCCAGGCCACCCTGGCCGAACACGGCCTGGATCGCCACTGGCGCAACGCGCGCGTGCACACCCTGCACGACCCGGTGCGCTGGAAGTACCACGCAGTGGGCAACTACTACCTCAATGATGAAAACCCGCCACTGCGGGGGACTATCTGATGGCCAGGAAAAAGATCCTGCTCAACGCGTTCAACATGAACTGCATCGGGCACATCAACCATGGTTTGTGGACCCATCCCCGGGACACCTCGACCCAATACAAAACCATCGAATACTGGACCGAACTGGCGCAGTTGCTGGAACGCGGGCTGTTCGACGGCTTGTTCATCGCCGACATAGTCGGCGTCTACGACGTCTACCAGCAGTCCGTGGACGTACCGCTGAAAGAGTCGATCCAGCTGCCGGTCAACGACCCGCTGCTGCTGGTCTCGGCCATGGCCGCCGTGACCAGAAACCTCGGCTTCGGCCTCACCGCCAACCTCACCTACGAACCGCCGTACCTGTTCGCCCGGCGCATGTCGACCCTGGATCACCTGAGCCGTGGCCGGGTGGGCTGGAACATCGTCACCGGCTACCTCGACAGCGCCGCCAAAGCCATGGGCCTGAACGAACAGGTCGAGCATGACCGCCGCTACGACCAGGCCGACGAATACCTGGAGGTGCTCTACAAGCTCTGGGAAGGCAGCTGGGAAAACGGCGCCGTACTCAACGATCCGCAACAACGGATTTATGCGCAGCCCGAGAAAGTGCACAAGGTCGAGCACAAGGGCGAGTTCTATCAGGTCGAGGGGTATCACCTCTGCGAGCCGTCGCCGCAACGCACGCCGGTGCTGTTCCAGGCCGGCAGCTCCGATCGCGGCTTGCTGTTCGCCGGGCGCCATGCCGAATGCGTGTTCATCAGCGGCCAGAACAAACCGTCGACCAAAGTGCAGGTGGACAAGGTCCGCGCCAGCGCCGTCGAAGCCGGGCGCAACCCTGAGGACATCAAGGTGTTCATGGGCCTGAACGTGATCGTCGGCGAAACCGAAGAACTGGCCTGGAAGAAGCACGCCGAGTACCTGAGCTACGCCAGCGCCGAAGCCGGGGTGGCGCATTTTTCCGCGTCCACCGGCATCGATTTTTCCGAGTACGCCATCGACGAACCGATCCAGTACGTGAAAAGCAACGCGATCCAGTCGGCCACCAAAAACCTGCAAAACAACGACTGGACCCGACGCAAATTGCTCGAACAACACGCCCTGGGCGGCCGCTACATCACCCTGGTCGGTTCACCGCAGCAAGTGGCGGATGAGCTGGAATCGTGGATCGCCGAAACCGGGCTGGACGGCTTCAACCTGACGCGGATCGTCACGCCGGAAAGCTATGTGGATTTCATCGATCTGGTGATCCCCGAGCTGCAACGGCGAGGCTCGTACAAGACCGCCTACGACAACGGCAGCCTGCGCGGAAAGCTGTTTCATGGTGAGGCGCATTTGCCTGAGCAACATACGGGCGCAGCCTACCGACGCTAAAAGCATCGCTGGCAAGCCAGCTCCCACAGGGTTTTGTGAACATCACAGATCCACTGAGGGAGCCAGCGCGAAAAGCTGTTTCACGGTGAGGCGTATTTGCCTGAGAAACATACGGGCTCTGCTTACCGCCGTTAAAAGCATCGCTGGCAAGCCAGCTCCCACAGGGTTTTGTGAACGCCACACACCCACTGTGGGAGCTGGCTTGCCAGCGATGAGGCCCTGATTAACACCCAAAATTCATGCCCTGACTGGAAAAACCAACATGACCAAAAACCACCTCTCTAACCCAGTCAAAGCACTGGCCCTGGCCCTCGGCCTGTTCAGCTCTGCGGTGTTCGCCGCCGACGCACCGTTGAAAATCGGCACCACCGCCGCCTTCGCCATTCCCCTGGAAGCGGCGGTCGAAGAAGCCGGCAAACAAGGCCTGAAAGTCGAGCTGGTGGAGTTCACCGACTGGATCGCCCCCAACGTCAGCCTCGCGGCCGGCGACATCGACGTGAACTACTTCCAGCACATCCCGTTCCTGGAAAACGCCAAGGCCGCCTCCGGTTTTGACCTGGTGCCATTCGCGCCGGGGATCATCAACAACGTCGGCCTCTACTCGAAAAAATACAAAAGCTTCGATGAGCTGCCCGAAGGCGCCAGCGTGGCCATCGCCAACGACCCGATCAACAGCGGTCGTGGCTTGCAGCTGCTGGCCAAGGCCGGCTTGATCACCCTCAAGCCGGGCGTCGGCTACAAGGCCACCGAAGAAGACATCATCGCCAACCCGAAGAAAATCAGGATTCTTCAAGTCGAAGCCGTGCAGCTGGTGCGCGCCTATGACGACGCCGATCTGG
Source organism: Pseudomonas sp. TE12234 (assembly GCF_054061835.1). Taxonomy (NCBI): domain Bacteria; kingdom Pseudomonadati; phylum Pseudomonadota; class Gammaproteobacteria; order Pseudomonadales; family Pseudomonadaceae; genus Pseudomonas; species Pseudomonas sp. TE12234. The sequence goes on from NZ_JBSSEP010000003.1 coordinate 251,727, forward strand.
TCCAGGGTTACCCGGCCTACATTCGCCTGTCGAAGACCTTCGATGCCAGTTCCGCCCTGCTGTTCGACGGCCTCGATCACAAGGAATACGTGATCCAGTTCGTGATCCAGCCCAAGAGCAAAACCGACCCGCGCCTGATCAAGTTCGTCGACATCTACCAGCACTCGCCCGCCGTGCGCGCGGCCCTGGATAAAGCCCACGGCAAGCTCTACCAAGCCGGTTGGGAGAGCTGAGCATGACGGCTGCGACCCAACGGCGACTGGAGATTCCAGAGCCCCGCCATGCGCAACAAACCGAGCTGCACCCGGAGCTCAATCGTGCCCACGTGCGCTTTGTCGGCCTGGGCAAAACCTACGACGGCAAGCAAGGCCCGGTGGCCGCCCTGCAAGGCATCGACCTGGCGATCCAGCGCGGTGAAGTGTTCGGCATCATCGGTCGCAGCGGCGCCGGCAAGTCGTCGCTGATCCGCACCATCAACCGCCTTGAGCAACCGACGTCGGGGCGTGTGTTGATCGATCAAGTGGACATCGGCGAGTTCAATGAAGAGCGCCTGGTGGCCCTGCGTCGGCGCATCGGCATGATCTTCCAGCACTTCAACCTGATGTCGGCCAAGACCGTTTGGCAGAACGTCGAACTGCCGCTGAAAGTCGCCGGGGTGCCCAAGGAAAAGCGCGATCAAAAGGTCCGCGAACTGCTGGAACTGGTGGGCCTGCAAGCCAAACACAAGGCGTACCCGGCGCAGCTGTCCGGCGGCCAGAAACAGCGCGTCGGCATCGCCCGCGCCCTGGTGCACGACCCGGCCATTCTGCTGTGCGACGAAGCCACCTCGGCGCTCGACCCGGAGACCACCCAATCGATCCTCGGCCTGCTGCGCGAGATCAATCAGCGCCTGGGCCTGACCATCATTTTGATCACCCACGAAATGGCGGTGATCCGCGAGATCTGTGATCGGGTGGTCGTGCTCGAGCACGGGCGCATCGTTGAGCAGGGGCCAGTGTGGGAAGTGTTCGGCAACCCGCAGCACGAGGTCAGCAAAACGTTGCTCGCGCCGCTGCAACATGCGCTGCCGACAGAACTGCAAAGTCGCTTGCAGGCGCAACCGCAGACCTCGGACGACGCTGTCGTTCTGCGCCTGCAATTCACCGGCTCGGCCCAGGACGAACCGGACATCGCCGCCCTGTTCGGTGCCCTCGGCGGTCGCGTGCGTTTGTTACAGGGTGGCGTGGACCGGATTCAAGGCCACGCCCTCGGGCAACTGCTGCTGGCCGTGACCGGCTCGCCCCTGGGCGCCGAAGCACTGCGCCAGCGTGCCAGCCAATGGGCGCAACAGGTTGAGGTATTGGGCTATGTGGTTTGATCGATTGCTGCAAGGCTTCATCGACACGTTCTTGATGGTCGGCGTGTCGTCCTTGATCGCACTGTTGGCGGGGATTCCGCTGGCGGTGATCCTGGTCACCAGCTCCAAAGGTGGCATCTACGAGGCACCGACCATCAACCGCGCGCTGGGCGCGTTCGTGAACCTGTTCCGCTCGATTCCGTTCCTGATTCTGATGGTCGCGCTGATTCCGTTCACCCGCCTGATCGTCGGCACCACCTACGGCGTCTGGGCGGCCGTGGTGCCGTTGACCATCGCCGCGACGCCGTTCTTTGCACGCATCGCCGAAGTCAGCCTGCGCGAGGTCGATCACGGCTTGATCGAAGCGGCGCAAGCCATGGGCTGCCGGCGCGGGCACATTGTTTGGCATGTGCTGTTGCCTGAGGCGCTGCCCGGCATCGTCGGGGGTTTCACCATTACCCTGGTGACCATGATCAACTCCTCGGCCATGGCCGGGGCGATTGGCGCGGGCGGGTTGGGGGACATCGCCTATCGATACGGGTATCAGCGCTTTGACAGCCAGATCATGCTGACGGTGATTGTGTTGCTGGTGGCGTTGGTGGCGGTGATTCAGCTGGGCGGGGATCGCTTGGCGCGGGGGCTCAACAAACGCTAAGGGGGCCTTTTGTGGGAGCGAGCCCGCTCGCGATGGACGTCAACGATAACGAGGGCTGCCTGGATGAACGCGGCGCTCTTGCGTCCATCGCGAGCAGGCTCGCTCCTACAAAAAGCGGATTTTTCCTACAGGAAAAATAGGTCTCCTACAGCCCTGTTCCCTTTCCTTTGCAGGACATTTCCTAGATTATTTCGCTCGCTTGCGCCTGCCAATTTGGATGACTAGTCTCGGCCCGTCACTGCTCATCAGTGACCGGGTTTAGTAGCCCGGAACAATAGGCGCATAGCAATTCCATGCTCATGTTCGGCACTTTTTGCCGCATGCAGAATATGGTGGCTGTGCGCGGGGCATCTTCGGATGCACGGTTTTCCTATTGACCGGCCTACTAACCTGCGTACAGCCGCCACCCAATCGTTTAGTAGGCGAGAAGTGACGGCTCCCATGAAGCAATAGGAGCAACACTCATGGACAGATCCGTTCCCGATCCACCCCCCGAAACAGCCTCCAACGAAGACATCACCGACGACCTGCTCAGAGATCGCTCGGCGCTCTACCGCGCCATCGATTTCTACCTCACCGGCGATCAACCCTCACCGCCCGACGAACTGCGTTTCTACAACGTCAGCAAAGACGTGAGCTTCGAAGACACCCAGCTCTACATCGCCGATCTGCTGCGCTGTGCCTCGGTCACCGCCTATCAGTGCGGCGACCACCTCAAGGGCGCCGACCGGGCCATGGTGTTCTCGGTCTGGCATTTGCTGGAGATCGCCAAGGCGATGGTTGATCGATCGATTGAGTGCTTGGGGATGAAACACGGTTGAGCCATTAAAACCGCCATCGCGAGCAGGCTCCCACAGGGAAACGCGACCCAATGTGGGAGCGAGCCTGCTCGCGATGGGCTGCACAGCAGCCCCCTACCTGATGGCGTATATTCGACCCATTCCAATTGCCTGCGCAGCCCACCATGAAACAGACCCCCGACGATCTCCAGCAAATCACCGCCACCACCCTGGCCCATTACAACTCGGTGGCCGAAGGTTTTCGTGAAGGCACCCGCGATCACGATGTCAGCCAGAACATCGATGCCCTGCTGCGCCATATCCAGGGCGAGGCGCCGTTCGACATTCTGGATTTTGGTTGTGGGCCGGGTCGTGATTTGCAGACGTTCACGCGCCTGGGGCACAAGGCGGTCGGCCTCGACGGATCAGAAAAATTCGCCCAGATGGCGCGCGAGGACAGCGGTTGCGAGGTCTGGCAGCAGGACTTTTTAAAGCTCGATCTGCCGGCCGAGCGCTTCGACGGGATCTTCGCCAACGCCGTGCTGTTTCACATCCCGCGCCAGGAATTGCCTCGGGTGTTGAAACAATTGCGCGAAACCTTGAAACCGGGTGGCGTGCTGTTCAGCTCCAATCCCCGTGGCGAGAATCAGGAAGGCTGGAACGGGCCACGCTATGGCGCCTATCACGATTTGCAGGCATGGCAGCAGTTGCTGACCGAAGCGGGGTTCGTGGAGCTGGAGCATTACTACCGGCCCGCAGGGCTGCCGCGTGAGCAACAGCCATGGTTGGCGAGTGTCTGGCGTAAGCCTGCGTAGCCCATTCGGACGCTATCGCTGGCAAGCCAGCTCCCACAGTGTTCGAGGTGGATTCGGATTTTGCGAACCACACAAAACCCTGTGGGAGCTGGCTTGCCAGCGATGAGCGCGAAGCGCTCGCCTTACTGTCCGTCCTTCTGTGGCTCGCGAATCTTGTACCAGGCCACGTACAGCGCCGGCAGAAACAGCAGCGTCAGCAAGGTTGCGACAATGATCCCGCCGATCATCGCGTAGGCCATCGGCCCCCAGAACACTTCCCGGGCGATCGGGATCATCCCCAGGCTCGCCGCCGCAGCGGTCAACAGAATCGGCCGACGCCGGTGCTCGGTGGCTTGCATCACCGCATCCCAGGGTGAAAGGCCTGCCCTCTCCATCTCATCGATCTGGGTCACCAGAATCACCGAGTTGCGGATGATGATGCCGATCAGCGCCAGGATCCCCAGGATCGCCACAAAGCCCATCGGCGTTCCCGTCGGCACCAGCGCCAGCACCACGCCGATCAGGCCCAGCGGCGCGACGCTGGCCACCAGGAAGAGCTTCTGCACGCTGTGCAACTGGATCATCAGGAAGGTGGCCATCAGGAACAGCATCAACGGCACCACTTTGGCAATCGGCCCCTGGGCCTTGCCACTCTCCTCCACCGTACCGCCGGTGGCGACCTTGTAGCCCACCGGCAAACCGGCGGCGAATTTGTCGATGTCCGGTTTGAGTCGGGCCACCAGGTCGGTGGGCTGTATATCGCCGACGACCGCCGCCTTGATGGTGATGGTCGGCCTGCGGTCGCGACGCCATACCAGCGGCTGCTCCAGTTCGTAACGCACGGTGGCAAAGGCCAGCAGCGGAATCGAGGTGCCGCCCGGCGTGACGATCTGCAGGTTTTGCAGGGTCTCCGGCGAACCCCGTTCGGCGTCCACCGCACGACCGACCACGTTGATCAGGTAGATGTCATCGTCAACCTGGGTCACGGTCGAACCGCTGACAATGCTGTTCATCAGGTTCGCCACGTCTTGGGACGACAGGCCGAGCTGGCGCGCCTTGTCCTGGGCGATGTCGATGCGCAGCACCTTGCCGGGCTCGTTCCAGTCGAAAATGATCTCGCCGATGTACGGGCTCTTGTCCAGTTCGCTGGCCAGGTCGATGGCGTGCTTGCGCACCTGGTCGATGTCCTTGCCGCTGACCCGATACTGCATCGGCCGCCCGACCGGTGGCCCCATTTCCAGCGCTTGCACGTAACTGCCGATGCCGACAAAGTCTTTGCGCAGGCGCTCACGCAGGCGATCGCTGAGGGCTTTGCGGGCTTCGAAGTTTTTGCTGACGATCACCAGTTGCGCGTAATAGGGGTTCTGCAATTGCTGGTCGAGGGGCAGGTAGAAACGAATCGCGCCTTGGCCGATGTAGGTGCTCCAGCGCACGATGTCCGGGTCGCCCTTGAGCGTCGCTTCGAGCTTGTCCACCGCTTTGCGGGTTTCGTCGATGGAGGCGTTTTGCGGCAGGTTCAGGTCCACCAGGATCTCCGGACGATCCGAGGACGGGAAGAACTGGTTCTGCACGAACCGCATGCCGAACACCGACAACCCGAACAGCAGCACGGTGATGCCAATCGCCCACCAGCGATTGCGCATGCACCACAGCAGGCCAGCGTTGAATGCCCGCCCGACACGCCCCGGTTCGGCCGAATGCGGCTTCACGTTGGTGCTGAGAATGTGCACGCCGATCACCGGGGCGAACAGCACGGCGACGATCCACGACACCAGCATGGCCACGGCAATCACCGCAAACAGGGTGAAGGTGTATTCGCCGGCGGAACTGGCGTTCAGGCCGATCGGCACGAAACCGGCGACGGTCACCAGCGTTCCGGTGAGCATCGGGAAGGCCGTGGAGGTGTAGGCGAAGGTGGCGGCCTGCTCCTTGGTGTCGCCCAGCTCCAGGCGCGAGACCATCATCTCGACGGTGATCATCGCGTCATCCACCAGCAAGCCCAGGGCAATGATCAATGCACCCAGGGAAATCCGTTGCATGGTGATGCCGCTGTATTCCATGAACACGAAGACCATCGCCAGCACCAGCGGGATCGAGCACGCCACCACCAGCCCGGCGCGCACGCCCAGGCTGATGAAGCTGACCACCAGCACGATCACCACCGCTTCGAACAGCGCACTGGTGAAACCGCCGACGGCTTCTTCCACCACCACCGCCTGGTCGGACACGTTGTGCACGCCGACGCCCACGGGCAGGTCGGCGGTCAGCTCATTGATGCGCTGATGCAGCGCCTTGCCGAACACCTGGATGTTGCCGCCCTTTTGCATGGCGATGGCCAGGCCGATGGCGGGTTGGCCGTTGTAGCGAAACTCCGGCGACGCCGGGTCGACGTAGCCGCGGCTGATATCGGCGATGTCGGCCAGGCGATAGAAGCGGTCGTTGAGACGCAGGTTGACGTTGGCCAGATCCTTTTCGGAAACGAACTGCCCGGAGGTGCGCACGGAAATCCGCTCGGGACCGGCCTCGATCACCCCGGCCGGGGTCACGGCGTTCTGGGTTTGCAGGCTTTGCACCACTTGCTGCTCGTCGATGCCCAGCGCCGCCAGTTTGCGTGTCGAGAAATTCAGGTAGAAGACTTCGTCCTGCTGGCCGACCATCTCGATTTTGCCCAGCCCCGGTACATCGTGGATCTCGGCGCGGGCCTGCTCGACGTAATCGCGCAACTGACGCATCGACAGTCCATCGGCGGTGAAGGCATAGACCGAACCGAACACATCACCGAACTCATCGTTGAACGCGGGGCCTTGAATCCCCTGAGGGAACGAGCCGCGAATATCGTTGATCTTCTTGCGCACCTGGTACCAGATTTCCGGGATGTCCTTGGCGCTGGTGGTGTCGCGCAAGTACACGTAGACCGTGGACTCACCGGGACGGGTGTAGCTTTTCACGTAGTCGAGCGAGTCGAGTTCTTCGAGTTTTTTCTCGATGCGGTCGGTGACCTGCTTGAGGGTTTCTTCCTGGGTCGCGCCGGGCCAGCGGGTCTGGATCACCATGGTTTTGATGGTGAACGAGGGGTCTTCCTCGCGCCCCAGGTTCATGTAGGAAAACACGCCCATCAGCAGCGCGACGAACATCAAGTACCAGACAAACGACTGATGTTTGAGGGCCCATTCCGATAAGTTGAAACTCCCTTTCATTGCGGGCTGTCCTCGTCGACTTTCACTTTCTGCCCCGGTTTGAGGCTGTTCACACCGGCCGTGACAATCCGCTCGCCGGATTTCACGCCACTGGCCACCACCACTGTGCTGTCCGAGCGACTGATGATGCTGACATCCCGGGGCGCCACGGTTTGCGCTTGCACATCGACCACCCAGATACGCGGTTTGCCGTCGACCTCCTGCAGTGCGCTCAGGGGCAGTTCAATGCGCGGCTTGATCGTTGAGCTCAGGGTCACGCTGATCGCCGTGCCCAGGCGAAAAGCGGTCGGTGTTTCGGCCAGGGTCAGGCGCGCACGCCGGGTGCGGGTGGTGCTTTCAGCCTGGGGTTCGATTTCGCGCACGGTGGCGGTGGTGGAGATGTTTGGATTGAGTTGCGAGGCGACCTGAAACACCACGCCCTCGGGCAACTGGTCGACCAGGGTGTCGGGCAGGTCGATCACCGCTTCCTTGATGTCCGGTTGCGCCAGGGTCACCACCTGCTGACCCGCCGTGACAACTTGCCCGGCTTCGGCATTCCACGCGGTGACCACGGCCTTGTGGTCGGCGCGCAATTCAACGTAGTTGAGCTGATCCCTGGCCTGGCTGAGCGAAGCCTTGGCCTGGTCGAGGGAGGCCTGGGTGGTTTTCAGGTCAGTCTGCGCCCCATCGAGCTGCGCCTGGGAACCCACGCCGCGATCGAACAATTCCTGCTGGCGCCGGGCATTGGCCTGGGCGTTGATGAACTGCGCCTGGATGCTCGCCAGATTGCCCTCGGCGGTGCGCAACTGGTTCTGCTGGTCGGTGGGGTCGAGCGTGGCGAGCAAGCTGCCCTTGTCGACTTCGGCACCGACATCGACGCTGCGACTGGCGATGCGCCCCGGCACCCGGAAACCGATATTGCTTTCGTAACGGGCCTGGATGCTGCCGGCAAAGCGCCCGAGGTTTTCCTCGTCGAGTGCCTGGACCTTGATCGACAGCACCGGGCGCACGGGCTCTGGCGGTGGTTCTTTTTTCGAGCAGGCCACCAGCATCACACCGGCTAAAACCAGTAACAGACGCCTCATGGCTGAGCCCCCACGGTCAGGTCCTTGTAGGTGTTTTCGGCAATTTCCACCTTCACACCGGGGTGCAGCAACTGGCCGCCGGCAATCACCACTTTTTCACCGCCCTCCAGGCCGGCGCTGATGATGACTTTGCCGGTCAGGTAGCGGCCGACCACGACGTTATGCAACTGCGCCCGGCCTTCCCCATCCACCAGCCAGACTGCCGGTTCGCTGAGGTTTTTGGTGAGCGCCGACCACGGCAGTTCCACGGCGGTTTTGCCTCGAGCACTGGCCGTGGCACTCACCACCGAGCCCAACTGCATGCCGTCCGGCAAGCTGTCCAGGCTGACCTTGACCTGCACGGTGCCGGTCTGCTCGGAGACCGCCGGGGTGATTTCGCGGAGGGTACCGGTGGTTTTGATCGCCGGATTGTCCAGCAGGCTGACCACCACCGTTTTGTCCGCAGGCGATCCGGCCAGCAATGATTCGTAGACGTTGAACACCGCATCGCGCTCACCGTCCCGGGCCAGGCTGAAAATCGGCACCGTGGCCTGCACCACCTGACCGACTTCGGCCTGGCGCGCCGTAATCACACCCGGCGCCTCGGCGATCAACGCGGTGTAGCTCAGTTGTTCGCGGGCATTGGCCAATTGCGCCTGGGCCGCCGCCAGGGAGCTCTGGCTGCTGCGCAATGCGGCTTGGGCGGAATCGTATTCGCTTTGACTGGTATAGCCCTTGGGCAGGAGTTTTTGCTGACGCACGAAGGCCGCGGCGTTCTGCTTGACCTTGGCCTGTTCGGCAACGACCTGGGCCTGGGCCGAGTCGACGTTGGTTTGCAGGTCTTTGGGGTCGAGCCGGGCGAGGACTTGTTTGGCGGAAATCCGGTCACCGACATCGACCGTGCGCTGGATGATCTTGCCGCCGACGCGGAACGACAACTCGGTCTGCACCCGCGCCTGCACATCGCCGGTCAGGGTGACGCTGGCGGCGTAATGAGCCGGTTTGACTTCTTGTACGAAAACCCTTGGCCGGTTCTTCTCCACCGGTGTTTTGTCGCCACAGGCACTTAGCAAGGCCAACAGGCTCAAGCCCAGCGCCATTTTCATTCCGGGACCAGCCATGCAGACTCCTTTGCGTTTAACGGGCGCAATTCGTCTGTCAGCTTAGAACAGGGTTACAAAGCTGCGTCCGGTGAAGTCAAAAAAGTCTGGGCTGTAGGGTTCTCACCGCGACTTCCGGGGCTACCGGGAATGACGGCGGCGGATATTGTTGGCCGTCGTTGTTACATCAGAGTGGCGACGAAACGTTTTTTGTTGGGCAACCCAAATTTGTCTGTCGATTTGTTTATTCAAGAATTCTTTAGCCCCGTCCGAGTTTGAAAAGTTGAACCTTGTAGCATCGGCAGGACTACCCGTCAGGGGTGGAGCGCTTGCACCCTCAAAAGCGTCTGGAGTCAGAGGCGGTGCAGACGCTGTATATCTGGTGCTGGGGACCTCTACCCGCCCTTTGTTACCGACAAAATTCTTCAGCGCGGGAATGGTACGGGGATCTCTGGCGGCCCAGCCTGATCCCAATCTTGCCGTAACCGTCAGCGCGGCCAGGCCCAACGCGATGAACCCCAGGGTTTTCACAGCCTCAGTGTCTCCGGTAATGCCCGCGACCGCACTGCCCACCGCGGTCACCGCCGAAACCATCGTCGTGATTCCGGCGATGGTCGCCCCCGCGGCACCGAGTGATTGCTTGAACGGCAACTTCCTTGCCGCGCCCCATAGCAGAGCTTCTCTTCCCAGTTTGTAGGGGATGGAGGTGGACAGGACAATACGCGCGTTTGTTACGCTGAGCAGGCTGGTGACCAGCCGGGCAAACTGTCCGGTCGGATCAGTGAAATTCACCGGATCCCCCAGGCAATACGCATAAAGATTCAGCCCACCCCGACCGAACGGGCTCCAGCTGTCCGGGCTGTTGAAGCGCATCAGCACCGGGTTGAACACCCGGCGCCCATTGCCCAGAAAATAATGCCCGGTGACCGGGTCCACCGCTTCACCGGTAAACCCCAGGAGGCTGCCTGAACCACTGTCGACCCGACGATGGCCGTGGGGTGCATAAGCCTGGCGAACAGGCCCGCCAGGTCCGGTAACCTGCAAGACAGAGCGTTGTTGATCGCTGGCCAGCAAGCCGCTGTTGAAGGCATCACCCTGGCGCGACTGCAGCGCCAGCAGGAGTTTGTCGTGCTGGAAAACATGCTGGCTGGACGTCCCCTGAAGTTCGGTCGCCAGATGCTCGCGGCAGTAAAACCTTTGCAGCGCCCGGGCATCGGCCGGTTCGACCCCGACCAGCAGGTCCAGCGCGTCATACCGATACCCGGATTTTTTAAACGTGGCCATCATCAGAACCTCGTAAAGCATTAGCTTGCCCTAACGAAGTCGCCCTAAATACCTATCAGAACTGATAGGTAGTCCATTTGGCAGGGACGGCGCTATCCTCGCAGGCCGGATTGGCGATGCCTGAAATATCGAATCGCGATCAAGCTCGCGATGATCATTGAGCGCGATGAGGAACGTTGCCGAGGCAACGGAAGACGTCTATTTTCCCTTGCGCCGTAGGAAGGATCTATTTTTCAAGATGCCCCTCCAAGGACGGACCGCTTTTGGCCAGACTCCCCGGCCAACGACTCACAAGGAAGAGAAAATGGCAGACGCAAAAGTGCCTAAGCCGATGAATCCACAGGACGTCGTGAAGTTATTGGTGGCGTTGCGCAGGGCATTAAAGGCAAAGGAGGCCTGAGGAGTTTTGGGCGAATCAGTGGGAGCGAGGCAGCTCGCTCCCACATGAAATCTGCGCAGGCAAAAAAACGCCGACGCTGCATCAGCCGTCGGCGTTTCAAACCTTGAAGGGGTTTACCGCGTCAATCAGAACGCCGGCAGTACCGCGCCGTTGTACTTCTTCTCGATGAACGCTTTCACTTCCGGGCTGGTCAGGGCTTTGGCCAGTTTCTGCATGGCCACGCTGTCCTTGTTGTCCGGACGAGCGACCAGGAAGTTCACGTAAGGCGAATCGGCACCTTCGATCACCAGTGCGTCTTTAGCCGGGTTCAGACCCGCTTCCAGCGCGTAGTTGGTGTTGATCATGTCCAGGTCGACCTGATCCAGCACGCGCGGCAGCATGGCCGACTCAAGTTCCTTGAACTTGAAGTTGTGCGGGTTCTTGGCGATGTCTTTCGGGGTAGCCAGGGCGTTTTTCGGGTCTTTCAACTCGATCAGGCCTGCCTTCTGCAGCAGGATCAGTGCACGGCCGCTGTTGCTGCCTTCGTTCGGGATGGCGATGGTCGCGCCGTCCTTCAGCTCAGCCAGGGTTTTGACTTTCTTCGAGTAGCCACCGAACGGTTCGACGTGCACGCCGATCACGGTTTCCAGGTGAGTCCCTTTACCTTCGTTGAAGCTTTTCAGGTACGGCAGGGTCTGGAAGTAGTTGGCGTCCAGACGCTTCTGGTCGACCTGCACGTTCGGCTGAACGTAGTCGGTGAAGACTTTGATTTCCAGGTCCACGCCTTCTTTGGCGAGGGTGGGTTTGATCAGCTCAAGAATCTCGGCGTGTGGAATCGGGGTCGCCGCTACCACCAGTTTCTCGCCCGCCTGGGCCAGGCCCGCAGTCAGGGCAGCCGCCAGTGCGGTGAACAACAGAACCTTTTTCATGCAGTGTCCTTATCGAAAATCACAGTCGCTTGTGGCGACGGCTAAATATTGTGGTGCCAGTGAAGTGCTATCGCTGGCGTGAAGCGGACAATACCGGGATTTTTTATTCCCGAACAATATCTTTTATTCACTTTCATATTCCATTTCGTTCATACAGCTCTAGCTCGCACATTGCCTTGCAGGAGCGAGCCGGCTCGCGATGGTCGTCAACGATAACGATGGGCACCTGACACCCCGCGGCGCTCTCAGGTTCATCGCGAGCAGGCTCGCTCCTACAGGAGGCCGGTTTGCTTAAGTATTTGTTTAAGGGCGTCTTTTTCGGCGGCAGAACCCTTGGCGAGAATCTGTTGGAGTTGCCGCTCAATTTGCGCCAGCCCTTCATCCGGAAGATTCAAATGCTCGGGCAAAATCTCGTCGCCGGTGCTCACCAGCAACGCAAAGTGGATGACGTTTTCCAGCTCTCGGGTGTTGCCCGGCCAGGAGTGACACTCCAGCACCGCTTGCGCGGCCTCGCTGATCAGCGGCACGGGCAGGTCCAGGCGTTGGCTGTAGATGCCGAGGAAGTATTCGGCCAGCGACAGAATATCGCCCACCCGCTCGCGCAAGGCCGGCAGTTCGAGCTGGCCTTCGCTGAGGTAGTGATAGAGCCGCTCATGGAATTTGCCGGCAGCGACAGCCTGGGCCAGGTCGATGCTGGTGGCGGCCACCAGGCGCACGTCCACCGGGCTTGGCTGGTGCGCGCCGACACGGGTCACTTCGTGGTTTTCCAGGGCAGCGAGCAATTTGATCTGAATCGGCAGCGGCAGATCACCAATCTCGTCGAGGTACAAGGTGCCGCCATTGGCCGAGCCGAACCAGCCGGCGCGACTGCTGGCCGAGCCGCTGTAACTGCCTGCGGCATAACCGAACAATTCCGCGTCAGCGTAGGTCGGGCTGATGGCGCCGCAATTGACCGAGACAAACAACCCGCCGCGATCGCTGGCGCGATGAATGTGCCGGGCCAGCAACTCCTTGCCGCTGCCGGTTTCGCCACGGATCAGCACCGAGATCGAACGCGGCGCCAGTTGTTCGAGATCCTGGCGCAATTGCCGGGAACGCGGATCGACGAACACCAGCGCCTTGGCGCGGATGCTCAAGGGACTTTTTTCAGCATCGGGAAAGGTCAGCAGCGGCTGGCCGAAGGTTTCAAAGCTCATGGCAGACTCCCGCCCAAAAACCGCCGGGAGACGGGGGCGTTATTTAAAAATGAAAAAAACCAAAGACTCAGGCGCGACGCAGGGCGTGATGTTCCATGCGGTTTTGCAGACGGTAGAGATAGGCAAAACCCTGCTCCCAGCGTTGGTGACCCGACTTCACATTGATGTGCCCGGCACCCGCCAGAATCCCCGCTTCAGCACCCCAGTTGCGCGCCAGTTCCAGGGCGCGTGGTGCACTGACGGCGGCGTCGTTATCGGAGCTGACCACCTGGCTGGGAAAGGGCAGCAGATCACCAGGAATCGGTGCGAAATTACGCAGGGCCGGCGCGCAGGCGGGACGCTCGACGTCCGCCGGCGCGACCAGCAAGGCACCGCGAACCTGCCGCAGAAACTGCACGGGCGCAGTCGCCGCCCAATGCGCGACGGTGATGCAACCCAGGCTGTGGGCGATCAGGATCACCGGCGTGCTGTCGGCGGCAATCGCTTCGGCCAGCGCGGCAACCCAGTCTTCACGACGCGGCGTCAACCAGTCAGCCTGCTCCACCCGTGCGCTGTTCGGCAGGCTGTTCTGCCAATGGCTTTGCCAATGATCTTCTGGCGATCCTTGCCAGCCCGGCACAATCAGATAGCGAATGGATTCGTTGCGCATGGGGGAGCTCTCCTGCTGCGTGTCTGTTCCTGATCGAGTATAGGGACGGGATTTATATTCGTTAAGGAATAAGAAGATATTTATTAAGACCTATATCGAATATGCAACCAATCCTTGTGGGAGCGAGCCTGCTCGCGATAGCGGTACTTCAGACACAGCGATGTCGACTGACACTCAGCCATCCCGAGCAGGCCCCCGCGCCCACAGGGACTGGTGTTTTTGCGGAATAAAAAAGGGGCCGCACCCTGCCAAGGAGACGGCCCCGGAAAATCGTAAATCTGTCAGCGCGCGGCACTCACCGACAACCTGGTGATGCCTGCCCGCTCGATGGACACCATGACTCGCGCCACCTCGCCGTAATTCACCCCGTCATCGGCCTGCAACTGCACCCGCACTTCCGGGTCCTTGGCCTTGAAGCGGGAATACAGAGGAGATACCCACGACGTCATGGTGTACTCCTCGTATAACCATTTCGCGTGAAACAGGTTTCGGTTTCATGAATATCGACATCGGGTGGTTGACCCGACACATCCCCCTGCTTGGCCGACACAAATCGCCAACACTTCACGGCACTCAGGTCCGCTTCCGCAATGCCCATTGATTGACTCCTGCGGTCTCTTTGCGAATAACCCGACACGCCGAGCCAAACTCCCCCAAACGACGTATCGGTGGGTGAATCATTGAGCCAGACGCTTATTTCTTAAAGTAATTTTTTACGCTAAAACGAGATCAAAATCGCATATGCGCTGGAAAGGGTTGCGAAGCACAAACCCAAACTTTCCGGTGATTCACGCAGATGACCCGGGCTTGGTCATCTGAAGTCCTCAGTTGCGCCGAGGAATCAAACGTTGCAGCCAGGATGGAGTGACAGCGAAAGTGTCATGCAATTGACTGGCAGTGATTGTTCGATCAGCCACGTCAAAAGCCAATGCTGCCCGCAAGGCTGGCCAGCAGTGTTTCGGCAGGTGCTCAGGCGCTCGCAGCTCGCGCTCCAGATGCTCATTGCGAGCCTGGGTCGAGGGCAAGCGGCGAAACGGGTGCCTTCCTCCGGCCAGCTCATAGATCACACAGGCCACTGCGTAGACATCGGCGCTGGCCAAAAGCGGCTGACCTTCCAGTAACTCCGGAGGGGCGTAGCTGGCAGTCCAGCCGTTGAAGCGTTCGCGACTCAAGTACGGCAGGCCCGGCAGAACGCCTTTCTCCGCCTGGCCAAGACCGAAGTCAAACAAGCGCACCCCTTCTTCGCTGAGCATCACATTGCTCGGCTTCATATCACCATGCAGCACGCCGCGAGCATGGGCATAGGCCAGCGCATCGAGCAGCGGCAGCGCGATATCGCGCAGTTCTCTCCACGGCAGACCCAACGGCCGTTCGCAAAGGAGTTTGTCCAGGGTTAACCCGCGCATGAGCTCCATGGTGATGAAGGCACGCTGGCAATCGGTGTCCACTTCAAAGCTGTACAAACGCAGCACGTTGTCGTGACGCAGGTACCGGGTCATGGCGAACTCGCTGTAAAGCAAAGCACTGGCGTCCGGCGACTCGGAAAATTCTTCGCTGAGGATTTTCAATGCAATGTAAGGGGACGGATCGCCGAACTGTTCGCCCAGCAAGTCCCGTGCACGGTAAACCAGGCCCATGCCTCCGGCACCTATCAGGCGCTCGATGCGGTAACGGCCTGCCAGTACATCGGGTAGCTCACCGATGCTGTCCTTGGTAGGCGCCCGTGCCGCTTCAACCTTTTGCGACGCGGCGTATGCAAAGTAGGTCAGGTTGCTATCCTGCTCTTCGCTGTCCGGTACGTCGTCGATCGACCGAATGAGCTCACTCATTGCCGGATCACCACGGCGGTCAGATTATCCCGGGCCGAGCCTCGCAGAGCCCCGTCGAACAGACGCGCCAAGGCAACATGGGGAGCCGTCAGGCTCAAGGCGCTGCACAAGGCGTCGATACTCAACCCGTTGTACAAACCATCGCTGCAGAGCAAAAACGCATCGCCGGGATACACCTCAAGTTCCAGTACATCCAGGGTCAATTGCGCGGCCGCACCGACCGCGCGGGTCAGGGCATGCGCTGCGGGATGGTCCTTGGCCTGTTCCGCGCTCATGTGCTGTTCGTCGATCAGTTGTTGTTGCAGTGAATGGTCCTTGGACAGCTGATACAAACGCTGATCACGCCACAGGTAGCAGCGGCTGTCACCGGCCCAGACGCAGGCCGCGCGATTGCCCTCAACCAGCAGTGCCACCACGGTGCTGCCCATGATGCTGTCATGGCTCCCTGCAACAACCGTCAACTCTTGACCCAGACGGCGGTTGAGCCAGTGCAAGCACTGGCGAATCCCTTTGAGTCGTTCGTCGAAATCTTCCCGCACGGGCAATTCCGCCAGGCTGGCGACGATCAACTGGCTGGCGATATCGCCTCCCTGATGACCGCCCATACCGTCCGCGACCACCCACAGCCCCTGTTGGGGAGCGTCCAGGAAAGCGTCTTCGTTGCGCGCCCGAACCTTGCCGGCGTCGGTGCGCGCGGCGCTACGCCAGGGGCCGGGCACCCGCATCAAAGCTGCGCCGGCAGGCGGAAGCTACGCAATACGCCCATGTCGAACGGGTTGGGCGTGCGCTGACTGGTGAGCAGGTAGTTGGCGCGCAGGCCGCCCACATCAGCCTTGAGCACCAGCACGTCGCGACCGCTCAGGTATTCGGTCTGCATCAAATCGAACAGACGGAACAGCGACCAGGGGCCAGTGTTCTTCTCGATACCCAGCGGGCGACCGACCATTTTGTCAAGCACCAGACTGGTACGACCGTCTTCAGCGTCGCTCGGCCACTTGAACGACACCGGCACGATCGGTCCATGGCGGTATTCGATAGTCTTGTCGCCAAACTTGAACTCGGAACGGCTGACAGCCGGGTCGAGGGTGTAAGGCTCCAGTTTGAACGTCACCTGAGGCTCGGCCGGGCTGTTGGCGAAAAAGCTCTGGCGGATCACCAACGCAGCGGCCATCTGATCAAGGTAGACCCTGGAAATCGGCAGACTCTGACCATCGAGGCTACGCATGCGGTAGTGACCCGGATCACCGCTGACAAACGGACGCAGATAGCCGTCGAAGAAGCGGTCGGCAATGCCCTGCGCCTTGAAGAACTCGCTGAAGTCGTTGATTGCCACGTCGCTGGCGCTGTGGGCGTTGAACGGATAGCGCTTGCCGATCGCTTTGTCGTAGAAACTGTACAGCTCATTTTGATAGCGGTGATTCAGGTACCGGTAGGAGTCTCCGAGTATCAGACGCCAGGTGTCTTCAGCCAATACGTTGAACCACACGCCCACTGGACGCGGCAGACGGCCGGCCGCATGGCGCAAGCTACTCAGCGCATCTCGCTGGCCGCCCATGCGGGTCTTGGCCATTTCGAACGCCGCTTGCTCTGGCAGACTGGCACGGGACAGGCTGGCCATCTGCATTTGCAGGTCATTGAGGGCGGACAGCACCGGGGTCAGCTCAGCAGTTGGGCCGTTGTTGTCATCGAGCAAGCGGTGCAGTGATTCAAAACGATTTTGCAGGGATTTCCTCGCGGTATCCGGCAGTTTTTTCACCAGGGTTTCAGAGGCCTTGCCTGCCGCAGCGACCGCCAATTTGCCGAGCTTGCCACCCTTGTCCGCCAGTTTCCCTGCCGTATCGGCGGTGCCATCTGCCAGGTCGGCTATTACCGGAAAACGAGTGTTTTCACGCACTTCAACCAGCAGCTTCAGGACCGGCGAATTGGCCGACGTCAGGCCCGCCAACAGCTCCGCGACTTCAGCGAAATCGCTGATTTCCGGCAACGCGACCCGGCCCACCGCCTCACCCCAGTAATTGGCATAGTCGCGAAAATACAGCTGTTCCAGCTCAATCATCAGGCGACGCAAGTCCATATCGCTGATGCCGGAGCCTTCACCCAGAACCCAGTTGTCACGCAGGATATCGGTGACCAGTATCGAGCCCTGCACCGAAAAATACTGTTGATAGCCCTGCTGGGTGTAGAACCCCGGGATCACATAATCGGTACCGACAAGCTTCGCCCCCTGGGGGCCCAGGTGTTGGCCCAAGCGGTACTCCGGCAGATTGCGGGCCTGCTCGCGCAGCATCCGGTACACCACGTTGACCAGGGACTCGCTGCGCAGAACCTGACGTGCCTGAGCCACCAACTGATCGTTAAGCGGATAAATGAACGGCTTCTTGAGCAAACGCTCGAAGTGGTTGTTCAAGCCATTTTGCAAGTCCGTATTGCCTGGGTAACGCCGGGACCATTCGCCGGCTACCCAGTCCTTGAGCCACGGCACGTCGCGGCGATCCTTGAAATTGAGCATCAGGTAGGCACGCAGGCTGTTGAGCAGGCGCTCGCGATCCTTCATGTTGGCGCGAATCTGTCCTTCCAGCAGGATCGCGACCTGTGGCAACAGTTGCTCTTCAAGATCATGTTCGTAGGCGGCCTTGACCACGGGGCTGACGTCTTCGCCTTGATACAGCCCCCCGCGCTCGTGGTAACCCACATCGCCTTTCTTCGGGAACACTTGAGTTGCCGCGTAGCGAGTGTCGAGCGTCTTGAGCACCGCCATCGAGTCATCGCCGGTGGCTGGCGTCGCGCGTTGTTGGGTCCAGGTTTGTGCCAGGCTGCGCAGCTTTTCCAGGCGCTCGTAGTTGGCAGAGAAACCACTGGCCCAGAGCACCCCGAATAGCACCAGTACGGCCAATGAACCCACGTACAGCGCACGTTGGCCCCAGTGGATCCGGCTGCGTTCGCGTTTATCCAGGCCAGCAAGATCGGCCTCGGGAAAAATGACTCGGCTGAACAAATGGTGCGCGAAGCGCGAGCGGCCATTGCGCAGGGTCGGGAGCACACCGGTCTTGACGGCCAGTTTGGCGCCGATACTGGCGGCGGTTTCGTCCATTTCCTCAGTCAGATAAGGCGAACTTGTCAGGTAAAAGCCGCGCAACTGGCTGCCACGCTGGTAGCGGTTACCGGTGAAGGCCATATCCACGAACAGGCACAGACGCTCGCCGATTCGCCCCAGTTGATGCGGAAAGTCGAGGATGCGGCCACGACGTCGGGTGTCACGCTCCTGGTGCATGCGCATGATCAACTGACTGTTGAGGCGATACAGCAATGCCTCGAACTCGCCGCGCAGCACGGCCACATCAGCACCGTTCTGGTCCTTGCGGAAAGTGGCACCGAGCACCTGATCGCTTTCATCACGCGTCAATTGGTCAAAAAACGCTTCAAAGCCCGGCAGGCCATCGGCCTTGCTCAATACAAGGTAAATCGGCACATCCACGTGCAATTTCTGATGCACCTCTTGCAGGCGCGCACGCACCGAGTGGGCCAGGGATTCAATGTCCTGTTCATCGTTGAGCAGGATATGCGCCGGAATGGTCACCAGCACACCGTTCAATGGACGGTCGCGGCGACCCTTGCGTAGCAGGTCGAGCAATGTGTTCCAGGCGTGGGTATCGACGGTATCTGCCTGGGTCATGTAACGGCCAGCGGTGTCGATCAGTACGCCATGGTCGGCGAAATACCAGTCACAGTGGCTTGTGCCGCGGGTGTCACGGGTCAGTTTGCGGTCGATCTTGTTGATCGGAAACTCAAGGCCCGAGAAGTCCAGCAAACTGGTCTTGCCGCTGCCCTGCGGTCCGATCAGCAAGTACCAGGGCAAATCACCGCGCCAGCGTTCGCTGCGACCGCGATACAGGCTCGAGGTCTTCAGGGTCTTGAGCGCATCCTTGAAACGCGCCTTCAACTCCTTCTGTGCCTCGTCGATCAGCTCTTCACGGCGGATTCGATCCTGCCCAACTTCACTGTCTTCGATGGCTTTCTTGCGTACACCCGCGCGCCAGCCAACGAAGACCATTGTCAGCCCCCAGATCAGCGACAGCGCACTGATGGTCAGCAGGCGGGAGGTCGAGGCTTCCCAGAACTTGTAGTCGTCTACCGCCAACAGCGGCCCGACGAACCACACCAGCAGCGCGACGAACATCACCAGCAGCAGGGTCCAGACCCAGGTCTTGCGCAAGAACGCGCCGACTTTCTTGAAAATCTTTTTCATCACTCGTCCCTGTTTACGGCAGCGGCCGAGGTTGAACCGCGGCCGGATCGAACTGCTGATAAGGTTGCAGAACGGTTTCGCGTTGCTCGCCCAATACCCAGGCAAAACCCGAATACATCACCACCAGGCACACGACGGTGAACAGCACGATCATCCACGCGGGCACGATACGCACCAAGGTGCGGCGCTGATCGTTCAAACCTTCCCAATGGGGCGACAATTCCCGTGGCACATCGCCGCGCAGTTGACGAATCTGGCGATACAGGGCGTCGCGGATGCCTTCGAGCTCGAGCATGCCGCGGGCTTGTACCCGGTACTTGCCTTCAAAGCCCAGGGACAAGCAGAGGTACATGAGTTCCAGCATCGGCAGGTGCTTGGCCGGGTTTTTCGACATCTGATCAAGCAGTACGAAAAATTTCTCGCCGCCGAATGTTTCGTTGTGGAAGCTGCTGAGCAAGCTCATCTGCGACCAATCGCTTTCGTTGCCCCACGATGTGGTGACGACCGCTTCGTCAGCGACGGTGCAGAGCACGTAACGGGCGGTCGACACATGACCGCTTTCGGCGCCGTTGTGATACGCGCTGCTTTCAAACAGGTTCAGCCCGTTGGTCAGTCGCACGTTGAGCTCGCGCAGATTTTCAGGGCCATCGCTGTGCTTGAGGCGCACCACTTCCGATAACAGCCCGGAGGCGGCGGCCACCAGCGAGTTGAGGCTGACGTTGAACGTTTCTGCCGGGCGCAGTCGCGCGGCGTAGATCATCCGTTCTTCGAGCTGCTCGAAACGCGGCGGCGCGGCGAGGTCGGTCAGCGGACCCGACGCAGGGCCGTGGCCCTTACGGTCGAGAAGAACAGTTTGCTCGTCCTGGCTGTATTCCGTGTCCTTGTTCATGTCGGTCAGTTCCTGATGGCCCAGAATTTCAGTTCAAGCTCGGCAAATTCGCCGGACACGTGAAACGCGAAGCCGCCTGAGCGCTCGAGTTGCGCCTGGTCTTCGGAACTGAGTTCGAGGATGAAATAGGTTTTGTTGGAGTGGAACGCGATCTGCCGTGGAGCCACGGGCAACGGTTTGACCTTGATGCCCGGCAGATGCAGGTTGACTAGTTGGCGGATGTTTTCCACCGGGCCGACCTTGAGGTGCGCCGGCAAGCGATGGCGCAATTCTTCGGAGTCGCAGTTGGCACTGGCCGCCAGCACAAACGAAGCCGAGCCCAAGAGTTTATGATCGTGCAACGGCGAGACGACGATTCCGTACTGACGCGCTTGCAGCACCAGTTCGATGGCGTGCTGTTCCAGCACCATCGACAGCACCTGCCGGATCGCATCCATCAATTTGCCAAAGCTCGCCCCTTGGTCGCTGTGCTGATAACGGCTGTCCAGACGTGGACGCTTACTGTCGCTGGAGAAGGTCGCCAGATCGCCAAGCATGGTCAGCAGCGTGCGGTACAACTCTTCCGGGTGTACCTGTTCCAGGCTGAGGTAGTGGCGCAGGAGTAGTTCGGTACGATTGATCAGTTGAAGCATCATAAAGTCACCGACCTCCGCGCCACCCACCTTGCCATTGGAGCGGATCCGCTCAGCGATGGTGTCACCCCGGTGACCGAGCATGCTGATCACTTCCTTCAGACACGACAGCAGATAGCTGGAGGCGTGGGCCTGGATGTAGGTCGGTACGAACTCCGGGTCCAGCCTGATCACTCCGTCCGGCGTGCTGTCGAGCACTGCGCAGATTTTCAGCTTCACATACGCCTGATCGTTCTGCTGCTCGCCAAGCAACAGTTTGAAATCCGGAAGCGCGCAATTGATCTGACTGGCGGAGTCGTCGCCCGCGTTGGAGTCGGTCACCTGCGCCTCGTACGTGGTATAGCGCGCCAGCACGTCCGACTGCTCCGGGCGACGGGCCTCGATGTGATTGCCGGTGACCAGTGGCAGCGCCAGATAAACCGGCGTATTGCCAGTGTTTGGGGGCACGTCCAGGGCCAGCGGCTCGGTGTTGCCGCCCAGCTCGAACAGGCTCCCGTCGGGCAGAATCCCGGAGGCCTGGCTGATCACCAGTTTGCCCATGTTGAGAAACTGCGAGTCGATGTCCAGGTTGAGGAAGCCCCAGATGTAGCTGCCCAGCAATTGGGTGCGGGTCTTCATCTGGTGGTCGTAGTAGCGATCGTTGTGCTGGAAGTGCTGCGGACGCAGCAACATGCCTTCCTGCCAAATGACTTTATGGGTGTTCATGGGTCAGTCATCCACTTTGGCGAGCGATTCATGGGTGTTGCGAATGCCGCTCTCGTCGAGAGACAGGTCGGCGTCGGTGACTTGCTCCGGAGTGACTCGCAGGGTGTGGCGCCATTTGCTATCCGGAAGATCACGGTAGGCGGCGAGGACACCGACGTAGCGACTGCCCTCCTTCACACTCAGTTTGAGTTCGATCGTTTCACCCGGCCGCATTTCCAGCTCCTCGCTGGCAACCATGTCCGGAGCCAGGGAATCCTTGGCGCGCTCGTACAGACTGAAGAAGTCCGCGCTCTCGAAAGCTACCGGGTGTTTGAGTTCGATCAGGCGTATGACTATCGGCGACGGACGGCCATTAAGGTCCGGGTTCAACTGATCGCTGGCCGTCAGCTTCAGGTTGAGTTTGGTGACGTGGGAATACGGCGATAGCGTCGAGCAACCCGCCAACAGCGCCAGGGTGGTCAGCGCAGGCAGCGCCTTGGAAAAAACAGTCAAGCGGCGAGACATGCGCATCATCCTTGGTGGTCGGTATGGAGGGTGGAGATCAGTCGGATCTGCTCTTCGTAGGCCTGGGCGAAGTCACGGGCCATCAGGCGCTCACTCCAGTCATCGTCCTGGCACAACGCCTGGTGATAACGCCCATAAGCTCTCCAATGACTGCCAGCGGTGGCGAGCAACGGTTTGTTGTCACGCTCGAAACGCAGGGTGAGCTGCTGAGGCGAGAAGTATTCCAAGGTGCTGCGAACGGCGGTTCGGCTCGCTGTGAGCAAGGCCACCTGATGTGCCTGTAAATCGCGGAACGCACGGGATATGGCCTGTTCAGCCGATAGCTGCCCCGGCTTGCCCGGTTGCAGAAGAATGCCCAGCGCTTCACCGGTATCAACAGCGAACTTCAACGGGTTCTTTTGCGAGCCATGCACCGTGGTCTGCGCAAGCCGCAACTCGTTTTTCAGCTCGCTTCGTGTACGCAGGCTCTGCTGGAGACCGCCGACGCTCTGCTTGAGCAAACACGCGGCTCTCAACGCCAGGGCTTCTTTGGCGTCATGATCAAGGCCGTCGAGATCCACGCCCAAGGCGTCGGCAAACTTTTCCCAGAAACCGTCAGCCTGACGCTCGACCTCTATCGGTGCCGGTTCGGGCTCAGGCGCCGCCGGGGCATCAATCAGCTCCGGCACCCTGAGACTTTCCATGTCGATACGGGCATAGTCGGCTCGCTGACAGGGCTCTTCGTTGGCCTTGCCCGGTGAGATCAGCGGGTCGATGTCCGAGCACGCACCGTCCTCCCGATTGAGAGCGTTCAACGGGTCGAGGTCGAAAAATGCATCGTCAGGAATGACACTGCCCGCGGGTTGCGGACGACCGACTTCCACCTCGAAATTGGCCGGATCACGAACCAGCCGTGCACGGATCTCCACATCACCCAGCACATACACGCTGCCGTGCTCGATACGTACTGCCACGCCCTTGGGCAGTAGTGCGCCGCTGCCGCTGTACGAAATACCGTTGCTACTGGTATCGGTCAGGAAAAACGCGCCTTCGCTGTAGCTGATCAAGGCGTGTCGGTTAGACATGTGTCGGTGGATGTCCGGGATAATCCAGTCGCAATCCCCGTTCCGCCCAATCACGCCACCAGCCTGCTTGAAAGTCTTGCGCCACAACTCCATCGGTACGGGCTGCTTGGTGCTCAGCATTTCGAAAATCAGTTCCATGATGATGCTCCTTGCGGTCACTTGCCGCGATTGACCGACTGCGGATCACCCAATGGGCGATAGGTGTTGTCGTTGTATTTGTAATTGCCGTTGCAGGCGGCGAGGCCACATAGAACGACAACTGTCAGCAGGACGGCTTGCCAGTGACGAATAGACATCAGAGGGTCTCCAGGGGCAGCACAAGGCACTGGCCCTTAGGGTTGAGGCTGTTAAAAGCGGATGAATTGAAACCGGGTGCGTCTGGCCTACCCATCAACGTTTCCCGTGTTGATGTTCAGGCGACCAAGGCGGTAGAGGAATGTGCGTCGTGGCAGGCCAAGCTCGCGGGCCGAGAGGGTCTGATTACCGTCGTTCTTGCGCAGGCAGTCGATCAGCAGGCTGCGCTCGATCTGCTCCAGGCGTTCGCGCAGGTTCATGCTGCCGACTTCGGGCAGGGTGTCCGTACGTAGGGAGAAGTGCTCCACCAGCAACTCGCTGCCTTCGCAAAGCAGTACCGCGCGTTCGACCAGTCCCTTGAGTTCACGCACGTTGCCGGGGAATGCGTAACTGGCCAGTAGATCCAGCGCTCCGTTGGACCAGCTCACCTCATCACGCTGCAAAAACGCACAGGCTTTGTCGGCGAAGTGCCGTGCCAATTCGAGGATGTCGTCTTCGCGTTGACGCAGGGGCGGCAGTTCAATAGGGAACTGCGCGAGACGGTAGTACAAGTCCTCGCGAAACTTCCCCTCGCTGACCAGCACCGATAAATCCCGATGTGTCGCGGCAATAATGCGCACGTCAATCTTGTGGGTGTCGTTGGAGCCCAACGGACGAATCTCACCCTCTTGGAGCACTCGCAACAGCTTGGCTTGCAACGACAGCGGCATGTCACCGACCTCATCAAGCAACAAGGTCCCGCCATTGGCAGCGTCGAACAGGCCGGATCGGTCTCTGTCGGCACCCGTGAAGGCGCCTTTACGGTAACCAAACAGCTCGCTTTCGAGCAGGTTTTCCGGAAGCGCGGCGCAGTTCTGCACGATGAATGCCTGAGAGCGACGAGGTCCGCCATCGTGGATCGCCCTGGCCACCACCTCCTTGCCGGTACCCGTTTCACCACCCAGCAGCACGGTATAGGGGCTGTGCAGGACTTTACCGATCAGGGAATACACACGGCGCATGGCTGTGCTTTTACCCGTGAGGCCATAACCGCTGGCACTCGCAACGACGACCGGTGTCGGCCCTACATTGCCGCTTGGTCGCCGCAACCGCTGCAGCAAATGCAAATGGCCCAGCACGAACGAGCCAAGTCGACCAAACGAGTCGGCGAAGCCTTGCAGCTCAACGTGCCGATGGCTGGCGCACAGCAACAACCCTTGCACAGACTTCTGCTGGTTAATCAGCGGCACGCACAACAGCGATTGCCAAGGCCTCGCCTGGGCCGGCAGAAAACCGGTCTCGTGCAGGCTGCCGCTCAATTCACTCATGCACACAACACGGTTCTGGCACAGCGCAAATTGCAGCAGTTGCTCACCGTTGTAATCCACCGACAAGCTGGCGGTTTCCCGGGGTTGCAGATTGCCGTTGAGGCACTCGGCGCTCATCTCCAGGGAGGTGTGGGTGGCGTCCAGCAAGTACAGCTGGGTCAATTCGCAATGGCTGAGTTCAGCCAACCCGAGTACAAATTCCTTGAGCAACGTAACGCCATCCATCGCTCGCGACAGACTGGAAAACTGCGCTAACAACGCTTCGGCATAGGCCAGGGGTTGTGGCACTGAAGTGAACATCACTCCCACCTCAGGCGAACTCACAAGTCACTCCGCCGCCACCGAGCGTGGCGTGCACACGCTGGAGGGTTTCCCCGGTGGTCATGGCATCCAGCAGGCGATCGGCAATCAGCGGCAGTACGTGCAGGTCCAGCAAGTGATCGATCAGGCGCGCACCGCTATCGCTTTGGGTGCAGCGTTCGGCCAAGTGATCGACGAGGCCCTGCGAGTAAGTGAAATCCAGCTGGCGACGGTTCAGGCGCTCGCCCAGACGACCGAGCTTGATTTCGATCAGCTCGCGCAGCACCGGACCACCGACCGGGTAGTAAGGCACCACGCGCATCCGCGCCAGCAGTGCCGGTTTGAAGTGCTTGATGAGCACTGGACGAATGGTTTGCTCAAGTACCTCGGCAGTTGGCCGCGCACCGTTTTCGCAGAGCTCGCTGATACGGTCGCTCCCCAGGTTAGAGGTCATCAGAATGAGTGTGTTGCGGAAGTTGATCTCACGCCCTTCACCGTCATTGACTACGCCCTTGTCGAAGATTTGATAGAACAGATTGAGCACGTCCGGGTCGGCCTTCTCGACTTCATCGAGCAGCACGACCGAATAGGGCTTCTGCCGCACGGCTTCGGTGAGCATGCCGCCCTCGCCATAGCCGACGTAGCCTGGCGGTGCACCGATCAGGCGCGAAACGGTATGTTTTTCCTGGAATTCGGACATATTGATGGTGGTGATGAAACGATCACCTCCGTACAACAAATCAGCGAGGGCCAGTGCGGTTTCGGTCTTGCCGACGCCACTGGGGCCCACCAGCAGAAACACACCCTCGGGCGCATCGGGATTGTTCAGGCCCGCCGCAGTAGCGCGCATCGAGCGATCAAGGGCGTGAATGGCCTGTTCCTGACCCCGAATGCGGGTACGCAGTTCATCAGCGAAGCTGGCAACCTTGGCATTATGCTCACGGGCCAGCTGCGCCAGCGGCACGCCGGTCCAGGCACTGATCACTTCAGCCACAAGCCGCGGGCAGACCTCAAAGCTCACCAGTCGCTCTTTGACTTGCATCTCGGTCAGCGCTTGGTGAGTTTCGTTGAGCGTCGCTTCCAGTGTTTCGACGCTTTGCGCTTCGTCTACGGGCAGGGTTTCGATCACGGTGACTTCGGCGTCGTCATCGACCATCACAGGCGGCTCTGCGTCGACGGCTTCACGGGCCTTGGCCAATTGCCGGCGCAGTTCCAGCAGATGTTCAGCCAATGTTTTCTGTTCGGTCCAGAGGGCTTCCAGCGCGACCCTTTCGGATTCGGCCTGGCTCAGGCGTGCGTCCAGCAAATCCAGCGCTCCGCGCTCGATCAGCAGACCGGCCTCGGCATCGCGGCGCAGGGCCTGGCGTTGACGGCCACCCTCAGCCAGCTCGCCGCGCAGCCGCTCCAGGCTTTGCGGCGCAGCAGCAAGGCTGATGCGCACTCGGGCGCAGGCGGTGTCCAGTACGTCGACAGCTTTATCCGGCAGTTGACGACCCGCGAGGTATCGAGCGGACAACTCGGCAGCGGCGACCACTGCGTCATCACGCAAATAGATACCGTGGCTCTTCTCGTATACCCGAGCAAGGCCACGAAGGATGGTCACCGCCTCGCTGACGGTTGGCTCGTGCAATTGCACCGGTTGGAATCGGCGGGCCAGCGCCGGGTCTTTTTCAAAGTACTTTTTGTACTCCACCCAGGTGGTTGCAGCGATGGTACGTAACTCTCCTCTGGCCAACGCCGGTTTAAGCAGATTGGCGGCGTCGGAACCGCCGGCATTGCCACCCGCGCCGATCAGGGTATGGGCCTCGTCGATGAACAGGATGATCGGCCTGGGCGAAGCCTTGACTTCGTCAATCACACCTTTGAGGCGACGTTCGAATTCACCTTTCACGCTGGCACCGGCCTGTAACAAACCCATGTCCAGAGACAGCAACTCGACGCACTTCAATACCTGCGGCACTTCACCGGCAGCAATGCGCGAGGCAAGGCCTTCGACGATCGCCGTTTTACCAACGCCCGCTTCGCCAACCACGATCGGGTTGTTCTTGCGGCGTCGAGCAAGGATGTCGACCATCTGCCGGATCGAGTCGTCGCGGCACAGCACCGGGTCAAGCTTGCCGTCACGGGCTTGTTGGGTCAGGTTGTGGGTAAAACGCGGCAGCAGTAGCTCACTCGATCCGATCGGTTTGCCGCTGTCCAATGGTTCTTTGCGGGATAAGGCGAACGCTTTCAGACGGTCGATATTCAATTTGGCCAGCAGCGGCTGGTAGCGACTGCCGGCATAGCGCATCGGATTACGCAGCAACGCGAGAATCAGTGCAGCCTGTTCGACCTGGGTCTGGCCCAGTTCAAGGTTGGCAACCAGCAAGGCGTCTTGCAGCCATTGCACCAGTTCCGGAGCGAATACCGGGTTGCGCGAAGCGCTGTGCTCGACCCGGCTTTGCAGCACGGCACTGAGTTCACCAGCATCGACTTCAGCATCCTGCAAAGCGCGGGCAAGCAAGCCTTGCGGACGTTCCAGCAACCCCAGCAGCAGGTCTTCGATAAGGATCTTGCTGCCGCCACGCGTCACACAGCGCTCGGCGGAACTTTCCAGGTCACGACGGGTTTCGGCATCGAGCGCCTGGATAAGCTTTTGCAGGTCTACGTTAATCATTTGTCAGCTGTCCTTAATGAATTTTGCTGCCCAGAGTCACCACGCCGTCCGCTTTTTCGCGACCGAGCCAACTGGTCCATCCCAAGCGACAAGCGTTTTGCTCACCAATACGCAGTTCGCGAATTTCATCCCGGCGCAGCATCAGGCGTATGTCGTAATCGAGCGGGTCACGCAGGGTGAATCGCACCAGCGCACATAGCGGCTGGTAGCCGAAACCAATCGGCAGGAATTCATGAAAGCGCTGCCAGTCCAGTTCGCGAATGTGGATCCGGAACTTGCCGCTGCGATCACGAACGCTCTCCCCCAGCACCACGTTTTCACCCAGCGCGGTATTGACTTGTCCCAGGCGATTACGTTGTTCGTCGAGAATGTCCACATGGCGCTCAATGCACTGTTCAATGGTCAGATCGGCGTGCTTGAAGTAGTAACGCAGCACCGCTTCAATCAGCGCAGCCGAGTGCGCACGCAAACTGAGCAAGCCCAGATATGGCAGCAGACGCTTCCAGTTCAGCTCCCGGGCTTGGCGGATCTCTTCACCACCGAGGCCGATCAGGGCAAATAGCCGGGAGGAAAAAGGGTCGAGGGCACCGCTCTCGAAACTGGCGCGGTAGCGATATTTTTTCCAGATCGGCAACATCAGTCGTTGCAAGCGATGGTGGAACAGGTCGAGGAAGTTGCGGGTCGGGTTGCCGTCCTCGCTGTCGCCCAAGGCCTGTTCCGCGTAAAACGCCGGCAGGGGCGATCCTGAACCAACCAGCCCGATCAAGTTGAAACGCAAGCGAGCGCGCATCAGCCCGTCTTCGTGAAAGAACTCAACGCGATCAATATCACTGCCTGGAAACCCCAGACTGGGATTGGCCTGGAATTCCAGTTGGTCGTACAAATCGTCCTGGCTGAGATAAGGGTGCGCTTCGCGTAGTCGGTCAACGACCAACAGCACGGCCTGAAACAGCGAGTATTCGCGTATACCTCGAGTCAGCCCGCTTAAAGAAGCGGTTGCAGGCCCATACGTGGTGTCCATTGATACACCTCTCCCTGTGTGCTCTTTACCCGCAGCTCGTGGTACGAATTGAGGCTGGCGTAAAGTGCGAAAAACTCGTTAAGCACCGAAGCAAAAACAAACAGGTCGCCCTCGCCGATGTACCCTTGGGGGTCGATGGTCAGCTCGGTACGCAGTCCACGAACCGGTAACCCTCGGTGCAATCGATCGACGTATTGGTGTTTGATCGACTTGAGGCCGCTTAGCAGGCGTTCGCTGACTTTGGCCGCGTGCTGGTCGTAATAGCGCGGCAGGTCATAGGTTTCGAGAATGACCTTCAGTGCGTTGACGTCAGCCAGCGACAGATAGTTAAGCGACATATTGCTGATCAGCTTCCAGAGGAAGTCACGATTCAGCGGCGGCGCGAAGCTCGAAGTGGCGGGGGTAATGTTTCGAAAGCTCAGGAACTCCGGCGTCTGCTCACAGGCCCGTTTGATGTCGCCAGGCTTGAGCTTGCGCGGCAGGTTCTGGTTGGTGCACATCAGCTCGACCGACAGGGTTTCATGGGCCTGGGTGTGACGAACCCCGAAGCTCAGGTAAGTGTCGAGGCCGTCGTGCAACGAAGAAGCGCGCTGGAGAACGCTGTAGTGAGGACGGCTGGTGGGCACGTCAAAACTAGGGTCGTGCTCGAAGGATTCGAACGCAACATACGCCTGATAACCGAGTCCGCCGGGTTTCCAACCCGTGACACTTTCCACGGAAAATACACCGCAGCTGTCCAGGTCGTACTTGGCGGGTAGCAGCAGGTACTCGTCCTGTTTGCCATCAAGACGAATCGGCAGTGCATCGTGGCGGAACAGATTAACGATGGGCGTACAGTGAAGCTTCACGTTATCCAGGGACGGACGCATGCGCAGGACTCCACTCTTGCGGATGTCAAAGCGCAGCTCCAGACCACGGACCTGTTTGAGAATGTCAGCCGGCAAAGACTTGAGCAGGTCCAGGCCGTTGATATCGACGAACAGGAATTTGTCCTGGAAGGCAAAATACTCTTGCAGGTAGCGATAACCGCGGA
The DNA here is from genome assembly GCF_054061835.1 of Pseudomonas sp. TE12234. NCBI lineage: Bacteria > Pseudomonadati > Pseudomonadota > Gammaproteobacteria > Pseudomonadales > Pseudomonadaceae > Pseudomonas > Pseudomonas sp. TE12234. The sequence continues at coordinate 281,548 of NZ_JBSSEP010000003.1, forward strand.
AGGTGTTCAGCGGATAGGGAATCAACGCTTCTTCTTCAGCAAAACCCACCGGCTGCACGCGGTCGCCGGGCATCTTGAATGCCATAGACACGCCGTTGACGCCGCCAATCGGGTTGCCGACATCGTCCAGTGGAATCAGCTCGATGCTTTCCAGGTTACGCAGCAGACTCAGGTACAACATCTGACTGATATAGCGCTCGCCGGCAAAGTGCAGTCGCAAGCGGCGTAATTCCAGCTCACCGAGGTGACCGTCGGCGCTCATCTCCAGACGCAGGCTCAACAGCGAGCCGTCGCCCTTCACCGAGTAATTCAGCGCAATCAGGTCCAACGCCAGGACTTCAGTCGGGTAACAGGTGCGAAAGCGGCAATGCACGTCATCTATCGGCTCGCTTTCCACCGGTGTATCGCGCTCGACCATCAATGCCGGACCGGAACGTTTCAACGGATCGAACTGCAAAATGCTGAACGCCGGCAGCGGCCGCATATAGTTGGGCCATAGCAGTTGCATCAGCGAATGGCTAAGCTCCGGCAACTCGTCATCGAGCTTCTGGCGCAGACGCCCGGTCAAGAACGCAAACCCCTCCAGCAACCGCTCCACGTCGGGATCCCGCCCGGTCTGCCCGAGAAAAGGCGCCAGTGCCGGACTACGTTCGGCGAAGCGACGACCTAACTGACGAAGTGCCGTGAGTTCGCTTTGGTAGTAGTGGTTAAAGGACACGGAGGACCTGCCTGGTTTTGGATCTCATGAAAAAAGGCTTGAATGCCCGACTGCCGAACAAATCACCCACGGCCACAGGGTCCGGATAACACCTCGATTCAACGGTGTTCATGGCTATTCGATTCCTGCCTTTTTGGATGTCAGGACATGCGCGTTTCATTGGCTGACCTTGACTTGACCGCTGCCATCCAGGCACGCGGTAAAACTGACCTGTCGCTTGAAACCGTCCACTTCCAGCAGGCCTTCGATACTGAAGGCCAGCCGAAGCTGATCGTGTTCACGCGGCAGGGAAATGACATGCACTGCGCTCAGGCGTGGCTCGTAGGCTTCGATGAAACTTTCGATGGCCGTACGGGCCTGACTCAGGGAGTCGTGCAGGCTCAGACGCATGTCATTAAGATCGGGGAGCCCGTAATCGGACAGCGTTTGCACGCTGCCCGCACGGGTGCTGAGCATCTTGGCCAGATGGGCAGCCACGGATGCCATGGCCGAGACCTCGCGACTCCAGCCGGCGCGGCCGTCTGCGTCGCCCCCCAGGCGCTCGAAAAGGCTGCCGTATCCAGTCATGAGTCAGGCTCCGTTTACTCTTTGTCCAGCTTGCCAACCAGCGACAAGGTGAAATCGGCACCCATGTATTTGAAATGCGGGCGCACGTTCAGGCTGATGCGGTACCAGCCTGGCTCGCCTTCGACATCACTGACGATGATCTCGGCTGCGCGCAGCGGGCGACGGCCACGCACTTCGGTGCCAGGGTTTTCCTGATCAGCGATGTACTGGCTGATCCACTTGTTGAGTTCACGCTCCAGGTCAGTGCGCTCCTTCCACGAACCCAGTTGCTCGCGCTGCAGCACTTTCAGGTAATGAGCCAGGCGGTTGACGATCATCATGTAAGGCAGCTGGGTGCCAAGCTTGTAGTTCAACTCCGCCCTCTTGCCTTCCGCGCCTATGCCAAAGAACTTGGGCTTTTGCACCGAACTGGCGGAGAAGAACGCCGCGTTGTCGCTGCCTTTGCGCATGGTCAGGGAAATGAAGCCCTCCTCGGCCAGTTCGTACTCACGACGGTCGCTCACCAGAATCTCGGTAGGAATCTTGGTTTCGATTTCGCCCATGCTTTCGAAGTGATGCAACGGCAGGTCTTCGACTGCCCCACCGCTTTGAGGGCCAATAATGTTCGGACACCAGCGGAACTTGGCGAAACTGTCGGTCAGCCTGGTAGCAAATGCATACGCGGTATTGCCCCACAGGTAGTGCTCGTGGCTGTTGGCGACGGTTTCTTTGTAGACGAACGATTTGACCGGGTTTTCTTCCGGATCGTATGGGTTACGCAGCAGGAAACGCGGCACGGTCAAGCCAACGTAACGGGCGTCTTCCGACTGGCGGAAACTCTGCCATTTGGCGAATTGCGGGCCCTCGAAGTGATCCCTCAGGTCCTTCAGGTCCGGCAGACCAGTGAAACTGTCCAGACCGAAGAATTTCGGGCCGGCCGCAGCGATGAACGGTGCGTGGGACATGCAGGCCACGCTGGACACGTACTGCATCAATTTCACGTCCGGCGAGCTTGGGGACATGAAGTAGTTGGCGATGATTGCGCCCACCGGCTGACCACCGAACTGACCGTATTCAGCGGTGTAGACGTGCTTGTAAAGACCCGACTGCATCACTTCCGGCGAATCTTCGAAGTCGTCCAGCAGGTCGTCCTTGGAGACGTTGAGGATTTCGATTTTGATGTTTTCGCGGAAATTGGTGCGCTCCACCAGCAACTGCAGGCCACGCCACGATGATTCCAGAGACTGGAAGTCCGGGTGGTGGAGGATTTCATCCATTTGACGGCTGAGCTTGGCATCGATCTCGGCGATCATGCGGTCAACCATGGCTTTCTTGACCGGCTCACCGTTGTTCTGCGGTTTGAGCAGCTCCTCGATGAAGGCCGACACACCGCGCTTGGCGATGTCGTAGGCTTCGTCGGCCGGAGTCAGGCGGGTTTCGGCGATGATGCTGTCGAGAATGCTGTATTCGCGGTTCTCGTTGCTGTTCTGCTGCGCTGCACTAGTGGTCATTGTCTTGGCTTCCTTGGCTGATGGGGACTCAGGCGTCCTGGGCTGCGGCGTTCAAGCCCAGCTCACCCAGTACGCGACCGCGGGACTCATCGTCGGCGAGCACGCCTTCGATGGCTTTGCGGAACGCAGGCGCGTTACCCAGCGGGCCTTTGAGGGCCACAAGCGCGTCGCGCAGGTCCATCAGTTTTTTCAGTTCGGGCACCTGCTTGACCAGCGAGGCCGGGTTGAAGTCCTTCATCGAGTTGACGCGCAGTTTCACCGCCAGTTCTTCAGTGCCGCTGTCTTCCTGAAGACGGTTCGGCACGCTCAAGGTCAGCTCCAACTCCTGCTTTGCCAGCACTTCGTCGAAGGTCATTTTGTCGATGCTGATCGGCTTGCGATCTTCGACTTTGCGTTCGTCCCTGCGGTGGGTGTAATCACCGATTGACAGTAGTTTCAACGGCAGTTCGATCTCTTCCTGTGCGCCACCAGTGGCAGGCTTGAAAGTGACGTTGATGCGTTCCTTGGGGGCTACCGAGCCTTCTTTGGCCATGGCTTTTCTCCTTGCGGTTGTGGCCCTGGGGCCTATTGGAGTACCACTTCAAGATCGAGGTGGCACAACCTGCGATAAACCTCTTCCTTGCGCTCACGCACAGCATGGTTCTGCGGTAACAACTCGCAGCAGCTATGCAGCAAATGCAGCACTTCGAGCACAAGATCAGGCTCCCAGGCGCTGACTCCTGAGTCCTGTAATGTCTGGTCGAGGGTTTCGAGTTGGGTCTTGGCCAGCTCGTATTTCTTGGCCATGAAACACAGCCGCGCGAGGGCGAACTGCCAGAAGAATCGGAAGCGCCCGCCCTGGGCACTTTGCAGGCCCTGCTTGAGGATCTGCACGGCAGCCTTGAGGCCGTCCTTGCGCAGGATCGGCAGGGCTTCCTCCAGGGCCAGCTCCCAGGCCGGCAGGGTGTCGGTTGCTTCAACCTTGCGCGGCGTACTGGCGGTTTGCAGATGCGGCATGACATTGGCACTGATCCAGGCGCGGGTGGCGGGATCGGCGAACGGTGTACCGTCGTGGAAACGCAGTTCGATGATGCCGGGCAGACGCCGGATCAAAAGCGCGAAGTGCACTTCCACCTCGCGCATGGCCAATTCAGCGTTCAGTCCTTGCAAGCATTCCCAGACCATTCGCTGGCCATCGAACCAGAAGGGCGCGTTTGCCAGGCTTGCCTCCAGGTCAACCAGCAGGTCTGCGTATTTGCCCTGATCATAGCGATCCTGATAGTGCTTGAGTTTGTCCACCAGCAGCCCGCGCATCACGGTAATCTGCTCGGCGTCGCGCTCGGGAATCGCGTCGATGGACAGCCACGACAGCGTGCGATTGAGGCGCAAGGCGCGCACATCAGTGGCTTTTTGCTTAAGCCACCAGGCACACAACGGACGGGCGCTTTCCAACTGAGCCCGCAAGGCCTTTTGAGCCTCTTTCTCGTTATCGATTGGCGCGCCAGGCGCGAACAACTGCGTAGCAACCTGTTTGACCTGCGCAACCGCAGCCCCCACCAGGCCGGTCTCCGACGGGCTGTCGGCGGCGCGTTGGACCCTGTTTTTCAGACGACGGCAAATCGGCAACAGCAGTGGCGCGTCATCGCCCAAATGCTCGGTACATGCAGCATCAAGACCCTCAAGGTGTTCGACCAGACGACGAAACAGCGGCAACTGTTCTTTGATCGCGATATTTTCACCTAGCACCTGCTCAAGGCGCGCCACCAGCCAGGTGAGAGCCGCGGTGCGGGTGCGTGACTTGCCCGGGTGGATCTCACTCCAGTGGTTCTCACACAGATAGCGCAGAAATCCGAGGCCAGCCAATAACCCGGAGAAGGACTCGCACCGGTACAGACCCCAGGTCAGCCAAGCCCCAACGCGTAAATCCTTGGACTGGGTGCGCAGCAGGGTTTCACTGTTTTCACAGACTTTCCGCCAATCGGTCTGGCCGCTCTCATGGATGGATTGGGCTTTACCCAGCTCGCTCTCCAACGCTTCATATTCGCTGGAAAAACGAACGTCCTCGCCCGCAAAAGCCTCATTGGAAATAGAGGTTTTTGCGAGTTCAAGATAGTAAGCAGAAAGTTCACTGGAGTAGGACATCCATACCCTTTGATAAAAATTGCCGCGCTTTAACGCCATCACTGCGAGCGTGCTGTATTCATGGACACGCCTGCGAATTTATTCCACGCCGATGCCCCAACGAATTTTATTTAGAAAGCCATAAAGATCGCGCCTTTCATCAAAACACAGAAAAACATCAACCTATATCTAATGAGAAATAGTGATTTGTTCTAATTCAACTCACCTCACCCGGCAATTTCAGAGCATGCCGGAGCGAGTGAAATGGATGAAGCGAATCATTCGGGAGATATTACGATCATTGTGACAAATGAAGGTGTAGGACTATTCCGAGAACCCGCTAGGAAAATTCCTTAAACTGTATTTTTTGCGAAGAAACAACTTAATAGCGAACTGCGTAGAGTGCGCAAAAAATTGCACGTTAAATTGTGGACAACCCTGTAGATGAATTTCTGCAGGGCTTGTATTTCATCACACACAGACACGTGCGCAAGAAGTTGTGCAGATCTGTGCAACTTTTTGCGCACTTTTCACCGACACCATCTGTATCAATCAGGAACTGAAAATTCGTTTTTCTCTGTATAAGCCTGATAAATAGGGAATTTAATTTAACTGGCATAAACCTTGATCGTAGCTTTGGAACCCACGACGCAATAAAGCCTGTGGGTTCCCTAATTTCAGCAAGGAGAGTATCCATGGCTATGCCCGCCTATATGACCATCAAGGGTACGACGATGGGTAATATCACTGAAGGAGCTTTCACCGTTGAGTCGGTCGGCAATATCTACCAGGAAGGTCATGAAGACGAGATTATGATTCAGGCCTTCAGCCACGAAGTGATCATTCCTCGCGATCCGCAATCAGGCCAACCGACCGGTCAACGCGTTCACAAACCGTTCAAAATCTCTAAGGTGTGCGACAAAACCTCGCCACTGTTGATGCAAGCATTGACTACCGGCGAACTCTTGAAGGAAGTTACCATCAACTGGTACCGCACCTCGGCGACATCTTCTCGAGAGCTCTACTACATCACGAAACTTGAAGACGCGATCATCGTCAACATCAAGGGCTATATGCATAACTGCCAGGACCAGACGACCGCGCACTTGACGCAGATGGAAGACGTGGAGTTCAGCTACCGAAAAATCACCTGGGAACACAAAATCGGCAATACCGAAAGCTCTGATGACTGGCGCACCCCCGCCGCTGCAGGCTGAAACTGACAGGTGGTTTCACGGCATCGACCTTTTTAGCGGTTGATGCCGTTTAAGGCGCCCTCCCAATCGACCATCAAGCCTGAGCCGCACGCACCTTCTCTGCGTTCAGTTCTTCCTTTCGCACAAACCGGTTCGCCCGCGCAAACGTGCCGAAATCATTAAACCGAACCCCCATTTCCCGCATCACCTTATGCCCCACCGGCACGGTCAGCTGGCGAATGTAGAACGGTTCCTTCACCACAAAGTGATGGATGCCATGACTGCTGCCGAAGTTGAAGCAGAACGCCTGCAACGGCCACAGCCACCAGGCGTTCAGCACCTGGCACTGTTGCATCACGTTCCCCGGCTCGATGTCGCCGTAGTAGTGCATGTTCGAGCTGATGAAGTGCAGGCAGAACGTGCGCAGCACGTTCGGGCCGATGATCACCACCGCCGCGATGTCGATCACGCTCATTACCGACAGCGTGGTCGCCGACCATTCAATCGGGGTGCCCAGCAGATGCGCGATGCCGTTTGCGGCGTGGAAGCCGAGAAACGCGTACCACGCCCCCCAATGCACCAGCGCCAACGGCGCATAGACCTTCAGCGTGCGTTTGATGATGCTGAATTTGTGGGCCCAGGTCTTGGCCCGCAACATGCGAATAAACGCCGACATGACGTTGTCGCCGACCATTAGCAGCCGCGCCAAGCCCCAAGGCTCGCCATTGGTGATCGCACGCTCTTCCATGTCGGTCTCGGAGCCGGAGACCTTGTGGTGGTTGAGGTGCAGGTGACGGCGAATCCAGGGGTTGATGGTGCTGGGTCGCGCCAGCCAGACCAGGCCCATCATCAGGTTGTGCGGCGCCTGCTGTTTGCGGAAGTACATGCTATGGATCAGGTCGTGCTCAAGTTCGTGGGTCAACGAAGCGAAGAACGCATTGAGCAGCAGACACGCCCACCAGGCCATGTGCCCGGTGATGTAGAGCGCCGCCGAACCGATCATCCCGGCCAAGGCGAAGGCCAGGATGCCCGCGCCCAGCGCGTCCTGATGCTTGAGTATCGGGTAGCGCTGACGCAGTTCGACGCCCTTGGCCAACACCACTTCACGAATATGCGCTGATCGCTGCGCTGCATTCAGTCGTTGGGGACTTGCAGAAGTACCGTGCATGCTTCCATCCTCTGGTTATTGATGTTCGCATCCTGCCCGCTTCACACTCCCGAAGCGGTAGCCGTGAACGCCAACCTGTTGACCGGAAGCGCCAATCAGCATGACTGAACCGACCTCCCTCGCCAGCTGGACCCGCGCCCTGCGCAAGCAACTCGACGCCCTGGGCCTCGACAGCACCGCCCTGTGTCGCCAGGCCGGGCTCGATCCGCAATGGATGGACGACCCGAACGCCCGATACCCGTTATCCGGTACCACGCGCCTGTGGGAACTTGCGGTGCAAGCCAGTGGCGACCCGGCGATTGGCCTGCGTGTCTCACGTTTCGTCAGCCCCACCACCTTTCACGCCCTCGGTTATGCACTGGTGGCCAGCGGCAGTTTGCGCGAAGTGTTCGAGCGCATCGTGCGCTATCACCAGGTGGTCAGCGATGCCCTGGAACTGGAACTGACCCGCGGCGAGGATCGTTACCGCTTCCGCCTGAAAGTTCCGATCGGCAATCCGGCCCCGGCCTACGAGGCCATTGATGCGTTCATGGCGATTTATGTGCGCACCTGCCGCAATCGCCTGGGCCGCGACTATGCCCCGTTGGCGGTTTACCTGCGCCGGCCGGAACCTGAAGACTCGCATCAATGGCACAAAGTCTTCCGCTCACCCGTGCACTTCGGCACCGACGAAGACCGACTGGAATTCGCCCTCGTTGACTTCGACAGTCACCTGGACGACGCCAACCCGGAACTGGCCGAACACAACGAAACCGTGCTGAAGCGCGCTTTGGCGCAACTCAAGCCGTTGACCTGGGAGCGCAAGGTCCGCGATGCCATAGAAGAGCAATTGCCGGAAGGTGAACCCAGCGCCGAGCACATCGCCAAGGCCCTTCACCTGAGCTTGCGCAGCCTGCAACGGCACCTGGCGGATGAGGGTTGTCGGTTCGATACGCTGCTCAATGAAAGCCGCGAGAACCTGGCGCTGCTGCACCTGCGTGATCCCCAGGTTTCGCTGAGCGAGATCAGTTATTTACTGGGGTTTGCCGATACCAGCAGTTTCAGCCGCGCATTCAAGCGCTGGACCGGGATGACGCCGGGGCAGTTTCGGGATGGGTTGCGTTAAGGACGTTGAAATCTTCGCTGGTTTTGCCGGCCTCTTCGCTGGCAAGCCAGCTCCCACAGGCTTTTCGGTTGACCAGACATTTAGGATTCACACAAGCCACTGAGCTGGCTTGCCAGCGATAGCGATTGTTCAGGCACCACAGAAATCACTACCGCCCCTGACCCCGCCGCAACAACTTGCGCACCCGTGCCACCAGCTCACTGACGGCGAACGGCTTGAGCAGGTAGTCATCTTCATGCAGCTCCAGCCCGCGCAGGCGATCCTCGATGCCGTCCCTGGTGGTGAGGAACAGCACCGGCGTTTCACCGAGCTTGCGGATCTGTTGCAGCAGCTGCCAGCCATTGAGCCCCGGCAGCATGACGTCGAGGATGATCAGCTCGTATTCGCCGGACTCAATGAAGCGCCGGCCGTCCATCCCGTTGACCGCCACATCCACCGCATAACTCGCTTCGCTCAAGCCATCGGCCAGGCGCTTGGCAGTCTCGGGTTCGTCTTCCACTAACAGGACACGCATTTGGCACACCTCGATTGTCGTCAGCACAGGCTAGGCGTGTTCGGGGATAAAGCCCACCTTTAAAAGATCGCCAGCGCCCGCAACCGTTCGATATCGAGGATTTCGATCTCGCCGTAGCCCAGATTCAAGATCCCCTGCCCCTGCAGATCCTTGAGCATTTGATTGGTGGTCTGGCGCGACAACGACAACATTGAAGCCAGTTGCTCCTGGGGCAGTTGCAGGCGCAGGCGTGGCGGGTCGATCTCGCCGTAGCCGTGGGCGATCATCAACAAGCGATGGGCCAGCCGCGTCGAGGCCGGCATCAGGCTCAGCTGTTCGAGGTGGATGAAGGTCAGGCGCAGTTTCTGGCTCATGAGCAAGGCCAGTTGCCGCCAGTACTCCGGTTGTTCGTCGAGCAACTTTTGCAGCGCCATTTGCGGGATGTGCAACAGGGTGCAGTTGCCCAGGCCGAACGCATCGTGGGTACGCGCCTGGCCATCGAACAGACAGATCTCGCCGAACCAGTGCGGCGCCTCCACCAGGCTGAGCAACGCTTCCTTGCCTTGCTCGCTGACCGTGCCAATGCGCACGGCACCTTCGAGCACCGCGTACAGACCACAGGGCGGATCACCCCGCTTGAACAAGCGCTGGCCCGGCGACAGGCGCCGGACCCTGGCGACGGCCAGCAGACTATCCTGAAAGGAAACAGGCAAATGACTGAACCACTGACCGTGCATCAGGCGTGGACGCCAGACCTGCATATCCATGAAAACTCCTAGAGATTGTCGCCTGGCTGACAGAGTGAGCAATGGCCCCGGGGCATGATCAATCACCCTACAGGAGGAATAACAATGAAAAGCCTCGTTGACCATCTCAGTCAATACGCCGCGTACCACCGTGACCCGCGCAACATCGCCACCCACTTCATCGGCATTCCGCTGATTGTGCTGGCGGTGGCTGTGCTGCTGTCTCGTCCGCAATGGGCCGGGGGCTGGCTTTCACCGGCGGTGCTGGTGTCGTTGGCTTCGGCGTGGTTTTACCTGCGGCTGGAGTTACGCCTTGGCGTACTGATGACGGTGTTGCTGGGGTTGTGTGTCTGGGCCGGTCATGCGCTGGCGCAGCAAAGCACTGGCATCTGGCTGGCCAGCGGCATTGGAATGTTTGTGGTGGGTTGGGCGATTCAGTTTGTCGGCCATCACTACGAAGGGCGCAAACCGGCGTTCGTCGATGACGTGACGGGGTTGATTGTCGGGCCGCTGTTTGTGGTGGCTGAGCTGGCGTTTTTGCTGGGGATGCGCCATGAGCTGAAAGAGCAGATCGAGGCGCGGGCGGGGGGTGTGCGGGTCAATCCGAAGCGTGCGGCTGTTTAGATCGCAATCGCGAGCAAGCTCGCTCCCACAATGGATCGGTGTTGAGTACAAAATCTGTGACCGACACCGAACCCTGTGGGAGCGAGCCTGCTCGCGATGCTCTTGCTTTAGAGGTTGGCGACCTTCTGCCAGACCTTCGGCTTGAAGAACAGCGTCTCGCCCTTGGCCAGCCCGATCAGGCTGTCGTGGTCCTTCACCACTTCGGCTTCGATCAAATCGCTCTGCCCTTCGACCTTCAGGGTCACCCGCGTGGTCGCGCCCAATGGACGGATATCGCGCACTTCGGCCGCATGGTGGTCTTCCAGTTCATGCCGCGAAAGCGACACTTCGTGCGGGCGGAACAGCACGTGATTGTCTTCGCCCAGATGCAGACGGTTCGAATCGCCGAGGAAGTGATAAACGAAATCGCTGGCCGGGTTTTCGTAGACGTCGCCCGGTGAGCCGATCTGCTCGATCACGCCCTTGTTCATCACCACGATGCGGTCGGCGACTTCCATCGCTTCTTCCTGGTCGTGGGTCACGAACACCGAGGTCAGGTTGATGTCTTCGTGCAGGCGCGCCAGCCAGCGGCGCAGTTCTTTGCGGACCTTGGCGTCGAGGGCGCCGAACGGCTCGTCGAGCAGCAGTACTTTTGGCTCCACCGCGAGGGCACGGGCCAGGGCGATCCGCTGACGCTGGCCACCAGACAGTTGTTCCGGGTAGCGATCCGACAGCCAATCCAGTTGCACCATGTTCAACAGTTCGTGGACCTTGGTCGCGATCTGGCTTTCGCTCGGGCGCTGGTTCTTGGGCTTCATGCGCAGGCCGAACGCGACGTTGTCGAATACCGTCATGTGGCGGAACAAGGCGTAATGCTGGAACACGAAGCCGACGTTGCGATCACGCACGTCGTGGCCGGAAACGTCTTCACCGTGGAACACGATGTTGCCCTGGTCCGGGGTTTCCAGACCGGCGATGATCCGCAGCAGCGTGGTCTTGCCGCAACCGGACGGGCCGAGCAGCGCCACCAGTTCACCGCTCTGGATGTCCAGGCTGATGTTGTCCAGCGCCTTGAACGCATTGAATTTCTTGCTGACGTTACGCACTTCGATCGACATGAATTATTCCTCCGCGGCGCTGGCGCGCAGGCGGTTAATACGGTTTTCGCTCCACTGCTTGAGCAGCAGGATGAAGAGCGCCAGGATCAGCAACAGGCTCGCCACGGCGAACGCGGCCACGTGGTTGTATTCGTTGTAGAGGATCTCGACGTGCAGCGGCAAGGTGTTGGTCACCCCGCGAATGTGCCCGGAAACCACCGACACCGCACCGAACTCACCCATGGCCCGCGCGGTACACAGCACCACGCCGTAGATCAGGCCCCATTTGATGTTGGGCACCGTGACGTGCCAGAACATCTGCCAGCCATTGGCCCCGAGCAAACGCGCGGCCTCTTCCTCCTGGGTGCCCTGCTCCTGCATCAGCGGGATCAATTCACGGGCCACGAACGGCACGGTGACAAAAATCGTCGCCAGCACGATACCCGGCAAGGCGAAGACGATCTGGATGTCGTGGTCCTGCAACCATGGGCCGAACAGCCCTTGGGCGCCGAACATCAGCACGTAGACCAGACCGGCGATCACCGGCGACACCGAGAATGGCAGGTCGATCAGCGTGACCAGCATGCTCTTGCCACGGAACGAGTATTTGCTCACGCACCAGGCGGCGCTGACACCGAACACCAGGTTCAGCGGCACCGATATCAGCACGGCGATCACCGTGAGTTTCAGCGCGGACAGCGCGTCCGGTTCAAAAATCGCGGTGAAGAACGCACCCAGGCCATTCTTCAGGCCCTGGGACACCACGATGAACAGCGGCAGTAGCAAGAACAGCGCAAAAATCAGCCAGCCGAGGCCGATCAGGACGCGCCGCGAAGTCGCACTGCCACGACGGGCAGCGTTGGCCGAAGAGGCGGCAGCAATGGACGATTGGGACATGTGTGCGCCTCCTTATGGGGTTTCGATACGGCGCTGCAGCAAGTTGATCAGCAGCAGCAGGACAAAGGAAACCACCAGCATCAGTACACCAATGGAGGTAGCGCCGGTGTAATCGTACTGGTCGAGCTTGACCATGATCAGCAGCGGCAGGATCTCGGTTTTCATCGGCATGTTGCCGGCGATGAAAATCACCGAACCGTACTCGCCGACCCCGCGGGCAAAGGCCAGGGCGAAACCGGTCAGCCAGGCTGGCAACAATGCCGGCATCAGAATATGGCGGAATACCTGCAACGGTTTTGCCCCCAGGCACGCCGCCGCTTCTTCCACCTCACGAGGAATATCGGCCAGTACAGGTTGTACGGTACGTACTACGAATGGAAGTGTCACAAAAGTAAGGGCAAGGGTAATGCCCAGGGGGGTGTAGGCGATCTTGACCCCCAGATCGGCTGCGAACTGACCGACCAAACCGGTGGGGGTGTACAACGCGGTCAGGGCAATACCGGCCACTGCGGTGGGTAATGCGAAGGGCAAGTCGATCATCGCATCGATGACTTTGCGCCCAGGGAAGGTATAGCGCACCAGCACCCAGGCCAGCAGCGTGCCGATGATGCCGTTGATAATCGCCGCATAGAGCGCGGTGCCGAAGCTGAGCTTCAACGCCGCCAGCACCCGTGGCGCGGAGATGATTGCCCAGAACTGATCCCAGGTGAGTTGAGCGGCATGCACGAACATTGCCGCCAGCGGTATGAGCACAATCAGGCTGAGGTACACCAAGGTGTAGCCCAGCGTCAGCCCGAAGCCGGGTATGACGGGGGAGATACGACGCGACATAAAAGTCCTTGGTTGAGAATGCGCAAAGCCCCGTCGCCAAGATCGGGGCCCGTTGGCCAAAGCCGGCCGGTTAAGGGCTTGAACACCGCAACTTCTGTGAGAGCGAGCCTGCTCGCGATACCGGTGGGCCAGCCAACATCCCTGTTGTATGTACCGCCATCATCGCGAGCAGGCTCGCTCCCACACGTTGCGCCCCTTAACTGACAGGCATCCGGCCGGTTGTCAGGTCTACTTCAGGTTATTGCGCCTGGTAGATCTGGTCGAACACGCCACCGTCGTTGAAGAATTTCGGTTGCGCGGTTTTCCAGCCGCCGAAGTCTTTATCGATGGTGACCAGCTCCAGTTTCGGGAACTGGTTGGCGTACTTGGCGGCCACCTCCTTGTCACGTGGACGATAGAAGTTTTTCGCCGCGATTTCCTGGCCAGCCGGGCTGTACAGGTGTTTGAGGTAGGCTTCGGCGATCTGCTCGTTGCCCTTTTTCTCGGCATTCTTGTCGACCACGGCCACCGGTGGCTCGGCAAGGATCGACAGCGAAGGCACAACGATGTCGAACTTGTCGGCGCCGCCGTCTTCTTTCAGTGCCAGGAAGGCTTCGTTTTCCCAGGCCAGCAACACGTCACCCTGACCGTTGTTGACGAAGGTGATGGTCGAACCGCGAGCACCGGTGTCCAGCACAGGCACGTGTTTGAACAGGGTTTGTACGTATTCCTTGGCCTTGGCTTCGTCACCGCCATTGGCTTTCAGGCCATAGGCCCAGGCGGCGAGGAAGTTCCAGCGTGCACCGCCGGAGGTTTTCGGGTTCGGGGTAATCACCGACACGTCATTCTTGACCAGGTCGCCCCAGTCCTTGATGCCTTTGGGGTTGCCCTTGCGCACCAGGAACACGATGGTCGAGGTGTAAGGCGTGCTCGCCTCCGGCAGGCGTTTTTGCCAGTCGGCCGGCAGGGTCTTGCCGAGCTTGGCGATTTCATCGATATCGCCGGCCAGGGCCAGGGTCACGACGTCGGCACGCAGACCGTCGATCACCGCCCGCCCCTGCTTGCCCGAACCACCGTGGGACTGCTGGATCTTCACGGTGTCGCCGGCATGGTCCTTCTGCCAGAACTTGATGAACTCAGCGTTGTAGTCCTGATACAGCTCACGGGTCGGGTCGTACGACACGTTGAGCAACTCGTAATCCTTGGCTACCGCGGAACCGGCAAAGAGGGCACTGGCCAGGGCGGCCAAAGCGAACTGACGAATCGACGACATGGTGAAAGCTCCTGGAATTCTTGGGTATTGGCTTTTTTTATGATCTGGAATCGGATGCTTGCTCAAAGATCGCAGCCTGCGGCAGCTCCCACACAATCCCCCGCAGAAACTACCGCAGGCTGTGATCTTTTGATTGGTTTCGCTTCAGCCCGGTTTGTTGCCCGGTTGCTGCAAGCGGAATTTTTCCTTGCGTTCGATCTGAACCACCTGGGCGTTGTGGACGGTGATTTCCACTGCGCCAAAACGCAGATCGCGCAGGGCGCTCTGGATTTCACGCAGGATGGTTGCTTCGTCCTGGCCGTCAACGCTACGTAGAGATGCGCTCATGGTGCTGCTCCTTCGACTGAGAGGTTGCCTGGCAGTGGCGGCACTGCTTGCGGCGTGAGACCAATAGTAGAGAGGCGCAGATATTCTTAAAAAGACTATTTAAGAATGTTTATATAACCAGAAGACATTATTTGATGGGCAAGGGTTTGCGAGGGGAATTCTGTAGGAGCGAGCTTGCTTGCGATGGACGCGAACGAAAACCAGGGCTGCCTGGATGAACGCGGCGCTTTTGCCACCATCGCGAGCAAGCTCGCTCCTACAGGTTTTGCGCAACAGATTCTTAATGGATTGACGGTGCATGCACCCAATTCAGTTGTCCGGGAGGCACCGGCCGCCCGAACCAGTATCCCTGGCCCAGATGGCTGCCATGTTCAAGCAGGAACGACGCCTGTTCGACCTGCTCGATCCCCTCGGCCTGCACCTGCATTCCCATGCTGTGCGCCAGGGCAATGATCACCCGCACAATGGCCGCGTCGTCTTCGTCCCCCGGCAGCCCGGCGACAAAACCCTGATCGATCTTGAGTTTCTGTACCGGCAGGCGCTTGAGCCGCAGCAGCGACGAATAACCGGTGCCGAAATCATCGATGGCCAGCCGTACACCCAACTCGCGCAGTCTGTGCATTTGCTCAAGCGCGACCTCGGGATCTTCCATCACTGCGCTCTCGGTGACCTCCAGCTCAAGATAAGCCGGGTCCAGTCCGGTTTCGCGCAGCACCTGGGCCACTTGCTGGTACAGCTCACGACCGGCGAACAGGCGCGATGAAACATTCACCGCGACGAACGACAACACCACGCCGGCCTGATGCCACTGGCACATCTGCTGACACGCTTGCTGCATGACCCAGGCGTCGATTTCGGCAATCAGGCCAGTGCGTTCGGCGACGGGAATGAATTCAGCCGGCGACACCAATCCCCGCTCGGGATGCTCCCAGCGCACCAGCGCCTCGACACCGATCAAGCGGCTGGTGGGCAAGTCATGGACCGGTTGGTAGTAAACCCGCAATTGCTGCTGCTCCAGCGCGCGACGCAATTCGAATGCAAGCTCGACCCGTTGCTGGGCGTGGGCCGTCAATTCTTCGGTGTAGAGGGCATAGCCATTGCGACCGGCACTCTTGGCCTTGAACAGCGCCGAGTCGGCGTTGCGCAATAATTGCTCAGTGCTCAAAGCATCGCCGGGGAACAGGCTGATGCCGATGCTGGTGTTCATGAACAGCTGATGCCCGTCGATAAAGAACGGTTCTTTGAGGCCATCGATGATCCGCTGGGCCAGCGCCGCGGCCTGGACCAGTTGCGGGCAACTCTCGGCCAGCACGGCAAACTCATCGCCCCCAAGCCGCGCCAGGGTAATGCCCGGCCCGAACATCGCGTCTAGACGCTCCGCCACCGCCTTGAGCAACTGGTCGCCGATGGTGTGTCCGAGGCTGTCGTTGATCATCTTGAAATGATCCAGATCGACCATCAGCAGTGCACACCCACGCTTGTGAGTCTGTGCCGAAGCCAGCGCCTGTTCGGCGCGATCGGTGAACAGCAGGCGGTTGGGCAGATCGGTCAACGGATCGTGGTGCGCCAGGTGCATCAGTTCGTGTTCAGAGTTCTTGATCGCGCTGATGTCGGAAAACACCGCCACGTAATGACTACGACGTCCCCGTTCGTCGTGAACGATGCGGATGGTCTGCCACTGCGGATAGATTTCGCCGCTTTTTCGACGGTTCCAGATTTCTCCGCTCCACTCGCCGTTACTGTCGAGTGTCGCGAACATCGCCTGATAGAAGGCGGCCGGATGACGGCCGGACTTGAACAAACTGGGCCGCTGGCCCAGCACTTCCTGGCTTTGATAACCGGTGATCTGGATGAAGGCCCGGTTCACATGGACGATCAACCCTTCGTGATTGGTGACCAACACGCCTTCACGGGTGCAATCAAACACGGCGGCGGCCTGACGCAGTCGCTCTCGGTCTTCACGGCGCTCACGCAATTTGGCCCCGATACCGAGACAACGGAGCAATCGCGCCCGGGCAATGAAGACCAACCCGGCACTGATCACCACCCAGACATAACCGTTGATCAGTTGCCATCGCGAAAGCTCGGCAGAACTATCGAAGAAGCTGTTCAATAAATAGCCACTGAGCTGCAGCCATATCAAGGAAAGCAAGAGGTAAAGCAGCGCTGCGCGCGAGGCTTCGCGATAGCTGGCAGACATAAGGCTGTCCATGTCCCTATACAAAAAACGGGATTATAGGTTAAAGACACATCCAGCCACTCATATCTGAAAGGGCGACTGGTTTTCTCTGTGGGCTTAGTGATAATGCACCGGCTGTTTTTTTCTTTATCGAGGGCCCTATAGCCTATGTGGTACGAAGGTTTTCTCGGCTTGTCGCCCTGGTCACTGGTGGCAGTCACCCTGCTGATGACCCACGTGACAATCGTCGGCGTCACGGTCTATCTGCACCGTTACTCAGCCCATCGCTCGCTTGAGTTGAATGCCGGCCTGAAGCACTTTTTCCGTTTCTGGCTGTGGCTGACCACCGCGCAGAACACCCGCGAGTGGACCGCCATCCACCGCAAGCACCACGCCAAATGCGAAACCGAGGATGACCCGCACAGCCCGGTCATCAAGGGTCTGTCCACCGTTCTGCGCAAGGGCGCCGAGCTGTACCGCGCCGAAGCGGAAAACCCCGAGACCCTGCGCATCTACGGCAAGAACTGCCCCGAAGACTGGATCGAACGCCATCTCTATACCCCCTTCCCGCTGCTGGGTGTGGCGATCATGGCCGTCATCGACCTGCTGCTGTTCGGCACCATCGGCATCACCATCTGGGCCGTCCAGATGATGTGGATCCCGGTGTGGGCCGCCGGTGTGGTCAATGGCCTGGGCCATGCCGTCGGCTACCGCAACTTCGAATGCCGTGACGCGGCGACCAATCTGGTGCCCTGGGGCATCCTGATCGGCGGTGAAGAACTGCATAACAACCATCACACCTACCCTAACTCGGCAAAACTGTCGGTGAAGAAGTGGGAATTCGATCTGGGCTGGGCCTGGATTCAAGTGTTCAGCTTCCTGCGCCTGGCCAAGGTCCAGCGGGTTGCGCCGATTGCCCATCGTGTCGAAGGCAAAGGCAACCTGGACATGGACACCGCCATGGCGATCCTCAACAACCGCTTCCAGATCATGGCCCAGTACCGCAAATTGGTGATCGGGCCGCTGGTCAAGCAGGAGCTGGAAAAGGTCGATCACTCGGTCCGTCACCAGTTCCACCGCGCCAAGCGGTTGCTCTCGCGTGAAACCAGCCTGCTGGACGACAAACACCATGTCCGCATCCAGACCATGCTCGAGCACAGCCAGGCACTGAAGGTAATTTACGAGAAACGCCTGGCCTTGCAGCAGATCTGGGTCAAGACCAGCTCAAATGGTCACGACATGCTGGCCGCCATCAAGGATTGGGTACACGAAGCCGAAGCCAGCGGGATTCAATCCCTGCGTGACTTCGCCAACCAGCTCAAAACCTACTCCCTGCGTCCGACCGCTGCCTGACTGTGGCGAGGGAGCTCGCTCCCGCGCGGCTGCGCAGCAGACGCATAATCGGCGACGCGTTTTAATCGAATAAAACGCGTCGCCGATACCGCCCAGCGGGAGCAAGCTCCCTCGCCACAAAATGTGGGAACTTCGCTTCAAATCCTCCCTCTCAAAGACACTTCGCCACCCAGGCGGGCTTCGTTGTGGCCGCTTTCGAATCCAGAGCGGTGCACGCCCTTTGAGATTTGTTCCCATGGTCATTAAAAACCAACAAGACTCATCCCCTTCGCAGTGGCCCGAGACTGCGCAAACCCTGCTGGCACTGATGCACGCTCAAGGTGAAGTGGCGCGACTGAGCGAACGCGAACAGTTGTTCAGCACCCTGCTGGTGAGCGTCAATGCCGTGCTCTGGGCATTCAACTGGGAAACCCGCCAGGTGCTGTACGTCAGCCCGGCCTATGAGCGGATTTTCGGGCGCTCCGCTGACCTGCTGCTGTCCGATTACAACCAGTGGCGCGACAGCATTTACCCCGACGATCTGGAATATGCCGAGCGCAGCCTGGCGGACGTGCTGGAAAAAGGCGCGATCGAAGACCGCGAATACCGGATCATCGCCGCCGACGGCCAGGTTCGCTGGCTCAGCGACAAATGCTTCATCAATCGCCAGGCCGAGCCGGGACAGCCAGTGATCATTGTCGGCATCGCTGAAGACATCACCGACAAGAAGCAGATGGAAACCGAGCTGCAACGCCTGGCGACCACCGACGCCCTGACCCAAAGCAGTAATCGTCGGCACTTCTTCGAAAGCGCTCATCAGGAATTCGAAAAGGCGCTGCAACAGGGCACGCCGCTGTCGTTCCTGATGCTGGATATCGATGACTTCAAAGTGATCAACGACACCTACGGTCACCAGGAAGGCGACACCGTACTGCAACGCATCGCCGAGAGCGGACGTGCGGCGTTACGCCGTGGCGACCTGTTCGGGCGCATTGGCGGTGAGGAATTTGCCGCAGTGTTCCCGGGCTGCACGCCAGACATGGCCCTGCAAGTGGCCGAGCGACTGCAACGGGAGATCCAGCGTTTGAGCTTCAAGCATGACGGCCAGACCTTTGGCATCACCGTCAGCCAGGGGCTGACCAGCCTGGTCGCCGGGGACGAAAACGTGGACAGCCTGTTTGCCCGCGCGGACGCGGCGATGTATCAGGCCAAGCGTGAGGGCAAGAACCGGATAGTGACGGCCTGAACGCCCCAACGCAAACCCTCGGTGGGTAAAGCCTTATTTCTTGCGCAGACGCACCAACTCCGGCAAGCCGATCTTGAGCAGGCGCGCCGTTCGGCTTTTGGCCAGGTCCTCAAGCCCCTCATGCTCGCTCAGGCGCGCCAGCTGTGCCGCCATGTTCATCACCAGTGCTTCGCGGGAGTAGACCCCGCCACCGAGCTGGTAGGTCGCGGCAATCAGCTCTCGCAGCTCCAGCGGCAGCCGCCAGCGGGTGCGCAACGCCGATCCGTAGGCCGCACTGAATTCGGCCAGCGCCTCCCCGACCGCCTCTTGGTCGTCCAGTTCGCCACCGCCCTGCTTCCACTCCTGCAAACAGCGCAACAACGCCAGATCGCCGAGTCGATGCAACATACCGGCGCAATAGCACCGCGCCTGATCCAGATCGAGCAGGCGCGCCAGCGTTCGCGCGTATTCGGCGGTGTGCAATGACAAGTCCCAATAACGCTCGGCATAGTCCGCCAGAGACGGATCACTGAGCCGTGCACTGCGCTTGAGGGCCAGCCCGAGAATCAGGTTCATGCTTTGTCCGGTGCCCAGTCGGTGCAACGCCTGAGCCAAGGTTTGCACGCCCGCACCATGGTGCTGGGCCGCGCTGTTGGCGGCGGCGATCAGCACGGCGGTGACCTGCGGGTCCGTGCGGATCTCATCTTCGAGCGCCGTCAGATCCAGACCATCAGGATTGAGGCTTCGCTTGACCGCCAGCTGCACGTCGGTCATGAGCGGCGCGCCCTCGGCCAGTTCGCGACGGCGCTCCAGGAATACGGACAAGGTCATGCCCGGTGCCAGCGCCGGCACTTCGCACGACACCTCTTCCCCGGCATCAAGCAGCAACCCCTGCAAGCGCTGGGTCAGGCTATCCATGTTCAGGGGCTTGGTCAGGTAGGCGGCAGGCGCCAGCGGCAAGGCTTCGCGTACGCTGGCGCTGTCGTTGCGGCTGCTCATCAGAATGAATGGCAATGGAGGATTACGTTTGCGCTGGCGAATACTGCGCAACACATTGAGGCCATCGACACCGGGCAGTTCCCAGTCGGCGATCACCAGATCGTACGGGTTGGCCGCCAGCAGCTCCAACGCCTGCTGGCCGTCGGCGCACAAATCGAGTTGTGCGTCACAGCGCACGTTCAACAACACTTCCTTGAGCAGATCACGGGACCAGGGGTCGGCCTCGGCAATCAATACTCTTGGAACCGCGGGTAAAATGACAGTCGTCATACAGCTCTCCCTGGCAATGCTCGAACCTTATCCAATGCCGCTCCTTCGAAATAGTAGCAATACGTCGTATCTGTTCTGGCAGGTATGAAAAAACCCGCCGAAGCGGGTTTTTTGTCGATCAGGTCACACTTTGCGATCAGAGTTCAGCGAAGCACTCTTCGATGATCGCCAGACCTTTGTCCAGTTGCTCGTCCGGCGCAGTCAGCGGTACCAGGACGCGCAGAACGTTGCCGTAGGTGCCGCAGGACAGCAGGATCAGACCTTTGTCGCGAGCCTTGGCCACAACGGATGCCACAGCGGCAGCGTTCGGCTTGTGGCTGTCGCCGTTTTCGAACAGCTCGACAGCGATCATCGCGCCCAGGGCACGGACTTCGCCGATTACCGACGGGTACTTGGCCTGAATGGCCTTGAGGCCAGTGACCAGACGCTCGCCGACTGCCTTGCAGCGGTCCAGCAGGTGCTCTTCTTCGAACACTTCCATCACGGCCAGGGCTGCGGCGCAAGCGATCGGGCTACCGGCGTAGGTGCCGCCCAGGCCGCCTGGAGCGATGGCGTCCATGTATTCGGCCTTGCCGCACACACCGGCCAACGGGAAGCCGCCAGCGATGGATTTGGCGAAGGTGGTCAGGTCGGCAGCAACGCCCATCTGTTCCATGGCGAAGAACGTACCGGTACGGCCAGCGCCAGTCTGTACTTCGTCAGCGATCAGCAGGATGCCGTGCTGGTCGCACAGGGCACGCAGACGCTTCATGAATTCTTTCGGCGCGACGTAGAAACCACCTTCACCCTGTACAGGCTCGATGATGATGGCCGCGATGTCTTTCGGCTCGGCGTCGTTCTTGAAGATGCGCTCAATGGAAGCGATCGAATCGTCGATGCTCACACCGTGCAGTTCGTTCGGGTACAGCGCGCGGAAGATGCCGCCTGGCATCAGGCCCATGCCGGCCGAGTAAGGCACGACTTTACCGGTCAGGCCCAGGGTCATCATGGTGCGACCGTGGTAAGCGCCGGTGAAGGCGATCACGCCGGCACGGCCAGTGGCGGCGCGAGCGATTTTCACGGCGTTTTCCACGGCTTCGGAACCGGTGGTGACCAGCAGGGTTTTCTTGGCGAAATCACCTGGCACCTTGGCGTTGATTTTTTCGCACAGTTCCACGTACGGCTCGTAGGCCAGTACCTGGAAGCAGGTGTGGGTCAGCTTGTTCAGTTGCTCGGTCACGGCGGCGATGATTTTCGGGTGCACGTGGCCGGTGTTCAGCACGGCGATACCGCCGGCGAAGTCGATGAACTCGCGACCTTCAACGTCGGTCACGGTAGCGTTCTTCGCGGACTCGGCGAAGATCGGGTGAATCTGGCCTACGCCACGTGGAACTGCAGCGGTACGGCGGGCCATCAAAGAAGCGTTAGTCTTGCTCATACATTCCTCATTCGCCGCTCATCGGTCGGCGTGATTCAAGGATTAAGCAGCGAGGAGGCAACCAGGGCAGCATGCGATGATCGACTGCCACAGCGTTCCCCGCCACAGAGAAAATTCCGTTTGAAGCACGCAAAGGGTCAGCGCTCTCGTGCCCTTTGCGTTTGAAGCAATGCCTTGCCGGGCTTAGATGCCCAGGCAGAGGTATTTGATTTCCAGGTAATCTTCGATGCCGTACTTGGAGCCTTCACGGCCCAGGCCCGAGGCCTTGATGCCGCCGAACGGCGCGACTTCGTTGGAGATCAGCCCGGTGTTGACGCCGACCATGCCGTATTCCAGGGCTTCAGCCACACGGAACACTCGGCCCAGGTCACGCGCATAGAAGTACGAGGCCAGGCCGAACTCGGTGTCGTTGGACATCGCGATCACATCGGCTTCGTCTTTGAAGCGGAACAGCGGCGCCAATGGACCGAAGGTTTCTTCCTTGGCCACAGCTGCGTTGTTCGGGACGTTGGTCAGGATGGTCGGCTCGAAGAAGTTACCTTCCATCGGCTTGCCGCCGGACAGCACGGTGGCGCCTTTGGCAACGGCATCAGCGATGTGCTCCTGCACCTTGGCCACGGCTTTTTCGTCGATCAGCGGGCCAGTGGTGGTGCCGGCTTCCAGACCGTTGCCGATCTTCAGCTTGGCCACAGCCACTTTCAGCTTCTCGGCGAAGGCGTCGTAGACCGCATCCTGAATGTACAGACGGTTGGCGCAGACGCAGGTCTGGCCGTTGTTGCGGTACTTGGAAATGATCGCGCCTTCGACGGCCTTATCCAGGTCCGCGTCGTCGAACACGATGAACGGAGCGTTGCCGCCCAGTTCCAGGGACACTTTCTTGATGTCCTTGGCGCATTCGGCCATCAGTTGACGACCGATTTCGGTCGAACCGGTGAAGGACAATTTGCGCACGATCGGGTTGCTGGTCAGCTCGGTGCCGATGTCGCCGGCGCTGCCGGAAACCACGCTGAACACGCCAGCCGGGATACCGGCACGCTGGGCCAGTTCAGCCAGGGCGAAGGCGGAGAACGGCGTTTGCGAAGCAGGCTTGAGCACCATGGTGCAACCGGCGGCCAGAGCCGGGCCGGCTTTACGGGTGATCATCGCAGCCGGGAAGTTCCACGGGGTGATGGCTGCGGTCACGCCGATTGGCTGCTTGATCACGATCAGGCGCTTGTCTGGCTGGTGGCCCGGAATCACGTCACCGTAGATGCGCTTGGCTTCTTCGGCGAACCACTCGATGAAGGAAGCGGCGTAAACGATTTCGCCCTTGGCTTCGGCCAATGGCTTGCCTTGTTCCAGGGTCATCAGGCGAGCCAGGTCGTCCTGGTTCTCGATCATCAGTTCGAACCAGCGACGCAGTTTGCCCGCACGCTCTTTGGCGGTCAGTGCACGCCAGGCCGGCAGCGCTTTGTCAGCGGCTTCGATGGCACGACGGGTTTCGGCAGCGCCCATTTTCGGCACAGTACCCAGAATTTCGCCCGTTGCCGGGTTGTTGACCTTGATCGTCTGACCATTGTCCGCATCAACCCAAGCGCCATCGATGAAGGCTTGCTGGCGGAACAACTGGGTGTCTTTAAGCTGCATGTCGGCTTTCCTTAACAGCACCGCAATGGATGCGGAGCAAATTATGATTGTAGAAAGGCGCCTCAGTAGGCTGCCGTCAGGGAAATCATTCACCGGGCTGAAGCACATAAATAGCGCACGTATTGGATTCGTGCGGTTCAGCACCCAGACAAGAGCGTTTGAAATCTCAAACGAATCCTAGGATCAAAGGGGGTAAAGGACAATAGGGCGTTCGAAAAAAAGAACGAAATCGACTTTTTTGCTGCGTTTTTCTGATCAACGTAGCAAACACAGGTTACGCTTTGGAAAAACGCAGACGATTCAGCAGCATGGACGCCTGCGGTGCATATGAGTATCATGGCGCCCGCGCTGCACCAGTAGCTCAGCTGGATAGAGTACTGCCCTCCGAAGGCAGGGGTCGTGGGTTCGAATCCCGCCTGGTGCACCATACGTAGAAACGAGAAAGCCTCAGACCGCAAGGTCTGGGGCTTTTTTGTGCGTGGAACTCATCAGATCCGGAAGCTGCCCACCAAATGCTTCAAGCGGCTGGCCTGCTGTTCCAGATCCGAACAGGCGCGCAAGGTGAACTGCAGGTTTTCCATGCCTTCCTGGTTCAGCGTGTTGATTTCATTGATGTCCATGTTGATCGAGTCGACCACCGCTGTCTGCTCTTCAGTGGCAGTGGCCACTGACTGGTTCATCCCGTCGATTTCACCGATGCGCTGGGTCACGCTGCCCAGGCGCTCGCCCGCCTGATTGGCAATCGACACGCTGTCCTGGCTGTGGCGCTGGCTTTCACCCATCGTATTGACCGATTCACGGGCGCCGACTTGCAGCTCCTCGATCATGTTCTGCACTTGCTGCGCCGACTCCTGGGTGCGATGGGCCAGATTGCGCACTTCGTCAGCTACCACAGCAAAGCCACGTCCCGCCTCGCCTGCACGCGCCGCTTCGATTGCCGCGTTGAGCGCCAGCAGGTTGGTTTGCTGAGAGATGCTGGTGATCACTTCGAGGATCTGACCGATGTTCACGGTCTTGCTGTTCAGCGTTTCGATGTGCGAACTGGAGGTGACGATCAGGTCCGAGAGGCGGCTCATGGCCTCAATGTTGCGATTGACCACTTGCTGGCCTTCTTCGGCCAAGTGGCGGGCGGAGCTTGCGTGTTGCGAAGCTTGCGCGGCGTTATGTGCGATTTCCTGGGCGGCAGCCCCCAGTTGATTGATCGCGGCGGCAACGCTGCTGGTACGGTTGACCTGCTCGTCGGAATTGGCCATCGAAGCGTTCGATGCACTCACGACACGCAGGGCCACTTCGTTGACCTGCTCGGTGGCCGACGACACTTCGCGGATCGAAGTGTGAATCCGTTCGACGAAGCGGTTGAAGGCGTTCCCGAGAATGCCGAACTCGTCCTGGGTATGAATGACCAGGCGCTTGGTCAGGTCGCCTTCACCTTCGGCGATATCTTCCATAGCCTTGCTCATGGCCTGCAGAGGTTGCAGCAGCAGACGAATCAGCATGCCCAGCAGGGCAATGATGAAGACTACGGCGATCACGGTGGCAATCACAGCCGAGGCGCGGAATTCACTGAGCCTGGAAAAGGCCTTGTCCTTGTCGATGGACAGGCCGATGTACCAGTTCACCGAAGGCAAGCCCTTGATCGGGGCGAAAGTGACGATGCGGGTCTGGCCATTGGCCTGGACTTCAGTTAACTCGCCGTTGATCCGTGGCGTGCCCTGCGGGAAGAGGTCGCTCAGGGTCTTCATCTGCATGTTTTTGTCGGGGTGGACCAACACCTTGCCATCGGAGCTGACCATGAAGGCGTAACCCACGCCGCTCAGATCCAGTTTGTCGATGATGTCGACCAGCGCACCGAAGCTCACATCACCGCCGACCACGCCGACGGTCTGCCCTGACTTGCGAATGGCCGCCACCATGGAGACCACCAGCGTGTTAGTGGCCATCTCGACGTAAGGCTCGGTCATGGCGACGGTATTGCTGGCCTCGGCAAGCTTGTACCAGGGGCGTGTGCGAGCATCGTACCCATCCGGCATCTTCGCATCAGGCAGGATGGCGAACTCGCCTGCTGCGGTAC
Source organism: Pseudomonas sp. TE12234 (assembly GCF_054061835.1). Classification (NCBI taxonomy): domain Bacteria; kingdom Pseudomonadati; phylum Pseudomonadota; class Gammaproteobacteria; order Pseudomonadales; family Pseudomonadaceae; genus Pseudomonas; species Pseudomonas sp. TE12234. The sequence continues at coordinate 307,257 of NZ_JBSSEP010000003.1, forward strand.
CGACGTAGGTGCTGGGGAAGCTCGACACCAGGGTTTTCTGTGCCATCAACGTGGTGATGCTGGCCATCTGTGGGTTCAAGGCCGCGTTTTGCGCCAGGTTTTCAACCAGCAAAGTGCGACCGTCAAACCAGTTCTTGATGTTGGCCGCCGTCATGTCGCCCATTTCATGGAGGTTGTTTTCCAGATCCTTGCGAATGGCGTTGCGCTGGAGGTAGTCGTTGTACAGCGTGAATAGCGCGAAGGCGGCTACCACGATCAGCGACGCCACAATGAGGATCTTGTGGCTGAATCGGAGGTTTTTATTCATAACGGGTCGTGTCCACGAAGGCGTTATTGTTGATTGGCACGAGCTGTATCGACCGCTTGAATAAAATACTGAACGGCTTTGTTCGTTTTTCTATACGCCGAAGGGTTCCCGGCAATTTCGACTTTGCTTCTGAATATTGGCTTTCGGGACTACGAAGGCAGGGGCGTGGGTTCGGATCCCGCCCGGTGCTCCATCCATAGAAACGAGAAAGCCTCAGGCCTTAGGGGTCTGGGGCTTTTTTGCGGGCACAAAAAAACCGCCTAAGCGGTTTTCTCATTCCGTCGTCCAATCAAACTCGTCGTATTCATCATCGTCCTCGTCATCCTCGAATACTTCATCTTCGAGCATGTCGTCTTCAACAATGTCTTCGTCCGGCTGATTCAGCAGAAAATCCTTGCGACTCTCGGTAATCGCTCGCCGTAGTTCCTCGCCCTTTTCCGGGCAGTTGAGCATTTGGGCGATGCGGTCGATTTTTTTTGTCACGGCATCCTCCAACGCATCGACTACAGGCTGATAGTGCGCGCTTTCGGGGAGGGATGCCAAATCCCCGGAAGGCCGCGCACTTCAGCTTTCTGCAAAGCCGCTGAAGTGATCAGGCTTCAGCGATGGTAGCGCCGGACCACGCTGCTGTTTTTCAGCACATGACCGTTGATTCTTTCCAGCAGCTGCGCACGGGTCAGGCCTGCCGGCAATGCGTCCGGGGCGAGGTCCAGGGCGTAGATCTGGATGATGTAGTGGTGCGCGCTGTCGCCAGCCGCCGGGCAAGGGCCGACGTAACCGGCCGTGCCTTTGCTGTTGATGCCGGCCACGCCTTCAAGCGTGGCTTTTGCGCCGACGCCGGCGGCAATCTGGTGGGTGGTGGCTTTGATGCCGTAATGCACCCAGTGATCGACACCCTGCCCTTTCTGGCCATCCGGATCGTGCATGACGATGGCGTAACTGAGCGTACCGGTCGGGCCGGCATTCCAGCTCAGTGCCGGTGAAACGTTGTGCCCGCCGCAGCCCGGGGCATCGCTGGCAGCGGCAGACGTGAACAAACGGTCATCCGACACGCCTGGGATGTTCAGGGTAAAACGCTCCTGGGTCGCCTGTGCCGCTTGCGCCGGCAATTGCACGCAAAGGGCGACTGCTATGGCCACTAGCCAAGGGTTCAGAGAGGTCAATCGGGTCATGCCGGAGTACCTTGTGCGGGTGGGGCCGTCGTCGGCGTGCAAACTATAGCTGGAGCTTTCATAGGGTGGCACCAGGATTTGGCGCAACCTTGAACAATTGCGCCGTTTTTTTTAAATGAAGCAGTGCATCTCAAATGCCGTCCTACAGCCGTATCTGAACACGGTGACGAGGATAGGATCGACCGCATCAACCACAGAAAGCAAAACGCCCGGCGCCAGCATTGCGCAGAGGCCGGGCGTTTCCTGAAGGGTTGCGGTTTATTGAACCTCGCCTGCGCCAGCAAATTTGCTCATGACGAAACCGACAAATTCTTCGACGGTCATTTTCTGGCCATTGAACTCGACCTGATTGTTGGCGTAGTGCAGTTTGCTGACGATGTTGCTTCCATCCAGTTTCGCCAGTTGCGAGCCGACGGCCATGCTGCCAAACATGTCGGCAGTGGCGGTGGCCTGATCGGCGATCAGCTTGGCATCGGTCTGGCCGTCGATTTGCGATTGCACGGTGAACACATCAACCAGCATTGGTTTGGACACTTGGACATTGATGTCCAACAGCGCAATCAACTGCCTGATCAGTTGGTCGGTCGGCAATTCGATCGATTGCGGCTTGGTCAGATCCAGCACCAGGTTGGCGCGGCTTTCGCCGTTGGTGGTCTTGAACGAGAGATTTTCCAGGGCCACCTGCGGGCCGGCCGCCAGCAATTGCTCCAGACCGGTTTTCAGTTGCGTCTCTTCGGCGTCGGTCAGCTTCAGTTCCGGCACCGGCTGACCCGCCTCGGCGGCCTCGGCGGCGAGCTGCTCGTAAGGTTGCAGCTTGCTCTGGTAAATCTGCATCAGCGACATCGTTGCCGGAATGTCGAGGTTCTTCAGGCTCATCGCCATCTGTGCCGAACCGACCGCCTTGCCGTTCAAGGACACTTCACCCACCTTGTAATCGGCACGTCCGGAGGCGCTGGTGCCTGATTCTTCGGTCTGGTTCTTCATTTCGAAATTCTTGAGGCCCAGCACTGACTGTTTGGGACCGAACGTGGTCTGGCTGTTGCTCAGCGAGACGGTGTTCTCGCCGGTGTAATAGCCGTAGGTGCTTTTGCTCAGGTTGCTGGCCAGGGTCAGGCCGTTCAATTCAACCTGCACCGGTGCCTGATCTTCGGAAACGGTGATCAGCTTCAGGCTGTCCATGTAGCCGTCGGCCTTGACCTTCTGCGCCTGGGCGCTGGCCGCGACATCAAGCTTCAGGCCGGAAAACTTCAGGCTGGACTTGTCATCCAGTGCCGTTTCCAGCGGCAGCATTTCCAGCGTGCCATTGGTGGAATTGTCGTAGCCGATATTGACCACGCCTTTGAGCGGAGAGACATCCTTGGCGGCGGCAAACCATTTTTCGGTGAGCGGTGTCTTTTCCAGTTCGTAGTGACTGGTGGCCATGACCGGCAACCACTTCAGCGATACCAGGCGCGAGAACGGCAGCGGACCGTGTTCGATATGATCCACAAACAGCAGCTCGACCGGCTCCTCGCCGAACATTTCACCCTCGCCCTTGAGGCGATAGTGCGCGGTGCTGCTGAACACGTGGCGCTCCAGCGATACCAGTTCCAGTGACGCCGTACCTTTATGACCGACCAGCGCGGCTTGCAGCTGCTGGTTGGCGTCAGCCAGGGAGGCGTTCACCACCCCTTCAATCTTGGTGCCGGTGTACCAGGCACCGCCAGCGCTGATAGCACCGATGGCAACGACGATTCCCAGAAGCACGCCTGCTGATTTATTCATGAATGACCCAATCAATGTCCGTTGTTTAAGGTGTAGTCGTCTTCCCTGAACCCATGGCGGGTTGCGGACGCGACAGCGCTGAAAGTGGGATGCAGAGTAGCATCAGGCGCGATGGACGGCCCAAGGATTAAAGGTGAAAGAGTGTCTATGGGGCTGCGTATGCAGGTAAGTATTCGATGTCCATGCGATCGCCATCGCGAGCAGGCTCGCTCCCACATTGGAATGCGAACTCCTGTGGGACCGAGCTTACTCGCGATGTCGTTCCGACGATGGCGTCAGACCTGACGACACAGAATCAGGAATACTGAACCTCGATCTCATCGAGCTGGTGATCAAAGGTCTTGAGCCGCGCGGTCCAGGTGTACACCAATACTTCAAAGTCGCGATTGATCACCGCCCCGCCCATCACTTCCCCCCGCGGGTCGCAGAAATCCAGCTGATAGCGTTCGCGGGCCATGGCGGTGGCGACATCGGCCAGTTCTCGCGCGTTGTTGAGCCAGTGCCAGCCGTCGTCGGCCACTTGCTTGTCGAGCTCCAGGCATTGCTTTTTCAAGGTCTCCAGGCTCTTTTCCAGCGGCGTGCCGGTCAGTTCGCCCATGACTTCCTGGAACGTGCGCCCCGGTTGCCAGTAGCTGCCCCAGAAATAGCGATCGAACACCGTTTCGACACGGCGCAGCGCGACCTTGGTGTCCCAGATCAGCACCAGGGTCTTGCCTTGTTCGAGTTGTCTTTTTTTGGTTCGCTGGTTCTGGACCGAAGCCCAGGCCACTACCGCGATGGACATCACGGCAATCAGCGCGGTGGCGCTGTCGAGAAACACCAGAGCCTTGTCGATCTGGAGGGTCAGCATGATGCCGTAGAAATAGGTGGCCGAAAGCAGCACCAACGCCACGACGGCGCACCAGAAACCGAGAGCATAAGGGTTTTTCATTATTGGTTTCCCCATGACCTGCGCGAGCCTTGTGCGAAGCAAGGGCGCTTTGCTCCAACGCCCCTCCAACACTTCAAAGCATAGCAACGGCCTCAGGGTTTGCCGGAGTTCGACGCTTGCGTTCGTCCGCTTTCCCAACCACCACCCAGGGCGAGGAACAAATCGATCTGGCTCATGGCAACTTGCGTGTTCGCCGTGGCCAGTTGCGCCGTGACGTCGGTGTAGGTGCGCGTCGCTTGCAGGTCCGCCAGGAACGACGCGCGGCCAGCCTGGAAGAAGCGGTGGGTCTGGTCGGCCGCCAGTTTCGCCGATTGCTCGGCATCGGCCAGGGCATCGCGGCGTTGCAGCAGCGCCGAGTACTGGGTCAGGGCGGTCTGGGTTTCGCGAATGGCGTTGAGTACAACGCCGTCGAAGTGCGCCAACACGCCCTGGGTCGTGGCTTCGGCCTCACGGATGCGTGCGCGGGTGCCGTTGGACGGTACGGTCCAGGTCAGCGACGGTCCGAAGCCCCAGCGATTGGTGGAGGGCTCGCCGAGATCACCGAGGATGCCGACGGTGCCGATGGTCGCGCCGATGCTGATGTTCGGGTACAGCTCGCCCGTGGCGATGCCGATACCGGCAGTCGCGGCGGCCAGTCGGCGTTCGGCCTGCCGCACGTCGGGACGACGCTTGAGCAACGCTGCGCCATCGCCCACGGGCACCAGTTGCGCGATTTTCGGCAGTTCGGCGCAGGTCGCGGTGCCCGCCGGTAATTGATCCACCGGTTTGGCCAGCAGCATCGATAAACGGAACAGCCCGGCCTGACGCGCCGCCTCATAACGTGGCATATCGGCACGCAATGACTTGAATTGGGTTTGCGAACGCGTGACCTGGGTTTCGTCGCCGCGTCCGGCGTCGCGCAAGCGCTGGATCAGCGTGGTGCTCTGGGATTGCAGGTCGAGCGAGTGCTGGGCAATCTCCCGCTCTTCGTTGGCCGCGCAGACTTGGGTGTAAGCGCGCACGACATCGGCTACCAAGGTGATGCGTGCGGTATCGGCAGCGGCCTGGGTGGCATCGGCATTGACCTTGGCCGCTTCGATGCCGCGCTGCAGCGTACCGAACAGGTCGAACTGGTACGACGCGGAAATACCGATATCGCCGATGTTGGCCACCGGCACCTTTTCCGGCAACAGGAAGGCTTGGCCGGACTCCTGCAAACGTTCGGCGCCCATTTTCACGCCGCCGCTCCAGCCACCGGCCGCCTCGGCCTCGTCCACTTGCGCACGCGCGCGCAACAGACTGGCCGCCGCCACGCGCAGATCAGTGTTGGAGGCCATGGCCTGCTGCACCAGTTGATCCAGGCGCGGGTCCCGATACAGGCGCCACCAATCGGCAGGCACCGGCGCCGAGACCACCGGCTTGCCCTCCACCGCCAGCTCGCCCTGCAAGTCCTCACGGTGGATGGCCGCCGCCTCCGGCAGGTGATAGTCCGGCCCGACCACCTGACACGCCGACAGCAACAGGCCTAACCCGGCGACCGCCAAACCCGAGGCTTTGCTCATTGCGCCGGCTCCTGGAACTGGTCGTCGATGATCGATACGGTCGCGGTGCGCCCGGCGATCATGCGGAAATCCGCCGGTACGTCATCGAAGGCGATCCGCACCGGAATCCGCTGCGCCAGACGCACCCAGCTGAACGCCGGGTTGACGTTGGGCAAGAGGTTATTGCCGCTGGTGCGGTCGCGGTCTTCGATACCGGCGACGATGCTTTCCACGTGGCCACGCAGGCGCGCGCGGTCACCGATCACCCGGATGTCGACGCTCTGGCCGACATGGATGCCGTCCAGTTTGGTTTCTTCGAAATAGCCGTCGATGTGAAACGAATTACTGTCGACGATGGACAGTACCGGCCGCCCGGCACTGACAAATTCCTGGGTGCGCGGCGCACGATCGTTGACGTAACCGTCCACCGGGCTGCGAATCACCGAGCGGTCGAGGTTGAGCTGGGCACTGTCCACTGCCACCTGGGCTTCCATCAACGCCACTTGGGCGCGGGCGACTTTGGACTGGCTTTCTTCCAGCTGTTCGGCGGGCACCAGATTACCCAGGCCCTTGTTGCGCTTGGCTTCACGCTGGGCCTGGGCCAGGGTTTCCTCGCGGTCGGCGACCGCGGCTTTCGCCTGGCGCAGGGCCAGTTTGAAGCGGTCCTGATCGATGCTGAACAGCACCTGGCCGCGCTTGACCGGCTGGTTGTCGCGCACGTCCACTTGCTGGATCAACCCGGAGACGTCCGGGGCGATCTGCACGATGTCGGCACGGATGTGACCGTCGCGGGTCCAGGGGGCAAACATGTAATACATCACCATGCGCCAGACCACGACTACGGCGAAGCTCACGATCAGCAGAGTCAGGACCACGCGGCCGATGGTCAATAAAGGTTTTTTCATGTCATCAGGTATCGACTGAGTGAGTCCACGACGCCAAGCAGCAAGGCGTAGAGAGCCACGTTAAACAATGCCCGGTGCCAGACCAGACGGTAAAAGTGCAGGCGCGTGAGCACCCCGTGCACCAACAGAAACAACACATAGGTAATGCCCATCAGCACCAGCAGCGTGGGCAGGAACACCCCGCTCAGATCCAGATCACCAATCATAAAGGCGCTCCATCGATGCCATGGGGAAGCGGTTCTTCGAGCTCGGCGGACCCGACAAATTCGACGCCGGGCAACAACGCCAGGCGCAAGCCACTCAAGGCGTGCAACAGATGCAGGCGGGTTTCGTCATCGCCCGCACCGCCAAGCGCGCGACGGGTACGGTCCATGGTCATCAGCAACGGGCTCGGCGCGGGCAAGCGCTCGCCAGCCTTGAGACACGCCTTGAAGTATTCGCCAACCTCGGCCACCACCTGACGCAGCAGCGCGTTCGGCACCCCGTCGATACGCGGCGCGTAGGCGAGCAGATCGAGCATGTTCAACGCCACGCGGACTTCCCGCAGGGCTATGCCGGTGTCCTGGCCGGTCATGGCCAGACGCGGCAAATGCTGCATCAAGCGGTCGAGCATCTGCACGCCCAGGTGCCGGTGCTCGGCCAGCGTGGCGGGCTCGGACAGACCGACAATGTCGCGCCAGCTGAAACGGGTCAGACGCTTGGCCGCCAGCTCGGCGCCGAAGGGCCGGGCGATCAGGGTCCAGACGAATGCAAACAGCAAACCCACGGGGCCGGCCAGATTGGAGTTGGCAAAGCTGAGGAAGTCCGCGTCATACGCGCCCTGAATACTGATGAAGGACGAGGTGTTGACCAGCGTCAGCAACATGCCCAGGTAAAACTGCGGTTTGACCGTCAGGGTACCGACGACGATGAACGGCACGGCGAACGCCAGCACCAGCATTGGGAAATCGTGCAGGTTGGGCAGCACCAGAAACAGGTAAAGGCTGGCGAACAACACCGACATCGCCGTCCAGAAAAAGAACCGGTATATCTGCGGTGCGGGGTCGTCCATCGAGGCGAAGAAACTGCACGCCACCGCCGCCAGAATCACCGCGGCACCGCCGTCGGTCCAGCCCAGCAGAATCCACAGCACCGACGCGACAATGATCGCAGTGACGGTGGACGCCGCTGAATAAAGCATCAGGCCGCGATCCAGAAAGGGCGACAGCCGCCCGAGGCGCCAATGCCGATACACCGCGCGCCAACTGTCCAGGTTTTCGCATTGGATGGCGATTTGCAGACTGCGGCAGTCCTGCCACAGATCAATCCACTCGCCGAGGCGGTACAGCGCGTTGGAGAACAGCAGCTGCTTGCGATCCTGCAGCGCCCCGGCACTGGGTTGCAGGGCTTCGAGCTGGTCTTTCAGCGCCTGCCAACGATGGATGTCCGCGTCCTTGTGTTGCAGCCATTCGCTGGCGGCGCCGAGGAGTGGCGCGAATTTATCCACAAGTTCGGGGGTGCGCCGTTCCAGGGCGTAGAGCGCATCGTCAAGGGCGTCGACTACGGTCAGCAGGTGAATCATCCGCCCGCGCAGTTCCTTGGTATTGCGCACCGTTTGCGGCCGCGCGCCTTCATGGGGCAACTGGCCGATCATCAGTTCCAGACTGTTGAAAGTCGTCACCATCGCCGCACGCAACGCACTGATTTCGCCGGGCTGCACCTGACGACTGAGGAATTGCAGGCTGTAGGTCGAGGCATCGGCAAACCATTTGCTCACCGAATCGTTGAACACCGGGGCCAGCCGCCGCGGCCAGAACATCGCGCCGACGACCGCCGCCACAGCGATACCGAGGAAGATCTCCTCCGTGCGCGCCTCGGCCACGTCCCACACGGCCAACGGGTTATTCACCACCGGCAGGGCGATCAGCGGCAAGGTGTAACCGGCGAGCATCAAGGCGTAGTTGTTGGCGGTGCGCAGGTGCAGGGACAGAAACAGCAGAATCCCGGTCCACAGCGCAATGACCAGCACCAGCACATAGGGGCTCTGGACAAACATCGGCACGAAAAAAACCGCAGCGGCAGCGCCGAGGAAGGTCCCCACAGCGCGGTACAGCGCCTTGGAACTGGTGGGACCGACAAACGGGCTGGAAACGATATACACCGTGGCCATCGCCCAGTAAGGACGCGGCATTTGCATGAGCAAGGCGATGTAGAGCGCGATCATCGAGGCGGCGAACGTGCGCACGCCAAAGAACCAGTCCCGCGCCGGGGGCATGCCGGTAAAAAAGCCGTTCAAGGGTTGACCACCGGAAACGGAACGGCCAACTCAAAGGCCTTCAAGACACGCAACGTGGCTTCCAGATCGCGCTGATCGATGCCCTCAAGCACCTCATTGCGCAGGCGCACCAGTTCAACTTCGACGGCTTGCACCAGTGTCCGGCCGCTGTCGGTAAGGCTCAGGCATTTGGCGCGGCGATCCTGAGCATCCTCGGTACGACAGACGTAGCCGGCATGACACAGCTGATCGAGCAAACGCACCAGGGACGGACTCTCCATCCCTGCCGCCTGCGCCACTGTCACCTGCCGCACACCCTCGCCCAGGCGCCCGATCATCAACAACGGCACGGCACAGGCTTCGGAAATTCCATAGTTGACCAGCGTGCTCTGGCAGATCTTCCGCCAATGCCTGGCGGCCACCACCATGGAGCTGCTGATGTTCATCTGGAGAGCGTCGAGGTTATTCGGCACGGGAGAAAACACACACTGTTAGTTTGCTAACTATCAATATGACATTGGAGAGGTTTTTCCGTCAAGTTTTGAAACAAATTGGTTTCCGACCGTCGCAAGCAGAACGCGATGGACCAGACAACGTACTGATGATGTATATACTTTCTTAGTACCAGATCCAGGAATACTCACCATGTCAAAACAAGCCGTTTTTACAATGAAACTCGAAGCAGATTTGCGCGAACAATTCATGGCCGAAGCAGAAGCCGCTCATCGTCCTGCCTCACAAATCGTCCGGGAAATGATGCGCCAGTTTGTCCAAACGCAACGAGAATCTCGTGAATACGAGGCCTTCTTGCAACGCAAAGTGGACGTCGCCCGCACCTCGATGCACAGCGGCAACGGCCTGACGAATGAGGAAGTGGAAGCAGCGTTCGCCGCCAGGCGTGGGAAGGCAGCCACAGAACAATGAAGATAATCTGGACGCGAGAAGCCGCACAGGATCGTGCAGATATTTGGGACTACCTGTATGCCAGCAACCCGAAAGCGGCCATCGACATGGACAATCGCTTCAGCGATGCGATATCCAGGCTTGCTCAACACCCTGAAAGCGGCCCTGCCGGAATCATTGCAGGCACTCGCGAACTGATCCCACATCAGAGTTATCGCATTGTTTATGAACAGGCAGTGAACGCAATCTGGATTCTGGCTCTGGTTCATACATCCCGTCAGTGGCCGCCAGAGAATTGAACGTCTACAGCCCCCGCCCCTTCCTCAACATCACATCCAGCTGATCCACCACCTCCGCCCAATCGGCATCCTCCAGAATATCGTCGCGCAGAAAATCCGCCTGGCTCTGGGTCCAGAAGAACGCATCCGCCAAATGCAGTTCCGGTTTGAGCGGCGAATGGGTGGCGATGAATTTATCGATGCTTTCGGCGTCGTCGGGCAGGCCGAGTTGTTTGAACAGCGATGGGAGGCTGTGGGTCGGGTTTTCCATGGCTGGCTCCTTGGGGAAGGCTTGAATGGGTGACCGCTGCGCGGTCAATCGCGGGCAAGCCCGCTCCCACAGGTTCAGTGTTGATCACAAATCTGCGGCTCAAATCAATCACTGTGGGAGCGAGGCTTGCCCGCGATGACGGCGGCACTGGCGTCGCGAAACTCAATGACTCAACTCCCGCACCTCGGCATGCGGCACCATTTTCAGGAACTGCGGCATGTCCATGTGCAGCAGGTTGATGTGATTGCCGGCTTCCAGATAGATGTCTTTTTGCCGGGTCAGCAGCGGGTCGATGACCACGTCCAGCCCATAAGCCTCACCCAGAGCAGGCACGGCGCCGCGTTCGCAGTCATCGAACAGGTGCGGCAGATTGCTTTCCCGGGAGACCTGCCATTCGCCGCTGCTGCGGACTTTGCTCAGGTCCAGGTGGCGACTGGCGGGCAACACGGCCATCAGGTAATGACCGTGGTGGTCGTCGAGGATGACCGACTTGGCTACCCGCTCGGCAGGAATGCCCGCGACTCGCGCCGTTTCCAGGCTACTGGCCGAGTGAGGGTGGGTGACGATGTCATATTCGCATTGAGCCTTTTCCAGGCTTCTCTGCACGGTTCTTGCCATACGCATGATGCACCTCGGTGTCCGCAACAACGTCTGGCGGACGATGGTTGACGCTTTTCCACGTAGTGAAAGTCTAGGCCCGCCGGGCCAATCCGGTGGGAAATCCGCCCATTGGACACGTCGACATCTGAACAAAATTCATACAACCAAACGGTCAACTAAACTGTATACAGAACCGCCCACGACTCTCCCGGAGGGTGACGTGAACACGCGCTGTTGCACCGTTGCACTGCTATTGGCGTTGAGCGCATCGGCCTTCGCCGCAGACACTGTCGGGCTACCGGCGACCAACCCCGCCGGCGTCTGGTTGATCACCTTCGGCCTCGCGTTCCTGATCGCCGAGGCGACCCTGCCCAATTACGGCGTGATTGGCCTGGGTGGAATCGTGATGTTCGTGATCGGTGCGCTGATCCTGACCAATGCCGAACTGCCCGCTCCGTTGATGATTGTGTTGGGCCTGATCAGTGCACTGCTGCTGGCGTTCCTGCTGATCCGCGCCCTGAAGACCCGCCCGCGCCATACCATCAGCGGCGATGCCGTGCTGGTCGGCAGTGTGACCCCGATCACCTCATTGCAGGCCGACGATGCCTGCCACGGCTGGGTGCATTTACAGGGCGAATGCTGGCAAGTATCGAGCGCCAAGCCCCTGCAGATCGGGCAAAAGGTACGCGTGGTGTCGCGCAAGGGATTAATGCTGAAAGTGGCCGCGACTGACGCGGTGCCGGCGGGAGAATAGTCATGGGTCTGCAATTGGGTTTTGCCGCGCTGCTGTTACTGCTGATCGCGCTGGCCGGTTCGACCTTCCGCATCCTGCGTGAATACGAACGCGGGGTGGTGTTCCAGCTCGGACGCTTCTGGCAGGTCAAAGGCCCGGGCCTGATTCTGTTGATTCCGGTGGTTCAGCAAATGGTTCGCGTCGACTTGCGCACCGTGGTGCTCGACGTCCCGCCGCAAGACGTGATCACCCGCGACAACGTCTCGGTCAAGGTCAATGCCGTGCTGTACTTCCGCGTGCTCGATCCACAAAAGGCGATTATCCAGGTCGAGGACTTCCTGATGGCCACCAGCCAGTTGGCGCAAACCACCTTGCGCGCGGTGCTGGGCAAGCACGAACTCGACGAGCTGCTGGCCGAGCGCGAACGGCTGAATCTCGATATCCAGCAAGTGCTCGACGCCCAGACCGATGCATGGGGCATCAAAGTGGCCAATGTCGAAATCAAGCACGTGGACCTCAATGAATCGATGATTCGCGCCATTGCCAAACAGGCCGAAGCGGAGCGTGAGCGCCGGGCCAAGGTGATCCACGCCGAAGGCGAATTGCAGGCCTCGGAAAAACTCATGCAGGCCGCTGAAATGCTCGGCCGCCAGCCGGGGGCCATGCAACTGCGCTACATGCAGACGCTCAGCTCGATCGCCGGCGACAAGAGTTCGACCATCGTCTTCCCACTGCCGATCGAGCTGCTCAAGGGCATGGCGGACCTGTCGTCGAAATCTTGAGCACCGTCACTCACCCGCCATGACAAACAACCGTGCCCGAGTGTTCCCGGCAGCGGTCTCGGCGACTTTCTGCCAACCGCCGGGCAGCGGGGCGAATTCGTCGGGTTGATCCGCCGTGCTGATCAACCACACGCGACCGGTTCCCCTGGGCAGTTGACTGAGCTGGTCGAGGTAGATCCTTGGCGCATCACCGTTGACCAGCGTGCCAAAGCCATAATCATTCGGGCGGCTGGATGTTCCGTTGGCCAGGGGCGGGGTGTAGAGCAGCGGTTCCGTATCGGTGCGGTTGTAGTAGACGTAGCTCATGTACCAGAGCATGTCGCTGATGACGATTCGGTCACCGGCCACGTAGTGCTGGTTGACGAACTCGACCATTACACTGGTCTGGTCATTCACATCCACCGTGGCATTGGTTTTCAGCCCGACCAGCTCGGCGCCGACAAACAGCACCAGCAACCCGAGCGCCAATACCCGAAAGCCGCCCAGCAAGCGGTCGATGGCCAGCGCCATGATCAGCGGCAGACCCAACGCATAGGCGTTCAAATAACGCTCGATGAACACCGGCGAAATAAACGAAACCCCATAAACCAGCAACAACGGCAGCACGGTGTAGAGCGCCAGCAGCGCACTCCAGCGATAGCGGCTGCGATCACGCCAGACCGTCAGCAGGATCACGCTCAGCAACAGCACTGGCATCGCGACGAACAGGAGCCGGGGCAAGTTATCCCCATCGTCCTGGATCAGAAAATCCCAGACCATCGACGGCAGGGAGCTGAGGGTGACCGGCGACTCCCAACCCACGTCGCCGCTGGCCTTGAGCTCCTCCATGTGCCGGGTCAAATCGACCAGGCCAGGGATCCACGGAGCAAACAGCACCACAATGGCCACATTGCTCAGCCACCAGGCCGGGCGAGTGATGTAATGGGAGGGTTGGTCCGGGTTCAGGCGCAGCACCAGCAAGTACGCCCAATGGACGAGCACACAGAGCGCGGTGAAATAGTGGGTGTAGAACGCGGTGGCCATCAGCAACGCGTAGATCACCAATGCATGGGTGTGGCGAGGCTGCCTGACCCAATGCACCAGCGCAATGGTGGCGCCGAGCAGCCACACCCCCAGCCACGAATACATCCGCACTTCCTGGCTGTAACGCACCGCCGTGGGCAGCAGCGCCAGCATCAACCCGGCCAGCAGCGCCGCGCGCGGATTGGCGATCAGGCGGACCAGCCACATGCCCAGCATGACCGACGCCACACCCGGCAGCGCGCTCAAACTGCGTATCGAAAAAATGCCATCGCCAAACAGCCCGATCCAGCCGTGCAGCATCATGAAATACATCGGCGGATGGACGTCATGGGCGGCATGGGCCCAGATGCCGTCCAGGGTGTAGCGGCTCATCAACAGGCTGGAACCTTCATCGCCCCAAATCGCGGCATCGGTCAGGCCATAAAACCGCGTCACGATAGCCAGCACCAGGATCAACAAACCGCCGCCATACCAAAGCATTCGCTGCCTTGAGTCGGACACTGCCAAATTCTCGGGCGCTGGCCGGGATTTGACCAACCGCTCTTTTCTTTGCGCCTCCACTACCACTCTGTTCACCTGCACTGCCGAAACGTTCCGCTCACTTTAGGCTAATGTCAGTCGCCACGGCCAGCGGATACACCGACGCTACCGGCCATCCCTTCCATATACCGCTGTCGCGTCGTCCGCAGGGCGTTCTGATTCTGACGAACGGCGTCGGCCAGGCTGTCGATACCGGGCGCTCCAGCCAAGCAGGATGTGAGCCACCAAGACCTAGCAGTTCTGATAGTTCTCAATCGTGAGCGCCGCGAGTAGAACTAAACGCCAACATGGCCCTGGCGGAATTCGCTGTATGACTCAAGCAAAAACCATTCGGCAACGCGTGATACTGCTGGCCACCAACAGCAGCCAATCGATCATTGTCGAAAGCGTCGAGGGCAAGATCAACAACATCGGTTACACCGCCTACGGCGAACAGTCCGCGCAGCAGGACGTCGCGACGGCGATGGGTTTCAACGGCCAATTACGCGAAGCCCGGCTCGGCTGGTATTTGCCGGGCAACGGCTACCGCGCCTACAACACGCGATTGATGCGTTTTCACAGTCCGGACAGTTGGAGCCCGTTTGGGCGGGGCGGGTTGAATGCGTATATGTATTGCGTGGGGGATCCGGTGAATCGGGTGGATCCGACGGGGCATATGTGGGATGCCATCAAGCTTTTTGTTCGGGAGAACTTTAGATACCGAACACCCCAAACACTCGCCATTGCCAACGCCAGGGCAATCGCAAGACAGGAAGCCATTTCGCCCCTTAGTCGGAGCTCCCGTTCAGTGGAACCGTTGAAACCGAGTCGCCAGTCTGACGCTGTGTCTGCGATAGGCGGCTATATCATGGGAGCCCCTGGCGCTAGAAATCCCACTCCGTCGCCAGGCGGTGATCTCGCGCCCCAGAACATAAAAGGATGGGAGCGCCCACTTCCCGGCCAAGGCAATTCTTGGAAAGTGAGCTCCACAGCGCAGCAATCTCATTCGCCGGGAGCGCGTCGCGGGGGCGGAAGCCCTTCTGCAGGACCGACTAGACCGATGCCTCCCCCAACGTATGAGGAGGCAACATCCATGAATAAGTTCTGGGACAATAATTCTGTTGCTGCAGCGATGCAGCCTCCCGTCTTTGAGGTATACAAAATGACTGTAAGCCGTACGGACAATTTGGCAACTGCTGCCCCCTACCAAATGCCTGCAGGAGCGCACCCACCTCAACCGGCACCTTTGGTGAGGGAACATGATCGGCTTGTTCAGCAGCTTGCCGAGCTAAACAATATGCAACGGGACGTGATTCGAGAAAGAGCCAACAACATTAGATGTAGGATCCTTTGAAACTGTTACGGCACTGCGGGTCCCCCTCTATACAGCGCTTCGACTGTCTGCTCGAAAGCGGGCAAGATCTCACCGCACAATCCCCCACCGCTTCACCGTCACCCGCTCCAGCGAATCAAACACCAGATTCTCCACCAGCAGCCCAATCAAAATCACCACCGCCAACCCGGCAAACACCTTGTCGGTGTACAGCTCATTGCGATTCTGAAAGATGTACCAGCCCAACCCGCCCTTGCCGCTGGTGGCACCAAACACCAGTTCGGCGGCGATCAGCGTGCGCCAGGCAAACGCCCAGCCGATTTTCAGCCCGGCGAGGATCGACGGCAGTGCGGCGGGAATGAGGATGAACAACACGAAGTGCATGCCCTTGAGACCGTAATTGCGCCCGGCCATGCGCAGGGTTTCCGAGACGCCGAGAAACCCGGCGTAGGTGTTCAGCGCCAGGGCCCAGAGCACCGAATGCACCAGCACGAAAATCAGGCTGTTCTGCCCCAGCCCGAACCACAGCAGGGCCAGCGGCAGCAGTGCAATCGCCGGCAGCGGGTTGAACATCGAGGTCAGGGTGCTGAGCAGGTCACGACCGAACTGGGTCGACACCGCCAAGGTGGTCAGGGCGAACGCCAGGACGATGCCGATCAGGTACCCCTTGACCAGCACCACCAGGGAAATCCACACCTTGCCCAACAACTCGCCACTGAGCAGGCCGTCATACAGCGCGTGGCTGGTTTGCAGAAAACCCGGCAACAGCAAATCGTTGTTCTGATATCGGGCGACGGCTTCCCACAGGACGGCGAGCAGAATCAGGATCAGGCTTTTGCGTAACCAGCCCTGTTGCCACAGGCGCTGGCCCAGCGGTAACTCTCGCTCCAGCGGCACGCTGGTCAGCGGTTGCAGGACGATTTCGAACTCTTCACGCGGGGATGATAAATGGCTCATCGGGCCCTCCTCTCAACTGGCTCAATAAGCGATGCGGATGTCAGCGAAATCCAGCGCGCGCTCGGTTTCCGGCGACTGACCTTCATCAAACAACAATCGATGGATACGCCGCGCCGATTCCTGGAACGCAACGCCGCCAAGGCTGTGCAGATCATATTGATGGCTGTGGACTTCCGCGCGCACCCGCCCCGGATGCGGCGACAACAGCAGGATCCGGTTGCCCACCACCAGCGCCTCTTCGATGGAGTGAGTGACGAACAACAGCGTGAAGCGCACCTCCTCCCAGAGCAGCAGCAACTCTTCCTGCATCTTGCGTCGAGTCAGCGCGTCGAGGGCGGCGAAGGGTTCGTCCATGAGCAGGATTTTCGGCTGCATGGCCAACGCCCGGGCGATGGCGACCCGCGCCTTCATGCCGCCCGACAGGGTATGCGGATAGGCATCGGCAAACGCCGCCAGACCGACCTTCTCCAGGTAGTGCAGCGCCCGCTCTTCCGCCTCTTTGCGCTTGAGGGTTTTGGAGGCCAACAGCGGAAACATCACGTTCTGTTTGACGGTTTTCCACGGCGGCAGTTGATCGAATTCCTGGAACACCACGATCCGGTCCGGCCCCGGCGCATCGACGCGCTGGCCTTGCAACCGGATCTCGCCTTCGACGGGCTGGATGAATCCGGCGGCGGCCTTGAGCAAGGTCGACTTGCCGCAACCGGACGGGCCGAGCAGGACAAAGCGGTCCGCCGGATCGATTTCGAAGCTGACCTGGTGGGTCGCTCGCACCACCCGTTGCGGCGTGCGGTATTCGAGGCTGACCTTGTCGACCGACAGCAGCGCCTGGGCTGCCGCGGCCGGTTTGCTGACCGTGTGGCCTTGCAAAGGGGCGTTCATGTCGGTCAGCTCCCTTGCAGCGGTTTGGCGTCCTGGAAGAAATAATCCTTCCATGAATCCGGTTTGTTTTTGATCGCCCCCACGCGGTACAGGAACTCGGCCAGCGGGTAGGTATTTTTCGGCGTGACGCTGAATTCGAACTGCGGGTTGTCGATGATTTTCAACAAGGCCGCACGGTCGATCTTGGCCTTGGTCACGCGGATGTAAGTGTCCGCCGCCGCGCCTTTGTCGTTCTGCGCGAATTGCGCGGCTTCGGTCAACGCCTCAACAAAGGCTTTGTAGGTTTTCGGGTTTTCATTGCGGAATTTCTCGGTGGCGAACAGTACCGTCGGCGAGTTCGGGCCAAGCACGTCATAGGAGTTGAGCACGACGTGGACGTTCGGGTTTTCCAGCGCCTGATCCTGGAACGGCGGGTTGGAGAAGTGTCCGGTCAATTCGGTGCCACCGGCGATCAGCGCTGCCGTGGCGTCGGGGTGCGGCACGGCGATGGTGTACTTGTCGAGGCGATTGAATTCCTTGTCACCCCACTGCTTGGCGGCCGCGTATTGCAGGAAGCGCGACTGCACCGACACGCCCACGGCCGGCACCGCGATGCGGTCCTTCTCGGTGAAGTCGGCGATGGTCTTGACCTTCGGATTGTTGCTCACCAGGTAGTACGGAAAGTTGCCCAGCGAGGCCACCGCCTTGACGTTTTGCTTGCCGTGGGTGCGGTCCCAGATGGTCAGCAATGGGCCGACCCCGGCACCGGCAATGTCGATGGAACCGGAGAGCAACGCATCGTTGACCGCCGCACCGCCGGAGAGCTGAGTCCAGTCGACCTTGATGTCGATGCCTTCCTGCTTGCCGTACTTCTCGATCAGGTTTTGGTCGCGCACGACGTTGAGCAACAGATAAACGATGCCGAACTGTTCGGCGATGCGGATCTCACCTTCGGCGTAGGCCACGGTCGGTGCCACCAGGCTACCGGCGATCAGGCTGAAACCCAGGCCGATGGCTGCGGCCAGCGGGGCCAATGAAAGACGTTTGGACATGATCAGATCTCCGACAAATCAGAAAGGCGCGTCGCCCTGGATGGTGGTGCGATACAGCTTGCGGCGCAGATAGCTTGGGCATCCGGCGGCGAGGTGGATCAGCGAACGGTTGTCCCAGAACACCAGATCATGGGCCTGCCATTGATGGCGGTAGATGTTTCGCGGCAACACGCTATGGGCGTAGAGCTCGTCGAGCAGTTGCTTGCTCTCGTCTTCGGGCAAACCAACGATGCGGGTGGTGAAGCCTTCACTGACGAACAGCGCCTTGCGGCCGTTTTCCGGATGGGTACGCACGACGGGGTGAATCACTTCGGCGACCTGGGCCAGTTGCTCCGGGGTCAGGGTCGGGCGCCAGTTG
This sequence comes from Pseudomonas sp. TE12234, assembly GCF_054061835.1. Lineage (NCBI taxonomy): Bacteria > Pseudomonadati > Pseudomonadota > Gammaproteobacteria > Pseudomonadales > Pseudomonadaceae > Pseudomonas > Pseudomonas sp. TE12234. The sequence continues at coordinate 325,780 of NZ_JBSSEP010000003.1, forward strand.
CCTTCGAATTTGGTCTCGCTGTAGCGCGCCGTATAGGAGTGCGCGGCCGAGCGACCTTCGACCGCCTTGCGCAGCGCCTCGGGCAGGTTGTCCCAGGCTTTGTGCATGTCGGCGAACAGCGTGTCGCCGCCTTCCGACGGCAGCTCCTGGGCGTGCAGCATCGAGCCCAGGCTCGGCAGCTCCTTATAGGACAGGTCGGAGTGCCAGAACTTGCCGGCGTCACCGAGGCCGATGTTCTGGCCGTTCTCGACGATGTTGGAAACGATGAGGATTTCCGGGTGACCGGCGAGCAGGAATTGTTTGAGCACATGGATCTGCAACACGCCAAAACGGCGGCTGAAATCGATTTGCTGCCGGGGAGTAATGCGCTGGTCGCGGAACACCACCACGTGATGATCCAGGTGCGCGCGGTGGATGCGGGCGAAGTCCTGATCGTTGACCGGGCGGGACAGATCAAGGCCGATGATTTCGGCACCCACCGCACCGCTGAACGGGCGGATTTCAAAAAATTGTGGCGCGATGCTTGGCGATGCGGATGTTGCAGACATAAATCACTCCCACGCACGGCACGCTCAAGGGCGCGCGCGTCGATCAGAAACACACGGATGTCGTGTTGGTTCGTGTCGTGCGGCGCGCCGATTGGTCGGCAGGTACGCAGGGGAGTGACTTTATAGGTATAAGAAAGCTAATTTAAATACCGTTAAAGAATAACGATATGGCCTTTGGAAATGCGCCATGCCGGTGCAATGCCTTGGCGGGCAATCCCGCTCCCACAAGGTACTGAGTCAGGTCTTCATTTTGTGATCAACCCAAACCCAATGCGGGCGCTGACTTGCCAGCGATGAGGCCATCAGCCTCACCCTTTATTTGGCCCAGTTGATGACTTCACTGTAAGGCGTCTGCAAATCCCGCTCGGGAATCTCCCAGATCACCAGCTTCGGCGGCGTCTGCTTGAAGGCCGGGTTGTCGAAGTAACCATTGGCGCCGCCGGAGAATTCACCTCCGTCCTTGGCGAAGTTGCCAATCGGTGCGCCCAGGGCCTGTTGCAAGAAACCGGCAAAGTTGGAGTTGCGCGAGAACGAAGTGCCGATCAGCGCCACGTTCGGCAAATTGTCATCGCCGAACAGGTCGTCGAGGTTGTCGCCGCCGCTTTGCGCCTGGGCAACCTTCTCGCTGATCCGGGTGGCGGCAACGGTTTCCGCCTGCGGTTGCCAGTTCACCGGCAACCATTCCAGCCCGGCCAGTCGCACCAGGTCGCCAGGGCGGCGGGCCGGGTCCTGGACCTTCACATCGAAGTCTTTGTGCGGGGTCGCGCTGATGCCCATGGCTTGTACGTGTTGGGCCACGGTCTTGGCCGCCGCCGCCGAACCGGTTTCGCTCCAGTGGGTATCGGTGCGCAGATAGGCATCGGCACCCAAGGGTTGCAGGGTCGGCGCAAGATCAATGGCGGCGACACCGGCCTTGTTCAAGCCATCGACCCAATCCACTGCGCGCTGTTGCAATTGCAACGGACGACGCAGGTCGCACAACTGCGCACTGGCGATGCGACTCTTGTCCGGCACCACCGCCACCAGCAACGTAATCCCGCGCTTGGCCAGGCGCTGCTGAACCTCTCGCACCACACCGGCCTTGGTCTCGGCATTGCCTTGAGCGTGACGGTTGATGCGCAGCTCGTCGGTCAGGAACAGCCAGCCCGGGCAGCCGGAACGCACCCGCGGCCCGGTGTCGTGCAGCAGCAACCAACTGGCGCCACGTTCCAGGTCGGCCGCCTGTTCCGGCACCGCAGCCTTCGACAGCTGCTTGGCGACCTTGTGGGTGACCTCGCCATGCAACGCATCATCGAGGGTCAGCCTGGGTGGCAGCATCTCGACTTTGCCGCTCAACAGCAACCAGACGCAGGAGACGAAACCGATCGCCAGAAAAGCCACGAAAAACACACCCGATGCCTTGCTGACAGGGGCAGTCACTTCGCTGGATTGGGCCGGTACATGGGACAAGGAAGTCATGGGCGCGGTCATCAGAACTGGAAGTACAGGAAGGGCACCGACTCACGGCTCGCGACCAGGGCGAACGCGAGCAGGAAACCCATCATCGGTGCAAATAGCGCATGGCCGACAAGCCGCGGCTCATAGCGGCTCTGCAGCACGGGCGCAATGATGTACAGCACGCCGAGCAGCGCCGCGATGCCGTGGACCGGACGCAGCGTCACCGCCAGCGCCTCACCCAATGCAAACCCGTGCAGGCCGAACTGCCCGGCATACATGGTCATTGCGCTATGGAAATCCGGAGCACGGAACAAGGTCCACGCCAGGAACACAAACAGCAGCGTCAATGTGTGCGACAGCAGTGGCGGGATGCTCGGCAGACTGGAACGCGACCACCAACGATCGACGCACAAGGCGATGCCGTGGGCCGAACCCCACAACAGGTAGTTCCAGCTATCGCCGCCGTGCCACAGGCCGGCGATGGCCATGGTCAGGAACAGGTTGCGATAGGTCTTCCATACGCCTTTACGGTTGCCACCAAGGGCGATGTACAGGTAATCGCGCAACCAGCTCGACAGCGACAAATGCCAGCGCCGCCAGAAGTCCTGGATGCTGCTGGCCAGGTACGGCCGGTTGAAGTTTTCCGGGAAGTGAAAGCCGAGCATCAGGCCCAGGCCGATGGCCATGGCGCTGTATCCGGCGAAGTCGAAAAACAGCTGCAGCGAGTAGGCCAGGCAGCCGATCCAGGCGTCGACGAAGGAAGGGTTTTCCAGATGGAAAGCGACGTCCACCAGCGGTGAAAGGGTATCGGCCACCAGCACTTTCATGCACATGCCGATCATGAAACGGCGCGCGCCCAGAGAAAAATTCTGCCAATTGAAATAGCGCTGGTTCAGCTCACGGCGCACCCAGTCATAACGAATGATCGGCCCGGCAATCGAGTGGCCGAACATCGAGATGTAGGTCGCGTAATTGATGAAGCTGCGCTCCACCGGCACCGTGTGGCGATGCACGTCCACCAGGTAGGAGATCGCCTGCAACACGATGAACGACAGCCCCGCCGGCAAGGCCACCCGCTGCCACTCCAGCGGCATGGCGCCGTAGTAAGTGATCAGGTCACTCCAGGTCCCGGCCAGGATGTTGGCGTACTTGTACCAGCACAGCACCGCCGTGTTGAACACGATCAGCGCAATCAACAGCCTCACCCGCCCTTTCGAACCCTCGCGGGCGCGATCCACCAGCAGTCCGCCGACCCAGGCGACGATGGTCAGGACCACGTGCAGGCTGAGGAACAGCGGGCTCAACCAGCCATAGAACAGCCAGCTGCCGATCAGCAGGATGACGTTGCGCCAGGCCGGTCTGGCCAGGGCATACACCAGCAGAAACGCAGGCAGAAACAGCGTCAGGAACTCGAGTGAGGCGAAGACCATGGCAGCGGCAGAATCCGATCAGTGGGACAGAGTGTCCGTGGCGTTCAGAAGACGCGGCCCGGTCGCCGAAGGCACCAGCAGCACGCTGTAGCGCTCGCCCGCTTTCAGCTCGCCCAGGTCCAGCGGCGCACCGACATTGGCGTTCGCGCACACCAGTTGCACCGACAGGCTCACCGGGTTGATAGAACGGCGCTGGACGCTGTCGACCGGCACGGCCTTGAACAGATCGGCGGTACGCCCGGCAGGACGCAGGCTCGCATCGGCACACGCGGCATCGACGTTAAAGAACGCCAGTGAGGCTTTGAGGCCATTGAAGTCATCCGGTTGCTCGCGCACGGCGACTTGCTTGATGCCATTGCCGTCCGGCAACGCGACCACGGTGGCGAATTCACCGGGCTCGATCTTCATGTCCATGGCCAGTTTCTGTGCGCCACTGACCAGGGTGCCCTTGACCGGGCTGCTCGATTGCACCGGGAAAAACAGTGATACGGGTTTGGCCGCTTCCAGGCGCATCGGTGGCTGGCCGGCCTGGGCGATCACGTCCAGCGGTGCGCTGCTGGCGTTGACGAAACGGATGAACGCCGCGTCTTCGCTGGGGCCGGTGGGGTACAGGGCAAACTCAGCCGCCAGGGCGTTCACGCTGGAAAACAGCGCCGCCACGGCGCACACCGCAGACAGGGCACGCATCACTGCTTGGCTCCCTTGTTGCTGACCGCGTCGGCCGGCAGTTTGGCCAATGCGCCACCGATGGCGTTGGCCCAGGATTTGTAACCCGCCACGGTGAAGTGCTGGCCGTCGGTGGTCACCCACTCGCCCGGCTTGGAGAAGGTCAGCGAATCGATGTAGGTGCAAGGCGCCACGTTGCTCGCCAGGAACGCCGACATCAACTTGGTGCGCGTGTCGTTCTTCTTGTACATGCCGCCTTCCTTGCCCCACGCCGGGCCGACCCACGCGCACTTGGCGCCGTTAGCGGTGATTTCCTTGGCCAGGGCGGTCACGTTCTGCCAGGCCCAGGCTTTGGGGAATACCGGTTTGTCGTAGGACGCCATGGTGTCGCCGATGACCAGCACGACCAGGTCAGGCTTGTCGGCGGCGATCAGATCCTTGATCGGCGTAGTGGTGGCTTCGCGCCCCTTGATGACGATCTTGCCGTCGCCTTTCTGCTCGGCGCCACAATCGACTTTCTTGGTGATCAGCCAGTCGCCGGCACTGGCGCCGCATGCGCCGATCGAATGCACGATCGCGCCCTGCTGGGTCAGGTTGGCTTGCAGCGGCTCCATCAAGTGGTCCGCCAGGCTCATGTGGCTTTCCCCGAGTACGAGAAGGGTCATACCGGCGAGAACGGAAGAAGGCATTTAAGTCTCCAGGAATCAGTTGGAATAAGGGGAACGGTAGGGGCTGACCGGCAATTCCATCGCGCCGTTCATGTCTTCGAACATGTAACGCAGGTACATGGCCCCCGTGAATTGTTTGTAGTCCTGAGCGTTGTCCAGGCCGAGATTGCCGCCGAGGAAGAAATTCGAACCGAATTTGTATTCCCCTGCACCGCTGAGGCTGTAGCCCACGCCGGTCTTGCTCTGGCCTTTGTAGCGCTGATTGTTGGCGGCCTGCAGGTCTTTGTCGTTCGGGAAGTAATCCGCCGCGTCCTGGTCGAAGTACTGCACGCCCACCGAGCCTTTGACCTGATAGGAGAACCGGTCGCCGCGCTGCGCCCAGGTCACTGGCACGCCTAAAGCGAAGTAGCTTTGCGGGCTGAAGTAACCGCCATGGCCGTAGGTGAAGAAGTCCTGGTTGTTCTCGAAGCTCAAGCCGGTGGCACTCAGGCCGAGGGTCAGCTTGCTGTCTTCGGCGTTGTGCAGATACCAATACACGCCGCCACCCAGTTCGGTGCGACTGTTGGATTCGACGTTGTGGCCGAGCAACTTGTGCCACGAACCGTAGCCGTAGGAGCCAACCTGCTGATCGTCATAGCTGAGCTGAGCACGGGCGCCATTGGCTGTCACGCCGCCCCACGATTGGCCGGTGCGTTCATCAGTAGTGCCGGCAAACGAGGCCACGCTGTCCGTCACCGGACGCCGCGAGACATTGACGCCATAACGCACGTTGGAGTTGTCGGCGAACGGCCGATCCACACTCACGCCACCGGCTGCGGTGCTGTACTTGAAGCCGATTGGCGTGGTGCCGAGATCGGCCTTGACGCCTTCGTCCGGGCGGGCATAGGCCACGCTCAAGCCCACGCCTTTATCCCGCTGGGAACCGGCACCGTCCGGCGACGCTCCGCCCCCGCCGAAGCGGGCCGCGGAGTCGCTACCGACACTGCCGGCATTCAGCGACACCGGGGTCACGCGCACGGCATAGCGGTTTTCGCCTGCCGGTATGTTGATCTCCAGCGGCGTTTCAACGTCGGTCATTTTGCTCAGACCTGACTCGCTGTCGTTGCTGCGGATGGTCACACCCTGGGTCACATAGCCACTGCGCTCCTGCAGGATATTGTCGAGCGCACGCTGGGCGGAACTGGCTTGATCCACCGCAACGTTGACCGTGCCCTGCGGCGCGAACGGATTACCACCGGCAGCGGCAAAACGCCCCGCCGGCAACGTCTGGCGTCCGGCAACGGGCGCTGCCATACGAGGCTGGGCTTGCCCCGGATAGGCGTCGGCCGGCAGTGCGTCATTGCTGGCCACCATGACCGGCGTGGCCGCTTCAAGCTGCGCCTGGGCCGGCGCGGGAATGCTGTCCACCGGTGCGCGGCTCACTTGATTGCGCTGGCCCGGCAAACCCACAAAGGGGTTCGGCGCGACGTTGAGGCTGTTGGCCTGGGCCGTCAGGCTGCGTTTCTGTTCGTTTTGCTCGATGGCAACGGCCTTGCGCAGCAACTCGGTGGCCTGGCTGGACTTGCCCATGCTGCGGTAGATCCGCGCGGCTTCGGTCAGCGATTGCGGATCGTAGGTTTCCAGTTTGAGGAACTGTTCCAGCGCCCGATCGGCATAGCCGTTGTCGTGGGCCTGAACCGCCGCATCGGCAGCGTTGAGCAAAATCTGCGGATCGTTGGGCTGACGCTGCAACAACGGTTTGTACAGTTCAAACGCCTTGGCATTGTCGCCATTGCTGGCGTACATGCGTGCCAGTGCCGAGACAGCACCCGCATCCCCCGGACGCGAAGCCAGAGCCGGTGCCAGGGTGTCATAGGCGGCGGCCAGATCGCCGTTTTCGCGCAGGATATCGGCCTGGCGAATGCGGTACTGATACAGCACGTCATCAAAGCGTTTGCGCGTGGCCACGCTCATCGGCTGGTTCTGCAAGCCATGCAGGATCGAGTTGACCTGTGCATCGTCACCGGTCTTGAGCAGCAGGCTGGCGTACTGCAGCATCAGGTCGGCAGACGGCGTCGGCGTCTGGGCAATGACGTCGCGCATCATCTGTTGCGCGTGTGCCGAATCCCCGGCGTCCACATAGGCCGCGGCCAGGGTCGCCATGCCGTCGGGGCTGCGGCTGGCTACCGGTTGCAAGCGGTCGAGCAAGGCCAGGGCTTCCTGGCGCTGGCCACGCTTGGCGATGCTCGCCGCCAGTTTGATTTGTACTGTCAGGGTGATCTGGTCGGCCAACTGATTCATGTCCGCCGTGCGACGTTCGGCCGGAATGCGGCTGATGGTCGCTTGCGCGGCGTTCCATTGCTCCATTTCCACCGAGAGCAAGGCACTGGTGTACAGCGCATCGATGTTGGTCGGATGGGTTTTCAGGTAGCTGTCGATCAGGTCCCGAGCCTTTTGCGGCTCGCCGGCCTTGAGGTACAGGCGCGACAGATCGAAGCGGGTCCAGACGTTATCCGGGTCGTCTTGCACCGCTTGCGCCAGGGCTTGCTGCGCAGCGCGATTATCGCCGCGCTGTTCGGCGAGTTTGGCCGCTTGCGTGGAGCGCAAGGCGCGCAGACGAGCGCCGCCGCCCATTTCGGCCTGTTGGGCCGGGGTCAAGGTGTCGAGCAGGCGCAGCGCCTCATCGGCCTGACCGGTTTGCGCCAGCACATTGACCAGACCCTGCACGGCCTGCGGGTTGCCGCGTTGCACGCTCAGCACCTGGCGATAGTTGGCCTGGGCGGCGTCCAGTTGCCCGGCCTGGGCCTGAATGTCGGCCAGGGCCAGACGCGCGTCGATACCTTTGGGGTTCAAGCGCATGGCCTGGGCAATGCTCTCTTGCGCCTTGGCCGGCTGCGTCCTGGCTTGATCGCGGGCCTGTTGCAACAATGCCCAATAGCGCACGTTGTCCAGCGCCGACTTCCAGCGGGTGCCGCCATTGGCGATGGCACGGTTGAGCAATTGCTCGGCTTCGCCGAAACGGTTTTGTTGCTGACGCACCACGCCGAGGCCACCGAGGGCATCGGCGTCGTCGGGTTTGTTTTTCAGGCGGGCGGCAAATGCCTGTTCGGCACCCGATTGATCGCCCTTCTGCAGCGCTTGCAGCCCACGCGCCACCAACGGATCTTGCTGCCAGGCCGGTGCACCGGCGGTGGTCGACTGCGACTTGCCCTTGTTGAGCAGGTCACGGATTTCCTGGTCGTCGGGATGCACTTTCAGGAAGTCATCGAACAGCGACACTTGTGAGGCGTTCGGCGGCCCCATCCACACCAGCGCCAGACGCCAGCTCTCATCGGCGTCACCGGCAATGTCGGCACGGGTCGACAGTTTGGCCAGCGCCCGGATGCCTTCCGGGCGGCTGTCTTCGTGGCGCACCAGGTGTTTGGCCAGGAACAGCGCGACAATCGAGTCGTTCGGCGTTTCGCGCAGCAAGCGTTCAAGGCCTTTACGCGCCTCGGGCCAGCCGGCGTCATTGAATGCCAGGTTGGTGTAGAACTCGCGACCGATCTTGCCTTCGGGCGTGCGCCCGGCAAACAGCTGGCGGAACACTACGGTGGCTTTGTCACGCTGGTCGCCGTCGGCCAGGCGCCGTGCCTCGTCCAGCAGGGCAATGTTCTGCGGGTCGGTCAGGGCGATGTCCTGTTCCAGTTGCGCGGCCTGCCAGGGGCGCGGCGACAATGCCTGCAAGCGCATCAGATACTGTTGTGCCTGTTGCGGTTTGTTCTGTTTGACGCCGATCAGCCCCATGCCGTACAGCGCATCGATCTGGTTGGGGTCCAGACGCAGCACCTTTTCCCAGGCTTCTGCCGCACGCGCAGCGTTATCCCGGCTCTGCCAGTATTGGCCCTGCTCCACCAGACGCGTTTGTGCGTCATTGGTTTCGGCGTGGGCAGCGGTGCCGATAAGCGCGGCGAGAATACCGACGGCTAGCGTGTGACGGCGCGGGTGCATGACGTCTCCCAAGTCAGTTTGAGCGTTCCGTCATCACGAAACTGATAGCGTTTTTCAGCCCAGCCCAGTGCGAACAGACTAAGCATGGCGTTGTAGTACAGCGGTTCGGCACGTTCGCCATCGGCTTTGGCCAGCGCCGCGTTCAAAGCCGTTTCGGCCCGACGCTGCTGCTGTTCGGCCAGCCAGGGTTGCCCCTTGGCCTGGAAGTACGGAATCAGCGCGGCAGAGTACCCGAACGGGCCCTGCCCTTCGAGCACGCCACTGATGACCTGAACCTTTTCCGGAGGAATGCCGGTGGACGCGGTGCTGTTCGACATGCCGTCCAGACGTGCCAGCAGCGGCGCGGCCAACGGGTCGGACTTGGGTGTCATGCCAGCCCACAGATAGACGCGAATCGCGTCATAACTGCCCAGCTCACCCTTGACCGGATCGACCACAAACAGGCCGGCCTTGGGCGCTGTCGCGCGATAGCCGATCCAGTCCGCCACATAACCTTTCGGGCTGGAGGCGCTGACCATTTTCACGGTGTTTTCGGCGATCTCCTTCCACGGCCCGGTCGGTGCTTCCTTGGCCAGCCGGCGCAACAGCGGCAGCGGCAGATAACTCGGGTTCAGGCGCCACAGGTGATCGGGCTGGGTGAAGCCTTCGGGGCCTGGCAAAACCATTTTGCCCAGGCCGGGCAGACTCACCACCAACTGGGTTTCGATGTTCTTGAGCAGGTGCAATGCGTCTTCGCGGTAATCCGGACGCTGCCACAGCCGCGCCGCTTCGAGCAGTGAGTAGGCGATCCAGAGGTCCGAATCGGATGCGGAGTTGGCGTCCTGCAATTGCCATTTGCCGTCCTTGCCCTGCCCCCACAACCAGCCCGGCAGACGATTGCCGATATCGGCACCGGCCATGTTGGCGGCGGTCCACTTCCACAGCGCATCGAAACGCTCGCGGTCGTTGCCGATCAGCGCAAACAGCATGCCGTAGGACTGACCTTCGGAGGTGCTGTGATTGGCCTCGACGCTGGACTCCAGCATGCGCCCGTCGTTTTGCACGAAACGCGTGGCGTAGGTTTGCCACAGCGGCCAGTCGACGCTTTTGCAGGCTGCCTGATCAGCCATGGCCGGTGTCAGGCTCAAGGACGCGAGTGTGCCGGCCAGCCAAAATACGGCCCGGCGCCAGCGGCGCTCGGGGGCAGAGTTGCATCCAGGTGTCCCGTGGCTATTCATGGCGATCTCAGTTGCTCAACCGCTGTTTGGCACGCGAACGCAGCGACAGATAGGCCAGGCAGCTGAGCAGCACGACACCCAGGCCGGTCAGCAGCAGCGTCAGACCGACGTGGCGCGACAGCATCCATTCCAGGCGTTTGAACGGGCCCAGTTCGCCGACGTAGTACTGCTCGTCCGCCACCAGGGGCTCGATGGTTTTGCCGCGCACCACCACCAGACTGCCCTGGATCGACTGGGTGTAATCCTCGCCACCGATCAGGGCATTGGTTGCATCGGCCAGGCCTTGCGGCTGGCCGCTGGCGATCACCACCACACTGCGACCGCTTTTGAGCGGCGATTCGAAACCGGTCAGGTATGTGCTGCGCGCACCGCCGGAGAAGGCCATGGCCAGACGAGCCTTGCGCTGGTTCGCCTCAGGATCCGGGCTGAACCAGTCACGCACACGCATCGGCAGATCGGACAGGTGGAAGCTTTGCTGGTCGCCGATATCGGCAGCCGGCAGGCGATCGGCCCACTGGGTCAGCAATGGCTGATTGTTGCCGGCCGCAAACACCAGCAAGTCTTTATCCGCCGCCGCCTGGACCTGCGCCGCCTGCATCACCTGCACGCCAGTGGCCGGGTATCCGGTGGACTGGCCGAAGCGGCCGAGCACCGTCAGGTACGCATCCAGCTCGGCAGCGCCGGCGTTGTCCGGCAGCACCACGGCGGTCTGCGACAGATCCGCCAGACGGGTGAACGGGAAGCCTGCGTCCTTGAATACGCCGAGGTTCGGCATGGCCATGAAGTGGTCGTAGCCAGTCAGGTCCAGGGTCGATTCCGGATCGACGCTGCCGCGCATGTTGTCGATGATGATGTCGCCACATTCGCCCTGCTTGATGTAGTCGAACATGAAGCGCAGTTGCAGGCGCGATTGCAGGGCCACCGAGTTCAACGGCAGGCGCACGCGGGTTTCGCGGTTCAGCGTGTCGTCGTTGATCTTCAGGGCTTTCAATACGCTGCTTTCGAGTTTGTCCTGAGGCAGCAGGTTCTGCGACTGGATCAAGCCATCGTTGAAGCTGACGATGAACGAGGAGTTGCTCGATTTTTCCTGTGGTGTGTAGCGGTATTTCAGGTTCAGCGGCGCCCCTTCATCACGCCAGGTAAACAGGTCTGGCGGGAAATTCAGCGGCACGGTGATGTCGCCCGGGTTGTAGCCCGACACATTGAATTGTTTGGCCGGCAGCAGCTCGCCGAGTTTGACCGGACGATCGCTCGGCAACCAGTTCGGGGCATCGTAAGGCTTGCGTGGTTGCACGGTGTCGAGCCGGTCAATCACCACGCTACTGCCCGACAGGGCCTGACTGCCCAGCACCAATGCGGTGGTGGCGGTCTTCAATTCGGCGGCGTCGCGACCGCTGATCACCAGCAACTTGCCGTTGGCGTCGTTGGGGTTGGTCATCACGCTCAGGGTCGGGCCCTTGGCCGCGGGCAGGCTCAAACCGCCGATTTGCAGCGCCTCGGGACCGCTGAGCAGCAACACGGCGTTGCCGTGGGCGGGGATCTGGTTGATCTGCGTCGAGAACCTCGCACCGCGATAACTGGCCTGGGCACCGAACCACGATGACAGGGCACCGGCCGCTTCCAGTGTGGTGTTGTCAGGCGCGCTGGCGAACACGAACGGCAGGCTCAGGGTGCGTGCATCGCGGCGGTCGAAGAATGGCAGCGGCATGATCGACAAATCGTTGGGCAGCGCCAGCGGCGACACGTCAATGCTCAGCGCGGTGGCGTTGCTGATCTTCGCCCACAGGCTGGAGTGCGTCGGATCTTCGCAACTCATGGTGTAGTGACCGACGAATTGCAGGCTCAAGCGGTTGAACTCGGTGATCAGCTGCGGCGGAATGCTGACCTCCCGGGTTTGCAATTGCCCGGCGTTTTCCTTGGGCAATGGCAGGCTCGCGGCCACTTCATCGTTGACGATGACGTTGATCTGCGACAGATCAGCCAGCAAGGCCGGTGAATAGGTGTACTGCAACTTCAGTCTGGCGCCGGTCACGATGGAATCGGCGCGCACATCGAAGTTGACGCTATCGGTGGACTCCACGCCGCGCAGGCTCATCGGATAATTGCGGCCCAGTTGCTTGAGCGTCACGCTGTAGCTGTTGGCGCCGGGCGCGACATCCGCTGGCGCAGTCTCGGCGAATGCCGACGCGCCACCACCCATTGCCAGCAAGGCGCACGTCATGCGTACCAGGGCGCGGCGAGGCTCGCGCAGGTTACCGAAAGCGAAAGACTTCGAGTTCATCACTTGTCCAAAACGTTTTCCAGGGTGGACGGGGAGACGTGGCGACGGCGGAACAGGTTCCGCACTTCCATGACCGTTGCTTTGAAGAGTTCGTAGATACCGCGAAGACCAATGCCGCTGACATCGCGCAAGGCAGCCAGCGGTGTATCGACCTGGCCATTGCCCCAGGTCGATGCCCAGGTGTCGGCGCGGGAGAATGTCAGGCGAATCAGCTCGCTTTGCTGACGCAAGGTCAACTGATCGAATTGCGCGCCCAACAGCCCCTCGCGACTGAATACGACGACGGCAGGGAACACACTCAGCTGTTGATTGCGGAACAGCGATATCTGTACCCGTTCGCCCTTGGGAATCTCGATGCCTTCCGGCAAACGGAACCCCAGGCCTTTTTGCGAGAAGTCCTGCGTCACGCCTTCCATCACGGTGCCATCGGCGCGAGTCAGACGCATCGGCAGGGCCGCCGCCACCCGTGGTTCGGAACGCACCTGGCGGGTTTCGCTGGCCACCGCCACCGAGGCACTGGTGATGATGAGGTTGTAGACCGTCCACGCCAGGTTGATCAGGATGGTGGTGGTGGCGCCCTCGGCACCTTCGATCAGGCGCACCACGCCATAGATCAGACCCGCGGCGTTCAAGGTCAGCAGCACAATGTACGGGCGTGCCAATTTCCACTCGAAATATTTCTTGTCGATTACGCCACCCTTATCGGTCACGTTAAAGCCACCGAACTTGGGGTTGACCAGCGCCATCAGCACCGGGCCCATGATGTACCAGGCCAGTACCGTCTCGTAGACCTCGTTCCAGAACGAGTGGCGGAACCGCCCCTGGATACTGGAGTTGGTCAGGCTGGCGTGCAGAATGTGCGGCAATACGTAAGCGGTGATCATCAACGCCGAGGCGTGGAAAATCTGCGCATCGAAGAACAGGAACGCCAGCGGCGCGGTGAGAAAGGCCAGGCGCGGCAATCCGTAGAAAAAGTGCAGCATCGCGTTCAGGTAGCACAGGCGCTGACCCAGGTTCAGGCCTTTGCCGAACAGCGGGTTGTCTGTGCGAAAGATCTGCGCCATGCCACGTGCCCAGCGAATCCGCTGGCTGATGTGCCGCGACAGGCTTTCCGTGGCCAGGCCTGCGGCCTGGGGAATGGCCAGGTACGCGGTGTTGTAGCCGGCACGGTTCAGTTTCAGCGCGGTATGGGCGTCTTCGGTCACGGTTTCGACGGCAACGCCACCAACTTCCAGCAACGGTGCACGACGGATCACGGCACAAGAGCCGCAAAAGAACGTCGCGTTCCACAGGTCGTTGCCGTCCTGCACCAGGCCATAGAACAGTTCACCTTCGTTCGGCACGGAGCGGAACGTATTGAGGTTTTTCTCAAACGGGTCGGGCGAGAAGAAGAAGTGCGGCGTTTGCAACATCGCCAACTTCGGGTCCTTGATGAACCAGCCGACACATACCTGAAGGAAGGAGCGGGTCGGCACGTGGTCGGCGTCGAAAATCGTCACGAACTCGCCGCTGGTGACCTTGAGGGCTTCGTTCAGGTTGCCGGCCTTGGCGTGACGGTTGTTGTCCCGGACGATGTAACCCACGCCGATCTGTTCGCAGAACTCGCGGAAGTCTTCACGGCGGCCGTCGTCCAGGACGTGCACGCGCAGTTTGTCCTGCGGCCAGTCGATGGCCTGGGCGGCGAAGATGGTGACTTTCACGATGTCGAGGGTTTCGTTGTACGACGGGATGAAGACATCGACCGTAGGCCATTCGCTTGGCGGCCCGCTCATCAGTACCGGTTTGCGGCGCAGGGGCCAGGCGGTTTGCACGTAACCGAACACCAGCACGATCATCGCGTACAACTCGGCCAGGACCAGGCCGTAGCCGAACAGCATGTCGACCCAGCCCTCGAAACCCAGGGTGGAGGTAAGTCGCCAGTACAAGTAGCGCAGGGAAGCGGTCAACGACAGCCCGATGAGTATCAGCACGGTCAGGCGCCCGGGAATCTTGCGCAGCACCATTGCCGCAATAAAGCAGCCGAGGGCGAAAGCGCACTGCGAATACAACTCGAACGGCACCGTGATGATGAACAGCGCCAACAGGCCGCACAGCAGCATCACGATGACGCTCAATGCTCGACGCAATGCGGCTGGCAGGCTCTCCAGGCGATCGGAGACCGATTGTGCCCAACGCTGTGTGCGGGTTTGGTCGGCAGTGTCTGGGGCTGAGGTGTTGATCACGAGGCGTAGGACTCTGCAGCTTCCATGGATTTCAGCTGTGCCATGAGCCGGTCACTCAGCAACAGCATGTCGCGGCAAGCCTGGGACGATTCGGCCGTCAGCAGCGGGTTTTGACCATAAGCCAGTGCTTCGCCAACGGCATGGTCGAGCGTCACGACGCCCAGCAGGCGTGAACCCAGGCGGCGCTTGAGCACTTCGTGCATGTCGCTGCAGAACAGGCGAGAGCTGTCGAACTGATTGATCACGTAATTGCACAGCGGCGCCTGGCCGAGGGCCGCGCGCTCCGCCAGTAAATGCTCCATCTGGTCCAGCGTGACGAAACACGCTGCGTCGGCCGTCAGGACGACGAGCACCTGATCCGCCACCATCAAGGCCTGCGTCAGATAAGCGGTACGACCCGGTGGCGTATCAAGGACCACAACATCGTTTTCGTTCAGGTCCATGCTTGCCAGTTGCCGGGCGAGCCAGTAGCGGTCGTTTTCCAGATAGCGCTCGAGGGTGCGGCGCTCGTCCTCCGTCACCGAGCCGTAAGGCAGCAGCAATGAACCGGCCGAGCCGGCCAACAACAGTGACTTCCAGTTCTCACCCTTTAGGCTGGCGTAACCCAGGCCCGCCACGTCTGGCTCCGCCCCCAAGTGGTGTTGCAGGGCGTTTTGCGGATCGAGGTCGATGGCCAGGGTCTGCCCGCCCTCTATACGCAAGGCGGTGGCCAGTGCAGAGGCCAGCGTACTTTTACCAACGCCCCCCTTGGCCGACACCAGGGCAATTACGTGAGCCCTGGTTTTGGCCGGGCGACCCTGTGGCAACACTTGGCGCAGCGCCTCTTCGTTGCGCGCTTGCGCTTCGGCCTGACGCGCCAGCGCGACTTCAGCCAGCAGGTGGCGAAGCGGTGCGGCAGGTGTGGCAGGTGCCGGGGTATTAACAGGCGCCAAGGGAGCTTCGACGCCCTGCAAGGAATCGGCAGAAGCCTGATCGCCGGGCTGTAGCGCCGGTTGATCGGCTTCAACGACAGGCACCCGCTCAGGAGCCGTCGGCACCAGCGCCAACGGTTTTTCTTTGTACTCGAAATGGCTACCGAACTCGAGATAGCTGTCCGCACTTGCTCCGAACCTGTTGAATAGGTTCGATATATCGTCTGTACGTTTCATAAAAGACTATCCGAGGCGCTGGCACATATTGGGGAGCACGCTGCTCAAGAACTCATCGAAGCTAGCCATCAAAATGGTATCGTCAATATTTTGAACGCCGCAAGTGTAATAGTTGAACGCGATTAAAAAAACCTTTTTTATCGCCATAAAATTGACGAATTAGTGGCTTTTTTATTTGGCGCGTCCTGTTTGCTCTGGCTGCCCAACTGTGCCGCAGGCGAATAACTACGGGGGCTGGCGGCGGCGCGGGATTATCCAGTAAGCACCGGAAAGGCGCACATGGTTTGCGCCGGATGGCACCTCGGTAGATGGACGGCAATCTGAAGATATTGCCAACTCTCAAAGCAATTCGCGGACCATATGAACTATGGTTATAGGCTACATTGTTTGGAATTCAGATATATATGTTCCAAATCAATGTCTTAGTTCCAACGTGGGGATTTTCTTTCCGACAACGACCTGCACGTGATGACACTCAGTGCAATTGTGAGAGCAAAGAGTGTGCGGTGCGCCCTCTATCAGCGCGATGTTGGCTATGCTGCTGACAGCATGACGCTGTTCACTTATGAGGGAAGTTCGATGTTCTACGTGCAACGCGATTCAGACGGCCAACTGCTGCGCGTGGAAGCCGAAGCTTACGCCGGGTCCACGGAAACGCTGCCGGCCGACCACCCTGACCTTCAGGCCTGGTTCGCCAACGAAATCATGGCCACCAGCCACAAGCAACTGCAGCAGATCAAACAGCTCAAGCAACTGCGCCAGAGCGACCTGGAAATGATCCGGGTACTCGACGACTTGATCGCCGTACTGATCAACAAGGGCGTGATCCTGGTCACCGACCTGCCAGCGCCGGCACAGGCCAAACTCATGGACCGCAGCCAGGCCCGTGAGGCCTTGGGCGGGTTGAGTCAGCTGGTTGAGGACGATGAGGAAGGGTTTATCTGATGCTTCGCTGGCTGTACCGACGCCATCGCGAGCAAGCTCGCTCCCACCCTTGCGCGGTGGCGGTCGCAGGATGTGCGAGCAATACACAAACCTGTGGGAACGAGCTTGCTCGCGATGGCGGCATCACTGACGACACAAACCCAACGCCCTAAGCCCAAGGCTTGGGCTCACCCAACAGCCGCCCCTGGACGCCATACACCCCCATTTCCCGAATCACCCTCAACTCCCCTTCGGTCTCGACCCGCTCGGCAATCAATGGCAAATCGATACTGTGGGCGGCGCGCTGAACCGCTTCGATGAACAGGCGCTTGTCGTTCTCCTGATCAATCGCGCGGATGTAGCTGCCGTCGATTTTCAGGTACGCCAACCCCAGACGCGCCAGGTTACCGATGATGCTGAAGCGGCCGCCAAAGTGCTGCAGGCTCAGCGAGAACCCGAGCTCACGCAAACGCCGCGTCAGGTCTTCGAGCATAGCTTGCTCCGGCAATTGCTCTTCGCCGATTTCCAGGGTCAGCCGCGGCCCCAGGCTGGAGTGCGAACGCAGTGTCTCGAAGAGGGCATTCAACGCTTTCGGGTCGTCCAGGGTCGCCGATGACAGGTTCAGTGCCAGCGACTCCTCGTGATCGCCCATCTGCTCCAGCACCAGCTCCAGCATCAGCCGGTCCAATCGTGACACCCAGCCGAACCGTTCGAGCCACGGCAGGAAGCCTCCAGCCGGGATGATCTGGCCCTGGTCGTCGATCAGCCGCGAAAGCACTTTGTAGTGCAACACCAGTTGAGTGTCCTGGCTGGCCACCACCGGCTGAAAATACAACTTGAATCGCCGCTGGGTCAGCGCCTGATCCAGCAGGTTGTGCCAGGTATGATGGTCGTCGCCGACGCCGGCCAAGGCACTGCGATCCAGGCAGACCCAGTGCGTGTCGGTCTGACCTTCGGCCTGCGCCAATGCCTGATCGGCCAATGCAAGCACCGCCTGCGGAGTATCGCCATGAATAAACGGCGCCAGCCCGATCGCCGCCACCGAGGCGACGTCCGTGGCACCGGTCGCATGCAGGCTGGCCAGGGCGATGTCGAGATGCTGCGCCAGTTGCAGGGCTTCCTCACGCACCAGTCCTGGCGCCAGCACGGCAAATTCGCCCCCCCGAATCCGCGTGACGAGGTTGTGCGTCTCCGGGTATCTGGCGCACTCGCGGGACAACTGCTGGCCCACCGCCTGAAGCAAGGCGTCAGTACGCTGTCCACCCAAACGCTGGTTCAGCCCGGCCAGGTCCTGCACGCGCAGCAGCAACAAATACCCGGAGCTGGCCTGCTCGGGATTGCTCACCCGCGCATTGAGCTGCATTTCGAAGTAACGCCGGTTGGCCAACCCGGTCAGGTTGTCCTGATAGGACTCGACCCGCAGTTTTTCACTGCGCTCGGCCTGTTCATGAAACAGCGCCTTGAGCTTCTCGACCATTTGGTTCATGGCCAGCACCACTCGACGCAATTCCGGTGTGCGAGGCAACTCGGGCAGGCTGAGAAATTCGCGTCGGGCAATCGCGTGGGACTGCTGGACCATGTAATCGAGCGGCTTCAATTGCCGACGCAGCAACAGCGCGCCCAATACCGCGCTGACCACGCCACAGGCCAGCAACCAGCCCAGGCTGCCCAGCGCGCTCTGCCACAATTTGGCCAGCGCAAACATCGGGTGACTGACCACCTCGACCCGCGCCGCCTGCTCCCAGCCACGACTGACAATCGCATCGCCCCCGGCGGGCTCCAGGCCAATCAGTTTGACGAACCAGTCCGGCACATGGGCATCGGTCGGGATGCCGCTGCGTTCGACCAGGGTCTGTTCGGTTTTCAGGTCGACGACGCGGATGCTTGCGTAGTAGCCGCTGTCGAAGATCGAACTGACTAACAACTCGACCATCGCCGGGTCATCGATGTTTGGCGTCAGGGACAGCGCCAGCGCCGTCGCAGCGTCCTGAGCATGGGAGCGCAACTGGTTGACATACTGGGCGCGCGAGCTCTCCAGGCTCACCATGAAGTTGCCGGTGAAGGCGACGACCAGGAACAGACAGATAGCAATCAACAGCTGTTTGAACAAAGACATCTGAGGGCGTGCTCCTAATTAGTCGTCTCGACCGGAAATCCTTCGGCCTGCATTTTTTTCAGCACATCCTGCCAACGGGACAGGCGTTTGGTGTCACCGACCTTCTGGTTGCCCTTGGCACCCGGTAACCACAACCCCTCTGCGTTAAAGGCGTAGACCGGCAGCAAATCCGTTCGTTGGCTGGCCGGCTTGATCGTATCGATCAGGCTATCGAGCACCATCGGCATGGCGTCCGGGCTTGAGTAGTAGGTCAATACCATGTGCGCGCGATTCAGACTCAGCGCCTTTACGTAGGTGATGCGCAGTTTTTCACTGGCAATGCCGAGATGGCGCAGGCTGAAATACTTGGCGATCGCGTAGTCTTCGCAATCGCCCGCACCTTTCCACAGGGCTTCGATGGGTGTTGCCCAGTAATCCTCCTGGTGCCACAGATCGATGTCCTCGACGTAGCGCAGCTGTTTATTGAAGAACCGATTGACTACATTCAGCTGTTCCAGCTCGCTGACCTGCTTCTGGGTCGCCAATAAGTGTTGCCAATCATCAATGCGCTTCTGGCCCTCACCCAAAGGTCCGTACAATGCCCGCGCCCGGCCGCTGATCAGGGAAAAATCCCAATCGGCCTGCACACCGCCCAGCAGGACGCCGGCCAGCAGCAACGCGCCGAATAGCCAGCGCAACATCCGGGAAATCGGGAAACGTACCGCCAATGCCAGGCATCCAGGGTAGTCAGAGGGAAGTCGGTTGATGGTGTAGGTTAGCCCGGTAAAAAACAACGGTACGCTGAGATCACTGGCGGCACGCTAAACTGAGAGAAGGTGCTCTGTCGGGCGTTTGACAACCCCTCAGGCCACCACTAGTGTCAGTTGGATCCAAAAATACAAGTCAATCATGGTGCGTAGTAGTGACACAAAAGCCCAACCCTCTGAGCAGTATTAAGGTCAACGGGCCGATTCCCGCTCACCTGGCACGCTCGGTGATTGAAGAAACCCTTCGCGCGGCCATTCTCGACGGCCGTATTCCCTGCGGTGCAGCCCTGCGTCAGCAAGACCTGGCCGATCTGTTTGGCGTTAGCCGCATGCCCGTGCGCGAAGCTTTGCGCCAGCTCGAAGCCCAGGCATTGCTTAGCGTGACTGCCCATAAAGGCGCCGTGGTCGCCCCGCTGGTCCAGGGTGATGCCGTGGAAACCTATGCCCTGCGCATCCTGCTGGAGTCCGAAGCGCTGAGATTATCGATTCCGTTTCTTGAAGGCGCGGATATCGAACAGGCAACCCGCTACATCGAGGAACTGGAAAGAGAACAGGACTACACCGAAATCGGCCGACTCAATCGCCTGTTTCACATGTCGCTGTACAGCAAAGCCCCTAACCGTCGACTGCTGAAGCTGGTCGAAGACGGGTTGATCGAGGAAGAGCGCTTTCTGCGCTTCAATCTGGAAGCCATGGGCCTGGGCAAGTTGTCCCAGGAAGATCACCGGGCACTGCTGCGGGCTGCCGAAGAGCGGGACGTCGAAAAGTCGGTGGAGCTACTCGAACACCACCTCAATCGTGCGGTCGAGGTCATCACTCGCTACCTGGCCAGCCCTGAGGCTGAACGCATCAAAACCTCGAAATGACCCCCGTTGACCTGTGGCGATAGCGCCACAGGTCCAGTGTCACGCTTGAAGCCGCACGATCCACTTACAAATTTCCCCCCCCCGCCCCCCTCCCGGACCCTCATACGCCGGTGATAGCGGCTGCCTTGCATTACGCTCACTCTTGGGTCGACAAAAAACCATGAACGGGGGGACGCATGCTAACGCTGGCGCAGTCCCCGCACCAGGAACGTACGGAAGGAGCCTTGCCTCGGGAATGGAAGAATCGGTGTCACCCCCGTCAAACTTCCGCCCCTTTCAAATCACCTCAATCATCTGCGTGAAAAAGTTACTTCGAGTGAGGCACTCACTCTTTATCTAAATTCTTACTTATATAACTAGGAAGGAGTAACTACACCCAAATAAAGCTTATATATAAAGCTTTATTGGGCCAGCTCACACCCAGGAAAGTTTAACTTTAAAAACATTTAAAAATAACTTGCTCAAGTCTTAATTCATGTACTAATTTTTCCACACCGTCAGCCAGCAATGGCCGGTACTGCAATAACACGCCAATCGCATTACAACTAAAACCCATCAATTCATTTGAGGCGCCCGCTCGCCAGCGAAAAAGTTCACTCAACAGCCGACGCTTTAACACATCACATTTGACTATTTAGAGGTTCACCCATGAAACCCACTAAAGACCGTCTCGCCCAGAAAAAAGCCGAACTTGCTGCACACCCGATATTCCGCGAAATACATTCATTGTCGGCATTACAGCATTTCATGGAAACCCATGTGTTTGCGGTATGGGATTTCATGTCACTGACCAAGCGCCTGCAGCAGGAACTGACTTGCACCCACTTGCCCTGGCTTCCCCCAAGGGACCCGCAGGCAGCGCGATTGATCAACGAGATCGTGCTGGGTGAAGAGTCCGATGCGCGTCCGGATCACGGTCACTACAGCCACTTCGAGCTGTACCTGGATGCGATGCGCGAAGTCGGTGCCAATACCGCCGCCATCGAGCGCTTCGTAACGCTGCAACAAGAAGGGGTGAATTACGACGTGGCGCTGCAAAGCGTCGAGGTCGATCCGGCGACCGCGCGGTTTGTGCGCCAAACGTTGCACACCGCACTGCATGCGCCGGACCACAGCGTGGCGGCGGCGTTCCTGCATGGTCGCGAGAGCGTCATTCCACCGATGTTCCAGCGCATTCTCGACGACTGGGGCATCGGCATTGAACAAGCCCCCACCTTTCGCTACTACCTCGAACGGCACATTGAAGTCGACTCTGAAGACCACGGCCCGGCTGCGGAAAAACTTCTCGACCGACTGATCGATGGCGATCCGCATCGTGAAGAAGACATGTACGCCAGCGCAATCGCCGCCGTGGAAAGCCGCATCGCGCTATGGGACGGGCTGCGCCTGAGCATGAGCCAACGCAGCACGCAGGTGAGCGCATGAACGCCGCCGACTACCAATCCTTCGCCGACGCCTGGGAAAGCCGCGCGACCATTCGCACACGCCCGCGTCGCGTGCTGGAGAACGACGACAAACTGATCTATCCGCTGAGCCGCCAACCGCTGGTGCTCGGTGAAACCTTCCTGCGCGAGTGCCCGCAGCTGCGCGACTTTGCCCTGGTGCAGACGCTCTACAAATTCATCAACGACGTGGTGATTTTCGAAACAGAGATCGTCGACAAGACCGCCCGCAACATTGCCAAGAATCGCTTCGACGTGACCTTCCCGTTCGCCTGCCGTTATGACGCCATGACGGTGGTCGTGGACGAGGATTACCACGCCTTGGTGGCGATGGATTTCATGCAGCAGACCGTCGCCATGACTGGCATCGCGCCCATCGAGCTGCCAGGCGAAATCGAGCTGAGCCGGGCTATACCGGCGGCCGTGGCACTCGCGCCGCAGCACCTGCGTGGCGCCGTGGAACTGATCTGCGTGGCCATCGCCGAAAACACCGTGACCGGCGATGTGGCAGCCTTCGCCAAGGACGACACGATCAAGCAATCGATCAAGGGCCTGATGGCCGATCACTTGCTCGATGAAGGCCGGCACTCCGGTTTCTGGTCACGGATGGTGCGCATCTACTGGCACACCGCAAGCGAGGGCGACCGCCACTGCATCGCGCAGATTCTGCCGGTGTTCATCGGCCACTACCTGACCAACGATATCCAGAGGTCCTTTGATTTGCGCTTGATCGATGCCCTGCCGATCAGCGACAGGGTGCGCCACGCCCTCAGGAATGAAGTGTCCGGAGTGGCCTTTCCAATCAATCGCCATCACCCGCTGGTCGCCAACATCGTGCAGTTCTTCCGCAGCAGTTCGCTGCTGGATTCGCCGTGCGTGCAAAGCGCCTTGCGCGATTACTTGATTTGACGAGGAGCCCCTCATGAGACGTCTGGACATACTGCTCGTTGGACAAAGCCGGGCCTTGACCGACCTGGCGCAGGAACTCGAAAAACACGGCCATGCACTGTCCCGGGTGACAACAATTGATGAACCGGCACCCACGCCTGTGGATTTGTTGATCGACGATGCCACGCTACCGATTCGAGGCTTCGACGATGTGCCGCGACTGACGCTGCAACTGGGTGTTGGCCTGCCGGGCCCTTGCGGATTGCCATCGCTGGACTTGCTGTGCCTGTGCGGCTCGACGTTGATCAGTCGCGTGTCGATGGCCGATGAGCCCTCGGGCAATGGCCAGGCATTGCGTCTGCGGACCGTGGCGGAACTGGTGGACCATGTGGCGCTGCTGGTCAGCCGCTATTCCCGTGACGCCGACTATTGGCTGCTCGCCGAGCCCGTCACTTCTGCGCACTTCGAAAGCGTGGAGAGCCTGATGTTTCTCGAGCGCCTAGCCTTTGTCCACCGGCTCAATGCCACCGCCGAGCCGCGCCTGCAACAACGGGCGCAGACACCGATGATTGAACGCCTGGAACAACGCTTCATTCAGTCGGCCGGTTGCCGTGCACTGACTGTTTCCGGCACCGCCCTCGATTACCGGCAATTGCATGACCTCAGCCGCGCCATTGCCCAACGTTTACAACCGCTGCTGGCCGGGCATCAGGGGCCTCCGGTGATCGGCATCTGCCTGCCCAAGTGCAGCGCGCTGTATGCGGGCATCCTGGCGATCCTGGGCCACGGTGCGGTGTACCTGCCGCTGGAGCCAAGCCATCCGCTGCAACGTCAGCAGTACATTCTGTCGGACGCTGGCGCGGTGTTGCTGCTGCATGACGGTCAGCATCCACTCGCGTCAGAAGTCGTAGGGCTCGACATTACCCGTATCGACTTAGATGAGGTGGATCTTGATCAACCGCTGATGCGCCAACGCCCCGCGCTCGATGCACCGTGCATGGCGCTCTATACCTCGGGCACCACCGGCCACCCCAAAGGGGTGCTACTCAGCCAGGCCAACCTCGCCCACTTCACCGCGTGGTACGCCGATTATGTCCAATTGACCGAGAACAGCCGTGTATTGCAGTTTTCGTCGTTGGGTTTCGATTCGTCGTTGATCGATATTTTCCCGACCTTGCTCCAAGGCGCCGAACTTATCGTGCCCAGTGATGACCAGCGTCGTGACCCGCTACAACTGGTTCAACTGATCCGGCACAACCGTCTGAGCCACGCATTTTTACCGCCAGCATTGCTGAGCGTTTTGCCGCTTGAACAACTGCAAGACCTCGGGCACGTGATGACCGGCGGCGATGTCTGCGAACCTTGGGTCATTCAGCAGCTGAGCCGCCAGGGCAGGCTCTACAACCTCTATGGCCCAACCGAAGCCACGGTACTGATAACCGCGAGGCGACTGCAGGCCGGCGATAACAATCGATCGCTCGGCGGGCCGATTGCCAATAGCCAGGTGCTGATTCTCGATGACGATTTGCAGCCAGTGCCCGAGCAGACCGTTGGCGAGCTGTACATTGTCGGGCCGGGTGTGTGCCTGGGTTACCTGAATAACCCGCAACAGACCGCCGAACGCTATTTGTCCCTGAACCTGCCCGACGGCCAGATCCTGCGTGCCTATCGCACTGGCGACATGGCGAAGTGGACCGCTGAGGGAGTCGAGCTGTGTGGGCGGCGTGATAATCAAGTGAAAATTCGCGGTTTCCGGGTCGAGCCGGAGGAGATTGAACGTTGCCTGCGCGACAGCCAGCTGTACCGCCAGGTGGCGGTGGTCATTGATAGCCATCGACGAATACTGGCTTTCCTTGCGCAACCTCAGGGATACCCCATCGGTATCGCTCGCGAAGCGTTAAAGGCCCATGCGGCGCAGTACCTGCCGGACTACATGCAGCCCTGCGCCTGGACTGAACTGCCGAGCCTGCCATACGCCAGTAACGGCAAAGTCGATCGCAAGGCGCTGCTGGAGATGCCGGTCAGCATCAGCGAAAACACCCCTCGCCGCCTGCCTGCCAACGTTGATGAAACGCGGCTTCTGGCGATCTGGTCTGAACTGCTGGAATTGCCGATCCACGATATTTCTACTGACGAAAGCTTCTTCAACCTGGGAGGACATTCGATCCTGCTATCGCGAATGCTTCTGCGTCTACGCGAAGAGTTCGGCCGCAGCATTTCGATCAACCGCTTCATCGAACTCCCCACCATCGAAAAACTCGCGACCCTGGTACGCGGCTCTGACACGGAAGAAGCCCTGAGCGAACGAGCCATAACCGATGCCGAGCGCACGCTGGATGTGCAGCCTTTGCCCGCGAGCCGCATGGGTGATGTGCACAAGGTGATCGTCACCGGCGCCAACAGTTTTGTGGGCGTGCACATTGTCGAAGCGCTGCTGGCCGCGGGTGCCAGTGAAATCGCGTGCCTGGTACGCGAAGGCGAAGGGCAATCGGCTGCCGAGCGCTTTGCCCAGGCGTTACGGGAAAACCGTCTGGAGCATTTGGATCTGAGTCGGGTTCGGGTCTACGCGGCCGACATTGCCCGGCCGGCACTGGGACTGGCTACAGATGTGTACGAGCGATTGGATCGAGAGTTCGGCGCCTTGGTGCACAATGCTGCCAACGTCAATCACGTGCTCGATTATGAGTCGCTGGCGCGGGACAACGTCGAGCCGATTTTCGAGTGTCTGCGGCTTTGCGAAGGACGCAGCAAAAAGATCTTCAACTTCGTCTCTACGCTCTCGGCCTCCAGCACGATTTCCGCCGAAGGCCGGGTACTTGAGTTACCCGCCGCGCCGACTCCGCCGATCTACATCAAGAACGGCTACAACCTGTCCAAGTGGGTCGGCGAGCGGATCCTCGAACGTGCCCGGGAACGCG
The DNA here is from genome assembly GCF_054061835.1 of Pseudomonas sp. TE12234. NCBI lineage: Bacteria > Pseudomonadati > Pseudomonadota > Gammaproteobacteria > Pseudomonadales > Pseudomonadaceae > Pseudomonas > Pseudomonas sp. TE12234. The sequence goes on from NZ_JBSSEP010000003.1 coordinate 351,266, forward strand.
GCGTGCAGGTCAATCTCTATCGCCCTGGCAACATCAGTTTCAATAGCCTCTCGGGAGTGTGCCAACCGCACAAGAACCGTTTGATGCTGATGCTCAAAGGTTCGATCCAGCTTGGGCAGGTACCGGAGTTCACGTTGAATTTCGACCTGATGCCGGTGGATTTCCTTGCCCGCTTTATTGCCTTTCATGCCGGACGTTATGAGCCGGACAGGTCGGTCTTCAACCTGCACAACCCCGAACCCCTGGATTGGGGCACCTACGTTGCGTCTTTTCGCGAAGCAGGTCGCGAATTTTCCTTGGTCAGTGTCACCGACTGGCAGCAGCAACTGGGCCGAGTCGACAGCGACAACGCGCTGTTCGGGGTGGTGGGTTTCTACCTCAACGGCTTCGAGGAAGACATAGGCGACATCTCCATGATCGGTCATGACAACGCCAAAGCCGGCGTCCGGCAAATGGGCGCGCGCTACCCGGAAAAGTCCCCGGCGCTACTGCGACGCGGTTGCGACTACCTCAAAGACATTAATTTCATTTGATTCATCCCAACCAAGAACGGAGCAAAATCATGAACACTCTGCAACCCGATACCTTGATCAAAAACCCGCAAGGCTGCCAGGTCGTGTCTTCGGTGGAAGTACTGGCCGATGCTGCGCAAGTCTGGGCCGTGGTCGGCAACTTTGCCGGCTTCGATCAATTCATTCCGGCGCTGTCGCACATCGAGATGACCGGCGAGGGCGTGTCGTCCCTGCGCAAGAAGATTTTCAGGGACGGCAATCTGGTAGTCGAACAACTCAACTCCCGAGACGATCACGCCCTGAGCATGACTTGGACCACGATTTACAACACCTTGGGCGTGGCCAATTTGTGGGCGGCTATGACCGTGGAATCATTGGGAGTGGGCAAATCGCGGGCCACCTGGACGATCATGGCTGAACCTGCTCAGGGTGGCGCTGAGGCACTGCCCGGGTTCAAGGACTTCGTTCAGGGCTTTGCCGATGATGCGATGAATAATGTGCTGAAGCTGTTTGCTTAAAGCTTGGCTTGCTTTATTTGCCAGCCGGTAACTTCTGCTAAATTTTAGCGATGCTGAGCCAGGTTGCTGCTGCAAAGCCAGTCTCTGAACCAGAGGCTGGTTTTTTTGTGTTTCTGGTTTTTGGCTGGTCCAGAACGACAAAACCCCTGTCTGTGTTAACAAACAGGGGTTTCGGAATTTAATCTTGACGATGACCTACTCTCACATGGGGAAACCCCACACTACCATCGGCGATGCATCGTTTCACTTCTGAGTTCGG